>NZ_JBFADG010000020.1:0-112341 GCF_040641275.1 Streptomyces sp. NPDC021096 | reverse complement strand
CGCGGCGGCGGCGTTGTACGCGCGGGACGCGGCCTGGCCGGCGGCAGCAGCGGCCGCGGCCGCGGCCTGGGCGGCGTTGGCGGCCGTACGGGCGGCGGATATCGCGGTGTTGGACGCCTGGATCGCCGTCCGTGCCGCGGCCGCGGCACCCTCGGCGGCCCGGGCGGCGTTGTTGGCGGCCCGCCCGGCGTCCTCAAGGCTGTCCTTGGCGTCCGCGGCCTCCTTGGCGGCCTTCAGCGCGGCTTCCTTGGCCTTCGCCGCCGCGTCCTCGGCGCGCTTGCCGGCCTCCTTGGCGGCGTCGGTCTCCACCTTGGCGCGCTTGCCCGCCTGTTCGGCCACCTTGGCCAGCTGGGAGACCGTCGCGCTCTCCTGGTCCCGGCTGCGGGCCAGGTACTGCCCCGTCTCCAGGAACTCCCGGCGGTCCTGGGCGGTGCCGTTCATCGCCCGGTCGCCGAGCTTCTTCACCTCGGGACCGCCGGCGTTCATGATCTGCAGGACCTGGACGCGGTCGTCCTCCTCCTGCGCCGTGAACTGCCCCTTGGCGAGGAACTCGTCGAGCACCTTGGCGGAACCGTCGTCGAGGGCCTTCTGGCCCGCGGCACGGACCGCCTTCTCGCCGTTGTTCATCGCCGTCAGGACCGCGACACGGCGGTCGTCGTCCAGCGGGTTCTTGTAGCCGGACTTGACGAAGGCGTGGACGTCCGCGTCCGAACCGCTCAGCGCCTTCGAGGCGGCGTCGCGCACGCCCTGGCCGGAGACGCTGAGCATCTTGAGGACGGCGAACCGCTCGTCCTCGGCCGTCGCCCGGTCCAGGCCCTTCTGCAGGAACGTGCCGATGTCCCCGTCCGAGCCGGCCAGCGCACGCTCGGCCGCGTTCTTCGTCGTGGAGCCCCCGAAGCGCCACGCGTTGACGACCTGCGCCCGGGCGTTCTCGGGCAGTCCCGGTCCCGCCGGATCGGCGGGGGCGGCCCCCGCCACCGTCGTACCGAGCACCGTCGCGGCCATGGTCAGGGCCGTGAGGGCGGTGAGCCGCGTGCCCGTCCGCTGGGCGTGCCGCAGGCTCGATGTTGGTCTCTTCTTGGTCATATCCCCTCAAAACTGTCCGGGTCCTGAGGACCCGTCACACCCCGGCGGCATAGGCCACCGGCACGAACGCGTTCGCGACCGTCCAGCCAAACAGGACACCCTGTCGGATTTCAAGGGCTAACCGGACCTTCGATATCAAGGTTGCGATAGGGACCGGGCTGCACTTTCGTCTCCAAGGCCGCAGGTGATATCAATAGTTCGCCGGTCCGAGCCGCAGGGGGCAGTGGAAGCGCCATCAGGCCAGGCAAGGGGGAGCGGGGGTTCCAGACCGACCATCCGGTCTTTGTCGTGCCCTGATCAAGCCGGACAGGCATGCGTGTGCGCTTCCGCATGCGCGTTCTTCCCATCCCGTCGACGTCGACGGCACGGGTGCCTCATGTGCACACGCCGACGGCACGGGTGACGGGGTGACACAGACCACGAGGGGCGAGTAATCCGATGAAGCTGATCTCCCGAGTCCTGACCGCCGGCGTCGTGGGCGCCTTCGCGCTGACCGGCTCCGCCACCGCCGTCGCCGCGGCCGCGGCCGCCGCCGACACCCCGCCGCCCGCGGTGGAGGACTTCGAGTACCCGCAGGCCGAGAAGATCTTCAAGGAGCGCGGGATCAAGCTCAAGCGCGGCGACGGGCACATCGTGCTCGCCACCTGCGGCAGCCAGCCCGGCCTGATCGAGGTCCAGGCCCGCGGCATGCAGGACATCGACAAGGTCGGCCAGGGCAAGTTCTGCTTCCGCGTCACGGGCGCGTCCGGCTACCTCAGCCTGGAGCTGCCGGCTGTCTACGGCGCCAAGGGCAACGACTACGCCGTGAAGGTCAACATGGTCACGGCCAACGAGGAGAAGTCCTTCGACCTGGACAAGAACAAGTGGACCTCGGTGGGCGAGAGCGCCGACCCGAAGGGGCGCGAGTTCACCCTGCTGGAGATCGTCGCCAAGAAGTAGCGACCGCTCCCCCTTTCCCGCTCACCCAGCACGACCTGATCCAAAAGGAACGACATGTCTGGCAGAGGTCCGCGCGCAGCGTGGATAGCAGGACTTCTCACCACCTCCGTCGCCGCCGGCGTCCTGACCGGCACCCAGGCCCACGCCGTCGTCGGCGACGAGGCCAAGGACGGCGCCTACCGCTTCACCGCGAAGCTCGACCTCGGGGGCGGCAAGCGCAGCTGCACCGGCACGCTCGTGGAGAGCCAGTGGGTGCTCACCGCGGCCAGCTGCTTCGCGGACAACCCCGAGCAGGGCTTCCGCATCACCGGCGGTGCGCCGAAGACGAAGACCACCGTCACCGTCGGCCGCACCGACCTCTCGACGCAGACCGGGACCACCGTCGATGCCGTCGAGCTCGTCCCGCGCGGCGACCGCGACCTCGTCATGGTCAAGCTCGCCAAGCCGGTCGCCGGCATCACGCCCGCCACCCTGGCCATGTCGGCGCCCCGCCAGGGCGAGGAGCTGCGGGTCACCGGCTACGGCCGCACCAAGGACGAGTGGGCTCCCGAGCGCCTGCACACCGCCGCCTTCGGCGTGGGCGCGGTCTCGGGACCCACGTTCGACCTCGCCGGCAAGAGCGCCGACGCCTCGCTCTGCAAGGGCGACATCGGCGGCCCGGCCTTCCGTGAGGCGGACGGCAAGGCCGAGCTGGTCGGCGTCAACTCCGCATCCTGGCAGGGCGGCTGCTGGGGCACGGACCAGGCCGAGACCCGCAAGGGCGCCTCGAGCACCCGCGTGGACGACATCTCCGGCTGGGTCCAGGAGACCCTGGCCCGTACGCTCCTGCCCCGGGCCGACTGGGGCAACGCCGTACACCTGGCGTCCGGCTACTTCACCGGCGGCGGTGTGACGGCGGACAGCAAGCGGCGCATGGACCTCTTCGTCGTCTGGAAGGACGGCTCGGCCAGCCTCTTCCAGGGCGCCGAGCACAACGACCCGGCGTTCCCCTTCTCGGCCGAGTACAAGCTCGAAGGCGCCGGCAGCTACTGGAAGGACGCGCGCGCCGTCACCGGCGGCAAGTTCACCGAGTCCGGCTCCGAGGGCCTGACCGTGCGCTGGGCCAGCGGCAAGCTCTCGACGTACACCCACGTCGACGAGAAGGGCTTCCACGACGAGAAGACCCTCGCCGAGCGGGGCAGCTGGTGGGAGCACGCCCGCCTCATCACCGCCGGCCGCTACACCGCCAACGCCCTGCGCGACGACCTTCTCGTCCTCTGGGACAACGGCTCCACGTCGCTGTACTCCGACACCGGCGCCAACGGCATCAAGAAGGAAACCCAGCTCACCAACGCCGACGACGGCTGGAAGAACGCCGTCCAGATCGCCGCGGGCGAGTTCACCGGCAAGAAGACCGCGGACCTCCTGATCCGCTGGAACGACGGCCAGACGCAGATCTTCCCGGGCGTCGACACCGCCGGCTACCACGGCCGGATCCAGCTGACCGCGGAGAAGTCGCACTGGACGAACGCCTCGCAGCTCGCGGTGGGCTCCTTCACCAAGTCCAACGGGCGGCTCAACGACATCCTCGTGCGCTGGAACACCACCGACCTCAGCTACTACCCGGGCGCCGACGCGAACGGCCTGCACGGCGAAGTCCAGCTCGTCGGCTGAAGCGGCCCTCGCACACAGCACCACCCCCAGGAGTAACCATGTTTGACAAGCGTTCACGCGCCGGGTGGGCGACCGCGCTTCTCGCGTCCGCCATCGGCACCGCGGCGCTGACCGCCGCCCCCGCCCACGCCGTCGTCGGCAGTGCGGCCAAGGACGGCCAGTACACGTACACGGCGAAGTTCGACATCGGCGGCAAGCGCGCCTGCACCGGCGCGCTGGTCGACGCGCAGTGGGCCCTCACCGCGGCCAGCTGCTTCGCGGACAACCCTGAGCAGGGCTTCCGCATCACCGGCGGCAAGCCGAAGCAGAAGACCACCGTCACCGTCGGCCGCACCGACCTCACCACGACGGCCGGCACCACGGTCGAGGCCGTCGAGCTCGTCCCGCGCGGCGACCGCGACCTCGTCATGGTCAGGCTCGCCAACGCCGTCACCGGCGTCACCCCCGTCACCGTGGGCAGCGCCGAGCCCCGGCAGGGCGAGGAGCTGCGGGTCGCCGGCTACGGCCGTACCAAGGACGAGTGGGCACCCGAGCGCCTGCACACCGCCGCCTTCGGCGTCGGCGCGGTCGCCGGCGACACCCTGGAGCTCGCCGGCAAGAGCGCGGACGCCTCCGTCTGCAAGGGCGACACCGGCGGCCCCGTGCTGCGCGAGAAGGACGGCAAGGCCGAGCTCGCCGCCCTGAGCACCGCCTCCTGGCAGGGCGGCTGCTGGGGCGTCGACGAGGCCGAGACCCGCAAGGGCGCCACCGCCACCCGTGTCGACGACGTCGCCGGCTGGATCCAGCAGCAGCGGCTGACCGGCGTGCTCGCGCAGTTCACCGACGTCGTCACCTCCGCCGACTTCAACGGCGACGGCCGCACCGACCTCGCGGCGGTCCTCAAGGACGGCTCCCTGCACGCCTTCTACGCCGGCCCCGACGGCACGCTCGAGTACGGCCGCGAGCTGTGGTACGACAAGACGTGGAGCGGCAAGAAGAAGATCATCGGTGGTGACTTCAACGGCGACGGCAAGGCCGACGTCCTCGCCGTCGCCGGCGACGGCAGCATGCACCTGTACGCCGGCACCGACTCCGGGAGGCTCGCCACCGCCGTGAAGGCGTGGAAGGACACCTCCTGGGGCCAGATCGACGTCATCGCCCGCTACAAGGCGCCGGGCGCCACCCGCGACGGTCTGATCGCCCAGTGGGACGACAAGTCGCTGTTCGCCTACACCACCAACCCCGACGGCACGCTGAGCGGCCAGAAGAAGGAGGTGTGGCGCGACAAGACGTGGACGAAGAAGTACCTGGCCACCGGCGACTTCAACGGTGACGGCCGGGACGACATCGCCGCCGTCGCCGCCACCGGAGCGCTGCACCTGTACGCCGGCAACGCCAAGGGCTCCTTCGACGACGCCCGCGGCATGTGGCGCGACGACAGCTGGGGCAGCATGAAGTCCGTCCTGGGCGGCGACTTCACCGGCGACGGCAAGGCCGACCTCCTCTCCCGCTGGACCGGCAAGGGCCTCCCCCACCTGTACGTGGGTGACGGCAAGGGCGCTCTGGCCGACGGCCGCTCCGTCTGGCCCGTGAGCTCCTGACCTGACGTCATGAAAAAGGGGTTGGCCCCCACCACTTCACGTGGTGGGGGCCAACCCCTTCGCGCGTATCGCCTACTTGAACTCCAGCCGCCCCGCCTGCAGCGTCCCCTCCGGGGTGAGCGAGGCGGCAATCAGCCGGCCCTTGGCGTCCACGGCGACGGCCGGCGGGCCCACCACGTGGGTGCCGAACGTCGACCAGCGCTGCTTGGCGCCCGTCCCGATGCCGCTCGCGCTCAGGGTGCCGGAGCTGTTGCGGGTCACCAGGACCGCGCGCGCGGGGTCGGACGGGTCGCCGGCCAGGGCCATCACGCCGTAGCCGCGGCCCGAGAGGCCGAGGTGGAGCGGCTGCCACTGGTTGCCGACGGCGTCCGGGAGGCGGTACGCCAGGGGCTTGGACGTCTTCGGCTCCCGGTAGGTCAGCAGCAGCGAACCGTCGGGCTGGGCGAGCAGCGTCGGCGGGTCGGCCGGGGTGGGCAGGCGGCCGTCGTAGGACGGGGTGAGGTCGCCGCCGGGCTTCTCCTGCGCCCAGTGCAGGATGGTGCCGTGGCCGGAGCCGACCACATGGATGCGGCCGGCCTTGTCGGTGACCGCACTGAGGCCTTCCTGCACCTCGTCCGGGCCGCCGCCCGCGCCGTACTTCGCGCCGGGTCCCCCGCTGCGGGGCCCCTCGGCGAGGCCACCGAGGCCACCGGGGCCGGCGTTGCCGGAGGCGTCGCGCCGGGGCGTCTGCTCCGAGTCCTCGGTCTCGCCGCCCACGCCGCCGGGCGCCGCGTCGGCGAGCTCCTTCCACTGGCTCCAGCTGCCGTCGGCCTCCTGCCGCCTGGTGCTCACGCCCTTGGCCGCGTTGCGCGCGAACACCTGGGCACCGCCGTCGGCGTTGCGCGCCACCACCGGCGCGCCCGTGAGGCGGTCGCGCGCCGGGCCGGCGTCGGGCGTGCCGAGGGAGTTCCAGGATCCGAACGCACCACCGGAACGTTCCTGCTCCACCGTGACGATCTCACGGCGGTTGCTCTCCGGTCCGTTGCCCAGCCCGGCGACGCGCTCGCCGAACAGCTGCCAGCGGCCGTCCTTGGTCCGCGAGACCGCCAGGTGCGGCATGAGCGGGCCGCCGCCCAGCAGCTTCGGGTCGCCGAAGCGGCCGCTGCCGGCGGAGGTCTCGGTCCACATCGCCGCCTGCCGGTCGAGCACGCCGAACGCGGTGAGACGGCCGTCGGGGCCCTGCTGCAGCCACGTCGTGGTGCCGGGGTAGCGGTGGACCGTGCTCTGCAGCCAGCCCGTGCCGTAGCTGCGGTCGCGGCCGACGTCGTAGTCGCCGCAGCCCGCGGCGAAGCCGCAGCCCATGTCCGGGGAGCCGCCGTAGGCGTTGAGCACGTCGCCCTTGCCGCGCACCGCGGCCGGGGTGAGATTGAACGGCCAGCGCTCGTTGTAGTAGCCGCGGTAGGCGGCGACGGTGAAGTGCTTGCCCCGGCCCGGGCCCTTGTAGCGGTCGAGCGCCGCGTAGGTGAACTGCGCGGCGGCCGTGTGGTCCGGGTGGTCGGAGAAGCCGGGCTGGTCGTGGTGCTTGCGGTTGCGGGCGTCGTGGACCTGCGCGTCCGGGTCCGGGTCCATGGTGCGCACCAGCGTCGGCTTGAACCGCTCCAGCACGGCGGCCAGCGCGTCGACGACCCCGGCGCCGGTGACGGGGGTCGACTCGCGCACGGTCGAACCGGTGGCCACCCGGGTACGACCGACGGCCTTCGGGTCCGCCCACAGCTTCTGCAGGCGGACGTCGGAGCCGGGCTGGTCCGCGGTGTGCTGGGCCACGCCCAGGAAGACCAGGGTGACGCCGGGGTGGTCGACGAGGCTGTCCGTCTCGGCCTTCCAGCCGCCGGGCAGCTCCAGCGTGGTGCGCTTCCACTCGGCCAGCGGCTTGCCGGTCGCCATCAGGGAGTACGCCTGGCGCAGCCCCTGCTGGCGGGAGCCGGCGTACCCGCCGAAGTCCGGCTTGGGCTTCACCTTCTGCCCGGGCACGTTGTTGCGCCCGTCGGCCTCGCCACTGGTCAGATAGACGCTGACCACACGGTGGTTGGCGTCGATCGACTGATGGACGTCGGGGTTCATGAAGTACAGGTCGTCGTCGGGGTGGGCGACGACCTGCAGGGTGACCGCGCCGGCGGTGCCGTCCTTGCGGGCGGAGACCTCCGACCGCGGCACGCCGGCCGGGGCGGAGGGCTTGGGCTTGTCACTGCCGGAGGCCGAGCAGCCGGCGACGCTGAGGGCGAGCATGGCCGCGAGCACGCTCCTTCTGCTGAGGCCCGCCACCCCGGTCACCGTGCCCCGTGGACGAGGCGGCTGTTGCGGACCGAACCCTTCTCGTACTGCGAGGCGACCGGGAAGTAGCTTGCCAGGAACACCGCGAGGGCGTCCGCCTGCTCGTCCTCCGGCACGTCGCCGTCGTGGTAGTCGTTGATGCAGAACACGTCGTGGGAGCGGGCCGCCAGCAGGCGGTGCAGCCGGACGTGGTGCTCGCGCAGGCCGACGTTGACGAAGGCGGAGCTGACCGAGCCGGGCATGCTGCGCCCGGTGAAGAGCCCGTACCAGTGGTGCAGCGACGAGGCGACGGCCAGGTCGGTGCGGGCGCGGAACTGCGCGCCCGCGGTCAGCGCCATCTGCTCGGGGAAGCGCTCCTCCAGCTCCGCCAGCACGCTGCGGCGCAGCGGGTGGGGGGTGTGGAGGAAGGTGTTGGAGACGGTCTTGCCGAACTCCTTCTCGATCAGGGCGCGGTTGTTCTTGGCCGCGGCGAAGACGAGGTCGGAGTCGAGCGAGGGGTCGCCGGCCGGCACGGCGGTGGGCGACATGAAGCACTTGGCCGCGCCGGAGCCGTGGAAGAACGACTCGGGCTGCATCGGGCGGCCGAGGAAGACGTCGTCGTTGAAGTACAGGACGTGCTCGGCGAGGCCCTCGATGCGGTGGATGCGGCTCTCGATGGCGTGCGAGTTGAACGAGGGCAGGCGGCCGGTGTCGCCGAACGCCTCGCGGTGGCTGACCACGCGCACCCGGGGGTGGTCGGTGTCCAGCCAGTCGGGCGTCTGGTCGTCGGTCAGCAGGTAGATGTTGCGCACCCAGGGGGCGTGCAGGTCCAACGAGCGCAGGGAGTAGCGCAGTTCGTCGCGGCTGCGGAAGCGGGCGGAGGCGCCCGCGGACTCGGCGGCGAGGATGCCGTGCTCGGCCTGGGTGCGCTCCTTGCGGGCCATCCACGCGGGGTCGGTGCCGTCGACCCAGGTGTAGACGACGTCGATCGGGAAGTCGACCTGCTCCACGAACGTCTTGGTGTACGCCTCGAAGCTGGCGTAGTCGCGCTCGCCGAGCCGGATGGAGGCCGTCTTGGCGAGCTCGGCGCGGGGCAGGGTGCCGCCGTAGCGGTTGCCGCCGGGGAAGGTCACCGTGGTCTCGTCGTCCTCGGTGTCCTTCCAGAAGTCGACGTTGCAGCCGTAGACGCCGCTGACGCGCAGCTGGCCGCCGCCGGTGAGGACCGGCTGGAAGACGCGGACCGTGGTGCAGGCGAGCGGGACGCTGTGCGGGTTGACGAAGCCGGCCAGGACGGTGTTCAGGATGGCGCCGCGGGCGTTGAGGAAGGCGACGTAGACGGGCTCGTCGCGGTAGCGCTCGGCCAGCGCCGTCAGGAAGGCGTCGCGGCGGGCGGAGTCGATGGCGATGCTGTGCCGCAGCTGGGTGGTGGGGGTCAGCGCGTAGGGGACGCCGAGGGACTCCAGGACGTCGACGGCGAGGTCGAGGTTGTCCTGCATCACCTCGAAGGGCGTGGTGTCCTCGCGTACCAGGCAGATCTGGCCGCCGGCCCGCTTGACGTCGGGGCGGGCCGCCTCGATGCGTACTTCCTGGGCCTTGTGGGCGACGTCGGACTGCCGGCGGTCGACGCCCTTGGGGACGGGGGCGGCGGGGATGCCGCCCTGGGCGTCGGCGGCGGCCTGGAGGGTGCGGCGGCGGGCCTTGTCGGCCGCGCGGTCGCCGCCGGCGCGGTAGGCGGCGAGCTCCTCGAGGAGGCGGTTCCACTCCTGGCCGACGGTGCTGTCGGTGAAGCGGCCGACGTTGGCGAGGGCGGCGGCGCCCATCTCGTGGCGCAGGGCGTCGTCGTCCATGAGGCGGACGAGGGCGGCCGCGAGCTCCGTCTCCTCGCCGAGCGGGACGAGGATGCCGTCCTGGCCGTCGGTGAGGATCTCGGCCGGGCCGTTGGGGCAGTCGTAGGCGATGACGGGCAGGCCGGCGGCCTGGGCCTCGACGAGCACCAGGCCGAAGGCCTCGACGCGCGAGGTGAGCATGGCGATGGACGCCTTGGCCCACTCCTCGGCCATGTTGGGGGTGCTGCCGACGAGCTGGACCTGGTCGGCGACGCCGTACTGGCCGGCTATGCCCTTCAGGGCGCGCATGCGGGGGCCGTCGCCCAGGATGCGCAGGTTCCAGCGGGGGCGGTCGCCGGCGACGGAGGCGAAGGCGCGGATCGCGTGCTCGATCTGCTTCTCGGCGGCCAGGCGGGCGCCCAGGACCACGGTCCGCGTCTCCAGGGTGGAGCGGGGGCGGAAGCCGTCGGGCAGGGCGTTGCCGATGGTGGCCAGGCGGGGGGCGCAGTCGCCGAGGGTGTCGGCGAACCACTCGCGGGTGCGCTCGGTGAGCGAGACCAGCCCGTCGATGGCCGAGGTGAACATGCGCAGCGGCTCGCCGGAGGTGCCGCGCAGCTCGGAGACGCGGTGGTCCAGGTGGACGGTGAGCACGTGCTCGGGGGCGTACTGCGCCATGTAGGCCATCAGTGCCGGGGTGGTGGAGATCAGCACGTCGGCGTCGATGGTGCGCAGGGCGTCGGCGAGCTCGAGGTCGGTCAGCCGGTTGAAGGCGGACTCCCACTCGGGGCGGATCAGCTCGCTGGGGGTGGCCGCGAGGCGCTTGTGGGCGGCCGTCAGGTCGGGGCCGCCGGCCGGGGCGCTGCGCACGGGGCGCTGCGGGCCCCGCTTGTCGACGAGGTTGCGGACGCGCACGGTGCCGCTGTCGAAGAACGCCTCGCTACGGGTGCGGAAGACGCTCAGGATCTCCACCTCGTGCTGCCGGGCGAGCAGCTCGGCGAGCGTCATGGTGGCGCGTTCCGTGCCGCCCATGGTGTCGGCGGAGGTCAGCAGAAAGGTGATTTTCACGTGCGGCCTTCGAAGTGTGCGGCGGTCCGGATGCGGTGGCCTCGGTGGACTAGACGGGCTGCTGGTCTGCTCGGTTGCCTCAAGGGGCGCCGAGGGCCCTCGGAGTGCAGACGAGCTGGAGCGCGCCGCGGCGGGTGTACTGGGGCTTGACCTGTACGAACGTGCCGTCCTCGGTCCGCACGGTGAACACCGGCGGGGTGAGGACCTTGCGGGGCGCGCTCAGGTCGTTCTCATGGCGGCCGAGCTCCAGCGGCTTGGCGCCGCGGTGGCCGGGGACGTAGCGGAACGACCAGGTCTGCCGGCCGGAGCCGGCGGTCAGCAGCTTGCCGATCGGCAGGGTGACCTGCCAGGCGCTGTCGTCGCCGGGCAGCGGCTCGGCGGTGCGGCGCTGCACCTGGCGGTGCTGGTCGACCAGCTCGACGACGGGCGGTGCGGCGTCGTCGCCGGCCGTGGCCGGCCCGTAGACCGCGAACAGCAGGCGGGCGCCGGTGAACGAACGGTCGATGCGCAGGATCTCGGCCCTGGGCTGGGGCGGTGCGACGGTCAGTCGCAGCTGGCCGGCGGTCGTGAGGCCGAGGCGGTGCCGGCGGCCCGTGCGCGGGCAGGTGGCCAGCGGGCGGGTGGGGCCGGAGTAGTCGGGCGGGCCGTCGCCGAGCAGGCGCAGCCGTACGGGCGCGGGGTGCTCGTCGCGCAGCTCCAGGGCGAGGGTCCAGCGGCCGGCGGTGACGGGCAGGCCGCCGATCTCCTCGCCGAGCAGGACGGTCGCGGCGACGGAGGCGCGGCCGGCGGCGTCGCGCTCGATGCGGGCCTCGGTCCGCAGGCGCGTGTCGCCGTTGACGAGGAGCAGGTGGGCGCGGGCGCCCGGCTCCTCGGCGGCCTCGGTGCCCGCGGGCAGGGCGGCGTGGAGGTTCAGCGTGTGGCCGTCGAGGACGGCGGCGTACTGGACGCGGGCCGCGGTGCCCTGGGAGGCGGGCATGAGGACGGAGTCGACGAAGGTGGTGCGGCCGCTGGCGAGGCCGGAGACGGCACGGCGGCGTACCGTCGCGCCCACCTTCATGACGGGGCTGCGGCGCAGTGCGATGCGTGCGGACTTTTTGATCACGCGCAGGGCGTGACGGGGCGCGGTCACCGGCGCACCCCTCGGCCGCCCGCCGCCGGCACACGGCCGGAATCGTCGTGCGGGCTTCGCCGGTCCCCGGGAGTCATGATCTGGAAGTACACCCAAACAGGGTAAACGGATCTCGGGTGCGCGTGCGGCAGACCGGCACCGTACCGCTGCGGCATTCGACCTCTACAGGCGGGTTACGGACAGGTGAATTTCTTCACAGGCGGCCGGAAATCGCTGATCCGGGCGGACACTGGAGAGGAACGGCCCGTCCCTTGGGGCCAGCGGTGACGCGGGCGCCGACCGGCTTTCGGCCTGTCCCGCTTTGCGGGCATGCGAGAGATTGCTTCCGCATAAATATCTCTGGTAGTTACTTAACTCTCTGTTTTCCGGCGCTGCCGGGTTTCACTGTCGGGCTGGTGACGTGCTGTTCTGAGCGTTCCGGGTAGGAGTTACACCGGGAGAGCGGATGGACACCCATCCAGGACGACCAAGGGGTTGAATCGATCATGTCACGGGAGCCGTCGACCCCAGCCGCCCACGGCGTGCACATTCCTGCCGCCGCAGGCAACGCGGACGCCCCGGCCGCCGTACCCGCCGCACGCACCCCTGCCCCGCGCGCCAACCCCGAGAAGTCCGGGCTGGTCAAGGCCTACCGCCGGGTCCTGCCGGCGAGCGCCCGCCGGGCGATCGCCCAGCGCGTGTCCGTGGAGACCCGCGGCGCCCTCATGCAGCACATGGCGAACTCCCTCGACCTCCAGCAGCGCCGCCAGAAGATCCGCGGCAGGCGGCTCAAGCGCCGCTACGCGGGCCACCTCGACGACGCCCTGCCGCGCGTGGTCCTCGTGGACGGCAAGGCGCACATCGCCCTGGTCGACCCCGCCCTCACCCCGCACGGCACCCGTGCCGACACGCTCGCCCTGGTCTGCTCCACGCTCGAGGACGCCGGCATCGCCCACTTCTGCGTGCGCACCGCGACCGCCGGCACCACTCCCGCCGTCGCCGTGGCCGCCGCCGACCGCCGCCGGGTCCTGCAGCAGCTCGCCCGCCTGTGCGGTCACATACCCGGCTATGTGGCGCCCGTGAACCGGGACAACGTCCCCGGTCAGGCGCTGCCCGGCTTCGTCGCGAACACCTGGCGCCAGGTCGAGAAGAGCGACGTCACCCGCGTCACGTGGTTCCGCACCACCGCCGACGGCGCCCTGGTCCTGGGCCAGGAGCACGGCTGCGACATCCAGTTCTGGACCCGCGAGGAGGGCCCCGGGGGCCCCGTGCTCGTCGCCCCGCGCCGCAACGGCGTCGTCGAGGAGGTGCCGGCCTTCGCGCCGGACGTCGAGGCGCCCATGGAGCTGTTCACGGGCCCGCTGGGGCACACGGCGGACGCGGCGGACGCGGCGCGCGAATCCGACGGCCCGGCCCGTCGCACGGTCCGCACCCGCCCGGAGCTCACCCTCCGGCTGCCGCAGGACATCACCTTCCCCATCGACGTGGTCTACACCTGGGTCGACGGCAGCGACCCCGTCTGGGCGCAGCGCCGCGCCCAGGCCCAGCGCGACGCGGGCGGCGCGGAGACCCGTCACGAGGAGGCGGCGAACGACGCCCGCTACCTCAGCCGCGACGAGCTGAAGTACTCGCTGCGCTCGCTGCACCAGTTCGCGCCCTGGGTGCGCACGGTCTACCTGGTCACCGACGACCAGACGCCCGAGTGGCTGGACACCTCGGCCCCCGGCATCCGCGTGGTCAGCCACAAGCAGATCTTCTCCGACCCGAGCGCGCTGCCGACGTTCAACTCGCACGCCATCGAGAGCCAGCTGCACCACATCGAGGGACTGTCGGAGCACTTCCTCTACTTCAACGACGATGTCTTCCTCGGCAGCCCGCTGACGCCGCACACCTTCTTCCTCTCCAACGGGCTGACGAAGTTCTTCCCCTCCCCCGCGCTGATACCGCTGGGCGCCCACGACCCCGCCGACCCGCCGGTGGCGGCGGCCGCGAAGAACAACCGGGCGCTGGTGGAGGAGGGCTTCTCCACCACCTTCACGCAGAAGATGCGGCACGTGCCGCACGCCCTGAGCCGCAGTGTGCTGACGGAGATCGAGGAGCGGTACGCCGACGCCCACAAGGCCACCTCGCGCGCCCGCTTCCGCAGCCCCGAGGACCTCTCGGTGGCCTCCTCGCTGCACCACTACTACGCGTACCACCAGGCCCGCGCCATACCGTCCGAGATGCGCTACGTCTACATGGACCTGGCGCACCCGAACACCTCGCGCAGGCTCAACCGCCTGCTGGCGAACCGGGACATGGACGTCTTCTGCATCAACGACACGGTCTCGACGGCCGAGGACATGGAGCGCACCAACGCGCTCATCGCCCCCTTCCTGGAGGGCTACTTCCCCGTCCCGAGCCCGTTCGAGAAGCGCCCCTGAGGCCCTGAGGCAGGGGCGCCACCGCCCCGCTACTTGAACGGCACGTCGACACAGGCCAGTCGGGCGCCCGCCATGCCGGCGTGCCCGGGTGCGGTCTCGGTGGCGTGCTCGTGGATGACCACCGAACGGGCCTCACCCGCGCGGAAGTTCCACTTCACCGTCGACTCCGCACCGCCGTCGCCGTCCTTGTCTGTGGTCAGGTCCAGCCACACCTCGTTACGGGCGTTGGCGTACGTCGGGTCCGTGGAAGGCTGCTTGGGGTCCTTGAGGTTCTGATAGTGCGGCCCCGAGGCGTCGGGCACGGTGCCGCACGCCTGGGTGTGCACATGGGCGCCGAACGTCCGGTTCGCCTCCACCCCTTGCACGCGCAGCTCGACCTGCGTGCCGCCTTGGCCGGTGCGCTCCACCACGGAGACGTGACTGCCCACCGGAATCACCTTCGTATCGAACGTCACCGCGGGCTTCGTATCCTCCCCGGCCGCGGCCGACTTGAACTCCGCGTTCACCACCACCCCCGGACACGCCATGCCGCCCGCGGGCGACGCGACGGCCATCGAGGCGGCGAGCACACACATGAGCAAGGACATCGTCCTGCCCCCTTCCGGCGCACGATCCCACTCTCGTTCCCCCGTGGTTGCGCCCCTCCATCCACCGTAGCCAGCCGGGCCACACGATGCGCGGCGGGGAGCGCGAGCCTTTCGTCTCCGCCGGGTTGAACGCGTTCAAAAACAGGTCTACAGTCACGACCAACAGGGTTTTGAACACGTTCAAGAAAGGGTCGGAACGTGGACCTCACAGTCGTCGCGTACGTCATCTACCTGCTGGTCAGTCTGGGACTCACGGTCTGGGTCGCGCGCACGCTCAGCCGCAACGGGCGGGTCTTCCTCGCCGACGTACTGCACGGGAACGAGAAGCTCGCGGACGCCGTCAACCACCTGCTGGTGGTCGGCTTCTACCTGGTCAACCTGGGATTCATCGCGCTCTACCTGCAGGACGACGCCACGATCGCCGACGCCCGCGGGGTGTTCGAGGCGCTGTCGCGAAAGCTCGGCGTCGTCCTGCTCGTGCTCGGCGTGATGCACCTCGGCAACGTCTACGCCCTCAACAAGTTCCGCCGGCGCGGAATGATGGAGCGCGAGCAGACCCCGCCGGTCGCACCGCAGGGCTACACCTGGGCCGCACCGGCCGGGAAGTGAGCCCCGTGGCCACCGTCGCCACCGCCGGCCGGGACGCGCAGGGCGTCCCGGTCCGCCGGCTGACCGTCCTGTACGACGCGCAGTGCGGGCTCTGCGTCTTCCTGCGCGACTGGCTCGTGCGCCAGCGTCGCCTCGTGCCGCTCGACCTGGTGCCGGCCGGGTCGCCCGAGGCCCGGCACCGCTTTCCGCGACTCGACCGCGGCGCCACCCTCGAGGAGATCACCGTGGTCGGCGACGGCGGCCAGGTGTACCGGGGTGCCGGCGCCTGGATCGTCTGCCTGTGGGCGCTCGCCGACTACCGGCCGCTCGCGCACAAGTTCAGCACCCCTTCCGGGCAGCGGTTCGCGCGCGGCGCGGTGCTGGCCGCGGCCAAGTACCGCGGGGCGCGGTGGCAGCGACGCCCGGCGTCCTGCGACAGCGGCTGCGCCGTGCCCGATTAGGCTCTGACCGTGCCAGCAGAGAACGAGCCCCGACCGGCCAAGAGCGAGCAGACGCGCACCCTCATCCTGGAGACCGCGATGAGGCTCTTCCAGGAGCGTGGCTACGACAAGACCACGATGCGGGTCATCGCCAAGGAGGCCGGGGTCTCCGTCGGCAACGCGTACTACTACTTCGCCGGCAAGGAACACCTGATCCAGGGCTTCTACGACCGGATCGCCGCCGAGCACCAGGCGGCGGTCCGTGAAGTGCTGGACCGGGAGACCGACCTGGAGGCGAGGCTCTCCGGGGTGCTGCAGGCATGGCTGGACATCGCCGCGCCGTACCACGAGTTCGCCGCACAGTTCTTCAAGAACGCCGCCGACCCGGAGAGCCCCCTCAGCCCCTTCTCCCCCGAGTCCGAGCACGCACGCGAGGCGGCCATCGCCGTCCACCGCGAGGTACTGGCGGGCTCCCGGGCCAAGGTGCCGGCCGAGCTCGCGGACGTACTGCCGGAGCTGCTGTGGCTGTCCCAGATGGGCCTCGTCCTGTACTGGGTCTTCGACCGCTCCCCCGACCGCGAACGCAGCCGCCGCCTGGCCGACCGCGGCGCCCGCCTGACCACCCGCGGCGTTTCCCTGGCCCGCTTCCGGGTGCTGCGCCCGCTCGTCCTCGAAGTGCACGAACTGTTCACGGACTTCCTGCCGGGCATGGCCCAGACGGTCACGGCCCGCAAGAGGCCGTCGGAACAAGGCGGCGGCCCTACCGGGCCCTGACCGCCTTGAACTCGGCGAACCGGCGACCGTCGTCGACGTACCGGGACTTCGCGTACAGCTGCCTGTCGCCGTCGATGGACGCAGACGCGGCCAGGTACAGGTACTCCCCGTCCCACCGCGTCTTGAGCAGGAACGCATCGCCCTTGGCCTCGACGACCCAGGGGTTGCGCCGGCAGTTCTCGTCCGTGGTCAGGACGGCGCGGCCGTAGTAGTGGCACAGGGTGTTCTCGTTGCCCGGGCGGTTCGTCCTGATGACATAGCCGTTGTCGTACGGCCCGCTGCCCGTCTTCTTCTCGAAGGTCAGGGCCTGCCCGTACTGCCCGGCCCGGTCCGTGAACCGCGCCTGGTCCCCGTACTCCCCCTTGGCTCCGGACGTGAGCCCGCGGTCGAAGGCGGTGGCGACCAGATAGGTGGGCACCCCGGGCTCGACGGGATCCGCCGGTGCCGCCGCCCGCGCCGCCCCGGCCGGGGCGGACAAGGCCGCCAGGGCCAGACATCCGGCGACGACGGATCTCCGACGACCCGCCCGAAGGCCCCGCACAGCGTTCTCCATGAGCTTCCTCCCGTTCGAAGCCGCACTGATCACACGGCGCAGAACAGGCTCCCGGCCCCGGCCGAAGGCCACCAGCCGTTTTTCGGCCCGCGAGGCCCGGCCACGGCGATGGCGGCCGCCACTGCCACGCATTCCCCCCAGAATCTCCCCAGGGCCCAAAAGAAAGCCCCCACCGAGCCTGTTTTCGCAGGTCAGAGGGGGTTGGAGGCGGACGAGTCGGCCTGTACGCCGGGTTCTGTCTCCCGGGTTCCTTGCGGGGCCCGGGGAGGCGGCCATCCATCTAGGCCTGCCGTTGCCGACAGGCTCGTGCGGTCTACCCGCGGACTCGGGCGGGCAGCCCTCGGTCGTCCGCGCAGGGCCGCCGCCGTGAAGCGGCTGCCCCTCTTGACCTTGCTCCGGGTGGGGTTTACCTAGCCGTCCGGGTCACCCCGGACGCTGGTGGTCTCTTACACCACCGTTTCACCCTTACCGGGAATCCGAAGATCCCCGGCGGTCTGTTTTCTGTGGCACTGTCCCGCGGGTCACCCCGGGTGGGCGTTACCCACCACCCTGCCGTATGGAGCCCGGACGTTCCTCGGGGGATCCGTGAGGATCCCACGCGGCCGCCCGGCCGGCTCGTCCGCCGTGACGACCATGTTACCGGCCGCTCACGCGGGGGCGAACCACACCTTCTCGCGCCCCGGATTCGCCTGGATCGCCCGCACCCGCATGCGCTTGCCCAGCGGCAGCGGCGGCCCGTCTCCGTCGCCCTCGACGTGGCCGACGACCGCCGGGTCGTACAGGTGCACCGTGCCCGCCGTCGGCCGGGACTCCAGGACGTCGACCACGTACGCGTCGAAGACCTGCCCGATCCGGTCGCGCATCAGCGCCGCCTCCACCAGGTCCACGCACTCCCGCTCCGCCTCGCCGGCCCGCCGGGCGCCGCGCTCCATCTCGCCGGGCAGCTCGTCGAGCGCCGCCCGTACCCACTCGGGGGCGGCGAGCCCCGCCTCCGCCGCGACGCACAGCTCGCTGGTGTAGCGGTCGACGAGGCGCCGCAGCGGGGCGGTGCAGTGGGCGTACGGGGCGGCGAGCGCGGCGTGGCCGGGGTCGGCGGGGGCGGGGAGGGTGGTGGGGCGGTCGCGGTCGAAGGCGGCGTAGCCGGCGCCGCGCAGCAAGGTCGTGCACTCCTGCAGGAACGCGGCGTGCTGCGGGTTCTTCGGGTCGAGGGCCCGCACGACCACCGCGTACGGCATCTCCGCCGGCCACGCCACGCCCAGCGCCTTCGCCACCCGCCGCAGCCTCTCCACCGCGCCCTCGGGCGCGGCCGGCAGCGTGCGCAGGACGCCCGTGCCCGCGCCGAGCATCAGCCGCGCCGCGGCCATCCCCGTCATCAGCGAGATCTGCGCGTTCCAGCCGTCCGCCGGCAGCGGCACCCGGTACGCCAGCGCGTAGTGGCCGTCCCCCCGCCGCACCACCTCCTGCTCCGGCACGTTCAGGGAGATGCCCCCGCGCGTCCGCTCCAGTTCCTCCCGCCGCATGCCTATCTCCCGCAGCAGCGACAGCGGCTCCTCGGCCGTCCCCGCGTCGATGACCCGCTGCACCCCGGCGTACTCCAGCCGCGCCCGGCTCCGTACGACCGCGCGCCGCACGTCCGTCGCCACCACCTGCCCGTCCGTGTCCAGGTCCAGCCGCCACAGCACGGCGGGCCGGTCGTAGTCCGGCAGCAGGCTCGCGGCGCCCTCGCCCAGGCTCTCGGGATACAGCGGAATGCGGACGTCCGGGTAGTACAGGGTCATCACCCGGCTGTGCGCCTCCTCGTCCAGCGCACCGCCGGGCAGGACGAAGGCGCCCACGTCCGCGATCGCGTAGTGCACGCGGTAGCCGCCCCGCCGCCGGGCCAGGAACATCGCCTGGTCGAGATCCTTCGACCCCGGCGGGTCGATCGTGAAGAACGGCACGTCCCTCGCGTCGTACGCGGGCATGCGCGGCCGCCGCACAGCCTCTTCGGCCTCCTGGAGCACGCGCTCCGGGAACCGCTCCGGCACATGCGTCCGCTCGCGCAGCGCACGCAGCGCCGCCAGAAGCGGGGTGCGCTCCGTGTCCGTCACATGGATCGGGCGGCGGGGCATGCCCCGAGCCTAGGGGCGCCACCGGCTCGCGGCACGGCGAGCGCGGCGGACGGCGTTAGGGTGCAGGAGTTGTCCACGCCATAAGGAGACCGAACCGTGCTCGTGCTGTTGCCGCCGTCCGAGGGGAAGGCCACCGGTGGCGCCGGAAAGCCGCTGGCGGCCGGGGCGCTGTCCCTGCCGGGGCTGAGCGGGGCCCGGCAGGCCGTGCTGGCGGAGCTGGTGGAGCTGAGCCGCGGCGACGAGGACAAGGCCGCCGAGGTCCTGGGCCTGAGCCCCGGCCTGCGGGGCGAGATCGCGAAGAACGCCGAGCTGCGCACGGCGCCGACCCGCCCGGCCGGCGAGATCTACACCGGCGTCCTGTACGACGCCCTGGGCATCGCCACCCTGAGCGGGACCGCCCGGCGGGCGGCCGACCGCTCGCTGCTGGTCTTCTCCGGCCTGTGGGGCGCGGTGCGCATCGGCGACGCCATCCCCTCCTACCGCTGCTCGATGGGCGTCAAGCTGCCCGGCCTGGGCGCGCTCGGCGCCTACTGGCGCGACCCCATGGCCGATGTCCTTCCCGAGGCCGCCGGCGACGGGCTGGTCCTGGACCTGCGCTCGGCCGCGTACGCCACCGCCTGGAAGCCGAAGGGCGAGCTGGCCGAGCGGACCGCCACGGTCCGCGTCCTGCAGTCCAAGGTCGTGGGCGGCGTCGAGAAGCGGTCCGTCGTCAGCCACTTCAACAAGGCCACCAAGGGGCGCCTCGTCCGCGACCTGCTCACCGCCGGCCACGAGCCCGCCTCCCCGCGCGAGCTGGCGGAGGCCCTGCGCGAGCTGGGGTACGCGGTGGAGGGCGACGCCCCGGCCAAGGGCGGCAAGCCCTGGGCGCTCGACGTCGTGGTGACCGAGCTCTAGCGCGATTGCGCGGGGCGCAACGCCCATTGCGGTGACCGCGGCGCGTCGGCAGGATGACCGGCGTGCCCGGTCTCCTGGATCTCGCGCCCGTCATCCCCGTCGTCGTCCTGCCCGACGCCGCGGACCCCGACGACGCCGTCCCGCTCGCCCGGGCCCTCGTCGCGGGCGGCCTCCCCGCGATCGAGATCACCTTGCGGACGCCCACGGCGCTCACCGCGTTACGGGCGGTCGCGGACGCCGTGCCGGAGGCGGTCGTCGGCGCCGGTACGGTTCTGCGCCCCGCACAGGCGGAGGCCGCCGTCACGGCCGGGGCCCGCTTCCTGGTCAGCCCCGGCTGCACGGAACCCCTGCTCGACGCGGCGCGCGCCACGGGAGTGCCCTACCTGCCGGGCGTCTCCACGGCATCGGAGGTGCTGGGCCTGCTGGAGCGCGGGGTGCGCGAGATGAAGTTCTTCCCCGCCGAGGCCGCGGGCGGCGCCCCGTACCTACGAGCCCTCGCCGGCCCCCTGCCGGCCGCCCGCTTCTGCCCGACGGGCGGCATCGGCCCGGAGTCGGCCCGCGCCTACCTTTCGCTGCCGAACGTCGGATGCGTGGGCGGTACGTGGATGGTGCCGGACGACGCGGTGCGGTGCCGCGACTGGGGGCGGGTGGAACGCCTGGCCCGCCGGGCTGCCGGGCTCAGGGACTGAACGGGCTGCGCCGGTGGCCACGGGGACCCTATAGTGGCGCTATGGCCTCCACGACGATTCAGGTACCGCGGGAGACCCGCGACCACCTGGCCGAACTCGCGAAAGAACGCGGCATGAGCATTGGCCAGCTGGTCGAGGCCCTCGCCGCCGAACAGCCGACCGCCGCGCAGCGCGCAGAGCAGCTGGCCGCCGACCGGGAGGTCGTGCGACAGGTCATCGGCCTCGATATCAGCGACGAGGAGTTCGACCGAGCTCCCGACATTCTCGGCAACATCTACAAGATCGCCGCGGACAAGGCCAGGGCGGCCCGGGACAGCGCCGCGTGATCATCCTCGACACCAGCGCCGTCACAGCCCTCGCGCAGGGCCACAAGACGCTGAGCCTCCTCGCAGGCAACATGGCGCGCACCCCCGGCGACCGCCTCAGCGTCCCCTCCCTGTGCCTCATGCAGGCCGAGGCGAACGATGCTGACGTGTCCCGTCGCGTACTCGCCCTCGCTTCCGTCGTCGTCGACAGCCTCGACATGGTCGCCTCCGTCAGCGTCGGCAAGATGATTCGCGACGGCTACGGCGCACCGGACACGTGCCACGCCCTGTACTGCGCGCTACCGCGCCCTGAGTTCACCGGCATGTCGCTCCTGCTGACCGGCGACGAAGACGCGTACCCGCCCGGTGTGGTCACCGTGGACATCGACTCACCCGGCATGCTGGGCTTCTACTGACCGTGGGGGCGGGGCGAACTCACAGCCCCAAAGAGCGGATCAGGTCGCGCATCTCCTCGCGGTAGAGCCGCTCCGCGTCGCGCGCCTGCCACCGCAAGCGGCCGTAGACGTCCAGCGACACCAGCCCGTGCATGCGGCCCCACACCCGCAGCGCCAGCGCGACCGCGTCCGGCGGAAGGCCCGGGAACGCCTCACGCACCGATCCCGCGAGCTTGGGGTCGAAGTCCGACCACTCGTACCCCGCCCCGCCGTGCAGCGCCTCCGCGTGCGGCCACGCCGCCGCGACGAGCCCGCTGAGCCCCGCACACGCCCGGTGTTCCGGGCCGGCCGCCGGTCCGTCCCCGGGCGGCTGGTAGCCCGGCACCGGGTCGCCGTAAATCAGCCGGAAGCCTTCGGGGTTGGCCAGTGACCAGTCCCGGAACGCCTGCCCCCAGGCCATGATCCGCCCCGCCACGTCCCCGGTCGGCAGCGCGTCGCGCGCGGTCTCCACCGTGTCGACGAGCGAGGTGTAGACGTCGTCGATCAGCGCGGTGACCAGGTCGTCCCGGGTCGGGAAGTACCCGTAGATCGCGCCCGCGGTCATGCCCATCTCACGGGCGATGGCGCGCAACGAGATCGCCCCCGGACCGCCCTCGGCCATGAGCGCGAGCGCAACCGCCTTGATTTCCGCGGTGGTTTCCGCCCGTAGGCGTTCTCGGCGGGTCTGCGTCGGGGCTCCCATGGGTTGACACTCTACAGGGTTGCGCTACTGTGCGGCGTGGCAAAACTGAACGGTGTGTAGTTTTCCAACGCACCATCACGAAGGGGAGTTCTCCGATGAGTTCAGACAGCTTGTCCCGCCGCGGCTTACTCCGTGGCGCGGGCGGCGCGGGACTGGCCGCGCTGCTCGCCTCCTCCACCCTGCTCTCCCCCGCCCACGCCGCACCCGCACCCCAAATCCGGCACCGCCACATCCGCGTCAACGGCCTGCGCATGCACATCGCCGAGGCCGGCTCGGGGCCGCTGGTCCTGCTGCTGCACGGTTGGCCCGAGTCCTGGTACTCCTGGCGCCACCAGATCCCCGCCCTCGCCGCCGCCGGCTACCGCGTCGTGGCACCCGACCAGCGCGGCTACGGCAGTACGAGCCGCCCGGACCGGGTCGAGGACTACGACATCGCCCACCTGGTCGACGACGTCACCGGCCTCATCGACGCGCTGGGCGAGCAGCACGCCACGGTCGTGGGCCACGACTGGGGAGCCATCGTCGCCTGGCACACCGCGCTGATGCGCCCGCGCCGGGTGAGAGGCGTGGCAGGGCTCAGCGTTCCGCACCGCTGGGCGGAACCGAAGGGGTCGTCGACCCCCGTCGAGTCCCTGCGGGCCGCGAACGGGGACCACTTCTACATCGTCTACTTCCAGCAGCCGGGCCTCTCCGACGCCGACTTCGCCCGCGACCCGCGCGGCTTCCTGCGCGGAATCCTCTACACCGGCTCCGGCGACGGGCCGGGCTGGAACGCCACCATCCCCGCCAGCGGCAGGATCGTCGACTCCCTCACCCAGCCGGACCGCCTGCCCGCCTGGCTGACGGAGCGCGACATCGACACCTACGTCGCGGAGTACCGGCGCTCAGGGTTCACCGGCGGCCTGAACTGGTACCGCAACTTCGACCGCAACTGGGAGCTGACCGCGCGGTGGCGTGACGCCCCCATCCAGGTGCCGGCGCTGTACGTCGTCGGCGACCGCGACGGCGCCTTCCACGCCCCCGAGGCCCAGGCCATGCTCGCCGGACCCACGGCGTCCGTTCCGCGCCTGCGACCTGCGGTCCTGCTGAAGGGTGCCGGGCACTGGGCCCAGCAGGAGCGGCCCGAGGAGGTCACGGATGCGCTGATCCGGTTCGTACGGTCGCTGTAGACCTCGTCGCCGCGACGAATGCGTTCCACGCGGGGGCGGAGAAGACCAGGGCGGGGCCGTGGGGGCGCTTACTGTCCCTTACGGGGACGAAGCCGGGGATATGGGGGGCTATTTCTATGCAGTTCCCGGCATCGTGCCCGCTGTAACTGCTCTTGCGCCATGTCGTCATCGCGCGCATACCCTTCCATCGCATCGCTGATCAAGGCGGCGGATTCAGAGCTTGATGGGCAGTCAGCCCTGAGCACATCATAGAGCCTGGTGTAGCGCGCGATAATCGCCGGATCATTGATGAAGTGGCCCGTTTCCAAGGATTCCGAGTACACCCAGTCCTCCCCGCCAGGCAGGCTGATCAGCGACATCGGGCCCTTCGGCTTGATCAGCGGTACGTCGAACGGCGCGACTTGAACCCGCATGTTCGGCCGCTCGCCCGCGAGCAGCAGTTGCTCGCACTGGTCGCGCATCACCGCCCTGTTCCCCACGACGTTGCGGATGGCACTCTCGTCCAGGACCAGGATCAGAAGCGGGCCGTCGGCCTTCAGAAAACACTGTTGCCGGCTCATTCGGGCCGCCACCCGCTCGTCCAGTTCGCGGCCCGAGAAGATCTGCGAGAGCAGCGCTCGCGCATATTCCTCTGTCTGCAACAGCCCGGGAACCACGTCTGCCTCGTACTCACGAAGGACCACCGCCTTCGCCTCCATCTCCACCCGCCGCTTGAACCAGTCGGGATGAGAAGTGCAGGGGTACCAGTCGATCTTCTCCCACAGGCCGAGGAACATCTCCCCCGTACCGAGCGATCGGTCGCAGGCCACGACGAGGTGGCGCTGGGGCACCCGCGTACCGGACTCCACCCGCGCCACCAGCGACCGATCGCACGGAATCTTCCCCGCCAGTTCCTCCTGCGTCAGCCCCGCGACCTCCCGGTGGTGCCGCAGCACCTCGCCGAACACCGCGGCCGTCGTCGCTCCATTGGCGCCGTTGCGTCGCTTCACACTTCCCCCTGTGACAGCTTGCCCATGGCACGTGCAAAACGTTGTGAGCCTAGGTCGCCGCGCGGAACTCTGGAGCGACAACCGGTAGTTGGTCACCCACATGGGGTGTTTCAACGTCAAGCACGAGGAAACCGATGGCGCCCATCCCCTACCCCACCACCCCCACCCCTCCCCTCTCGCCCTCCGACGCCGACCTGCGCCGCATCTCCGCCCAGACGGCGGCCGATCTACGGGCGGTGTGCCGCGACCACGGCTGGGCACTGGACATCACCGCCGCGGAACCCATGAGCGGCAACGGATACGTGGAGTTCCCGCCGCTGCGCGTCGACGTGGCGCTGCAGATCATCGACGGGTTGCGGCGGACGCTCACGGGCCGGTGCCCGGAGTGCGCGGACATCAAGAGGCGCCGGGCCAGAGCGGTCGGGGAGAAGGATCTGCATACCGCGGCCGCCATGGCCGCCGCCATGGGGCGACACCAACGGGCGGCTCATTGACCACATGTGAACGCGGGTGACCGGCGGGGCGATAACCTGCAGCCGCCATGAACGATTTCGTTGACGAAGCACGCTCGCGAGTCGCACATCTGCTCCGGATGGCCAATACGAACGATGACCGCCTCAGGGCGCAGCTCATCGAGTACGCGGACACGACCCCGGAACCGCCCGTCATAAGCCCCCGGGCCGGGATCGTGACCAGTGGCTGCTCCCGGTGTCAGCGGACCGCGTGGCGCCAGCACGACTGCGAGGGCCCGCTGTGGGTCTGCGGGACGTGCGGTCACGTGGAGCCGGTCACCGTGGAGTGCCCGCACTGCGCGGTGCCCATGACGCCGCCGGCCCTCGGCACGCCGGACCTGTGGGAGTGCCCCACCTGTCCGAGGGTCGCGGCCACCGGGGACCGCCCGCAGGACATCGAGGACCGGGAACGCAAGCGGCTGGGGGCGGCACGGGTGCGCCCCGCGTGATCGCGGGGCTCACCCGTGCCGGCTACCGCAGGTGCGAGGTGTCGTTGAGCAGCCGCAGCGAGGCGTTGCCGTCCGCGTAGTAGGCCACCGCCGACAGGGAGGCCGCCGAGAGCTCCATGCGGAACAGCGACTCCGGCGGTGCGCCCAGTGCCAGCCGCACCAAGGTCTTGACCGGCGTCACATGCGTCACGAGCAGGACCGTGCGGCCCGCGTAGCGGGCGAGCATCTTGTCCCGCGCCACGGCGACCCGCCGGGCCACCGTCGCGAAGCTCTCGCCGCCGCCGGTGGGGGCGGCCTTCGACGAGGCGAGCCAGGCGTCGAGGTCCTCGGGGAAGCGCTCCTTGACCTCGGCGAAGGTCAGTCCCTCCCACGCGCCGAAGTCGGCCTCGCGCAGGCCCTCCTCGACGCGGACCTCCAGCCCGAGCCGGCTCGCGATCGCGTCGGCGGTCTCCCGGCAGCGCCGCATCGGCGAGGTGACGACGGCCTGGATGGTGCCCCGGGCGGCCAGCGCGGCCGCTGCCGCCTCGGCCTGCCGACGGCCGGCGGCCGACAGCTCCGGGTCCGTACCGCCGCTGCCGGAGAAGCGCTTCTGCGGCGTCAGGGCGGTCTCGCCGTGCCGGAGCAGGACGAAGGTCGTGGGCGTGCCGAGGTCGGCCGCGGCGCCCCAGCCGACCGGAGCGGCCTTGGGCTCCGCCAGCGGCTCGGCGACGGGGACCTCGAGTGCGGCCGACGAGCGGCCCGGCTCCCACGTCCGGCCGGCCTGGCCCGCGTCCATGGCCTCGTTGGCCAGCCGGTCCGCGTGCTTGTTCTTCTCGCGCGGGATCCACTGGTACGCGACCCGGCCCGCGGGGAAGATCCGCTGGGCCCGGGCGGCGAGCGGCTTCATGTCCGGGTGCTTGATCTTCCAGCGGCCGGACATCTGCTCGACCACGAGCTTGGAGTCCATGCGGACCTGGATCTCGGCGTCCGGGTCGAGCGCCTTCGCGGCCTCCAGGCCGGCGATCAGGCCCTTGTACTCGGCGACGTTGTTCGTCGCCGTGCCGATGTACTCCGCCGCCTCGGCCAGCGCCTCGCCGGTGGCGGGGTCGAGCACCACCGCGCCGTAGCCGGCGGGGCCCGGGTTGCCCCGGGAACCGCCGTCCGCCTCGACGATGAAGCGATTCGCCATGGTGCTTACAGGCCGGACTCGGGCGTACGGACCAGGATGCGGCGGCAGTTCTCGCACCGGACGATGGCGTCGGCGGCGGCCGCGCGGACCTCGTTGACCTCGGTGATGTTCAGCTCCAGGCGGCAGCCCTCGCAGCGGCGCTGGTAGAGGCGGGCCGCGCCGACGCCGCCGGACTGGGCGCGGAGCTTGTCGTACAGCTTGATGAGGTCGGCGGGGATGGAGGCGGCGACGACCTCGCGCTCCTTGGTGACGGTGGCGACCTCGGTGTCGATGACCTCGGTGGCGGCGTCCCGGCGGGCGACGGCGTCGTTGACCTTGGCCTGGACGGACTCGACCCGGCCGGTCAGCTCCTTGACCCGCTCCTGGGCGGCCTCGCGGCGCTCCATGACCTCGAGGACGACGTCCTCCAGGTCGCCCTGGCGCTTGGCGAGGGAGACGACCTCGTGCTGGAGGTTCTCCAGGTCCTTGGGGGACATGCCGGCGCCGGAGTCCAGGCGCTGCTGGTCGCGGGCGGCGCGCTGGCGGACCTGGTCGACGTCCGTCTCGGCCTTCTTCTGCTCGCGGGCGCAGTCGCTCTCCTCGGTCTGCGCGGCGACGAGGAGGTCGCGGTGCTGGGCGAGATCGCCCTCGAGGGTGGTGATCTCGGCGTGCTCGGGCAGGCTCGTGCGCTTGTGCGAGAGCTGGGTGAGGCGGACGTCCAGGGCCTGGAGGTCGAGAAGGCGGATCTGGTCGGCGGGCGCGGCGTTTATTTGGGGGCTCCTCTTAGTGGTGATGGGCGGACGACGCCGCGTGGGCGGTCCAGGGGTCGGTGACCGTACGGGAGACATGGGTGCGCAGGCCCCAGCCGTGGCGGTCGGAAATCTCGTCGAGCTGGGCCGCGGCCTGCTCGGTCCAGGGCCATTCGGTGGCCCAGTGCGCGGCGTCCACCAGGGCGAGCGGGCTGTGCTGCTGGGCCTCGGAGGCGGGGTGGTGGCGCAGGTCGGCGGTGACGTAGGCGTCGACGCCGGCGGCCCGTACCTCATCGAAGAGGGAGTCGCCGGAGCCGCCGCAGACGGCGACGGTGCGGACGGTGCGCTCGGGGTCGCCGGCGACGCGGATGCCCTGCGCGGTGGCGGGCAGGCGCTTGGCGGCGCGCTCGGCGAACTCGGAAAGGCTCATCGGCGGGTCGAGCTCGCAGATCCGGCCGAGGCCGCGGCGCCCGGCGGGGTCGCTCGCGTCCGGCACGAGGGGGCCGGTGACGCGCAGGTCGAGGGCGCCGGCGAGGGCGTCGGAGACGCCGGGGTCGGCGCGGTCGGCGTTGGTGTGCGCGACGTGCAGGGCGATGTCGTGCTTGATCAGGGTGTGCACGGCGCGGCCCTTGAACGTGGCGGCCGAGACCGTCGTCGTACCGCGCAGGTACAGCGGATGGTGGGTGACGAGCAGGTCGGCGCCGAGCCGTACGGCCTCGTCGACGACCTCCTGGACGGGGTCGACGGCGAACAGGACCCGGCCGACGGTGGCGTCGGGGTCGCCGCAGACCGTACCGACGGCGTCCCACTGCTCGGCCCGCTCCGGGGGCCACAGGGCGTCGAGGGCGGCGATGACTTCAGACAGTACGGGCACGGGGAAAGGCTACCTGGCTCCCGTGCCCGTACGGCTCTCGCTGTTCGCCGGATCCGTGGGATCCGGCGCGGCGGCCTACTTCACGAGGAAGCCGCGCAGGTCGTCGAGGACGCTGTTCGCGGCCGTGACGCCCAGGCCCAGGTACCAGGTCTCGTCGGGGACGTCCTTGGCCTGGCTCTTCTTGACCGCCTCGAGGTTCTTCCACAGCGGGTTCTCCTCGGCGGAGTTCCGCTTGGTCTTCTCGACGTCGCCGTAGACGCCGGTGAAGATCCAGTCGCCGTCGGCCTTGTCGATGTTCTCGGGGCTGATCTCGACCGCGAGCTTGTCGGCCTGCTGGATCTTGGGCCGGGGCAGGCCGGCGTCCTTCAGGACGGTGCCGATGAAGGACTGCTGGGCGTACAGACGGGTGAACTGCGGGAGGTAGCGGACCATGCTGATGGTCGGCTTCTTCCCGCCGAGGTCCTCGCCCAGCTTCTTCGCCTTGGCCTCGTAGGCGGCGAGCTGCTTCTTGGCGTCGGCCGTCTTGTCGAGGGCGGCCGCGTTGAGGAGGTAGTTCTCCTTCCACGTGAAGCCGGGGCGGACGGAGAAGACGGTCGGGGCGATCTTGGAGAGGTCCTTGTAGCTCTTCTCCGCGCGCAGCTTGCTGCCGAGGATCAGGTCGGGCTTGAGCTCGTTGATGGCCTCGAGGTTGAGGTTGTTGATGGTGCCGACGCTCTTGGGCTCGCCGATGTCCTTCTTCAGGTACTCGGGGATGTCCTTGCTGCCCTCGCTGGGGGCCCAGCCGACGGGCTTGATGCCGAGGGAGACGACGTTGTCGAGCTCGCCGACGTCGAGGACGACGACGCGCTTGGGCATCTCCTTGATCTCGGTCTTGCCGAGCGCGTGGGTGACGGTGCGCGGGAACCGGCCCGGCTGGGCGTCCGTGCCCATCTTCGCCGTCTCCTCGGCGGCCTTGCCGAAGTCCTTGCCGCCCTGCGCGACGCTCTTGGAGCCCGCGCCGCCGTCCTTGCCTGCCTTGTCCTCCCCGTCGCCCGACGATCCGCAGGCGGTGAGCGCGAGCGCGGCGGCTATGGACAGGGCGACGGCGGCGGTGCCGCGGCGGCGCAGGGACATCGGGGACTCCTGGGGTGGTGCATGAGTGGGGGGATGGCCACTTAGGCTCGCCTTACCTTAATCAGCCGGAACGGATGCAGCACACCCACCCCCCGCCCCTCAGGCAAACCGGACAAGCAACACCCTTACGCGTGAAGCGCCGGGGGTGGCGGGGTGGAGACGGAGCCGCGATAACTACGTTCTGTGCCGGAGGTGACGTTTCTCATGACGGTCTGTGCTCCCCACAGCGCCCAGAGCGCCGCTCAAACCACCCTGCGGAGTGGCCCGCCGGTGGACGCGCGGCGCCCGGCGTTCACCGTCACCGTGGACGGCTCGTACGCGGCCTGGCTGGCCCTCGGGCACGGCACGGACGGCTGGTTCCCGGAGCGCTGGACCCTCGACGGGCCCGAGCCCTACGCCGTGTCCCTGCCCGGCACCCAGCCGGAGGAGCCCGACAGCGAGGTGCTGCCGCTGTCCGACGGCCGGGTGCTGATCCGGCGCCGCGTCGCCGAGCGCTACGCCCTCTCGCTGCTCTACCCCACCGGGCCGGGCACCGGCGAGCTGCCGCTGGGCGCGATCGAGTGCCCCCGGCTGTCGCTGCTGCCGCCCGCGCCCGACGGCTCCTCGGCCTTCGCCCTCGTGCACGGCGAGCAGCAGACCACGCTCTGGCGGGTCTACGGCTGCGTCGGCGGACCCGAGCTGCTGGCCACGGTGCCGGGCCGGTGCGAGGGCGGGGCCTGGCTGGACCGCTCGGGGCGGCTGCTGGCGCTGGACCGGGAGCTGGAGGGGCTGACGAAGGCCGTGGTCGTGGACCTGGGCCGGGGCGGCGAGACCAGCCCGCTGCTGCAGATCACGGAGAAGAGCAACGACCGGCTGCTGCTGGCCGAGCCGGACAGCGGCCTGCTGGTCGTACGCTCCGACGCGCCGGGCATCGACCGGGTGGGCTGGGGCGTGCTCGGCTCGGCCCGGCCGGTGCGCTTCCCCGAGTGCCTGCTGCTGCCGGACGCGACGCTGACGCCGTTCGCGGCGCAGCCCGGACAGGGGCTGGCGCCGGAGGCCAGCTCGGTGGCGTTCCGCATCGACCGGGGGCCGGTGAGCAGCTGGCTCGGGGTGTGGCGGCCGGCGAAGAAGCAGCTGCAGCAGTTCCAGGGCCCGGCGGGCTGGCTGGCGGGGGCGGGGCTGTGGACGGCGGAGGGGGAGCTGAAGCTGCCGTTCGTCACGCCGGGCGTGCCGTGCGGGCTGGCGCGGCTGCGGCTGTCGGAGGACGGCGACGTCCTGGTGGCCGGGGCCGAGGGGCGGACGGCGACGGACACGGACGCCGGCGCGGAGGCGGAGACGGACGCGGATCCCGGCGAGGCCGAGGGGGACCGTACGGTGCCGGCGCCGCGGCCCGTGCCGCTGCAGCAGGCGCCCTGCGCCCGTACATCGTGACGACCCGTACGCCGTAACGGGCGGACACACCTGCGAGTGCGGGTGGCTCGGTGATCAAGGTCCCGTTAGACTTGGGCGGGGGCCGCACAGCCGTACCGTCCGGGCACCCGGGTGAACCGAGGTGAGTGGAACGGTCATGCGTGGAAGGCGTGTTGACATCCGGGTTTCCGGTGTTGCCCGCGCCGCCGTGCGCCACTGCTGTGGCCCCGACGCGCAGTGCACGCATCCCCATCCGACGGAGTGACTTTCCCCATGCCCGATGCCCGAACCGACACGACCGAGGCGCGCCCCCTCGAGGCGTCCGCCCAGGCCCCGGCCGCCGGCACCGGCAGGCACCGCGGTCCGGCGTCCCCGGACGAGAACCGCGCCCCCGCCCCCGGCAAGCACCGCCGCGCCGACGCCGGCTGATCCCTGCAAACGCCGGAGGGGCTGCGATCGCGGCCCCTCCGGCGTTTGAGGTCACCCCCGTCTCAGGCCCAGTACCTCCGGCGCCGCGAAGCCCTCGTGCGACGGCCGCGCCGCGTAATAAGGCGTCAGAGCAGCTTCCAGCTCCGCCACTTCGAAGACCTCGCCCTTCGCGTCGAACCTCGCCGCCACCCGGGGGCGCTCCATGACGGCGACCATCCCCCCGTGCACCACGAACACCTGCCCGCTGACGCCCGCCGCGCCCGGTGCCGCGAGATAGGCCACCAGCGGTGACACGTGCTCGGGTGCGAGCGGATCGGTTCCGCCGTCCGCGGGGGCCGCGGTGCCCGCGAAGACGTCCTGCGTCATCCGCGTCCGCGCCCGCGGGCAGATCGCGTTCACCGTGACGCCGTACTTGCGCAGCGCCTCGGCCGTGGAGGTGGTGAGCCCGATGATGCCGCCCTTGGCCGCGGCGTAGTTCGGCTGGCCGGCCGAGCCGGCCAGGAACGCCTCGGAGGAGGTGTTGACGATCCGTCCGTAGACCGGCGCGCCGCCCGCCGCCTTCGACTGTTCCCGCCAGTGCGCGGCCGCGAAGCGGATGGTGTTGAAGTGGCCCTTGAGGTGCACCCGGACGACCGTGTCCCACTCGTCCTCGGTCATGGAGAAGACCATGCGGTCGCGCAGGATGCCGGCGTTGTTGACGAGGACGTCCAGGGAGCCGTAGGTGTCCAGGGCCAGCCGGATCAGCTCCCGGGCCCGGTCGAAGTCGGCCACGTCGCCGACGTGGGCCGTGGCGCGGCCGCCCGCCGCGCGGATCTCCTCGACGACGGCCTCGGCGGGGGCGGCGGACGCCTCGCCGGAGCCGTCGCGGCCCGGCCGGCCGTAGTCGTTGACGACGACGGCGGCGCCGAGGCGGGCGAGGGCGAGGGCCTCGGCGCGGCCGAGGCCGCGTCCGGCGCCGGTGACGACGGCGGTCCGGCCGTGGAGCGGCAAGGCCCCTTCCGTCTCGCGGCCGGTCACATCGTGATCCAGGTGCGGAGCGCCTCGCCGGTGCGCATCTGGTCGACGGCGTCGTTGATGTGGGCGAGCGGGACGCGGTGGGTGATCAGCCCTTCGAGGTCGACGCGGCCGGCCCGCCAGAGGGCTATGGCGCGTTCGTAGGCGCGCAGCACGTCGCCGCCGCCGTACAGCGACGGCAGGATCTTCTTCTCGTCGAAGAACAGCTCGAACATGTTGACCTGGAAGTGGTCGTCCATGGCCCCGGCGCCGACGACGCACAGGGTGCCGCCGCGCCGTGTGGCCTCGTAGGCGCTGCGGGCGGTGGCGGACTTGCCGACGGCCTCGAAGACGTAGTCGAAGCCCTCGCCGCCGGTGATGCGCGCCCGGGTGTCCGCGAGGCCCTCGGGCGCGACGGCCTCGGTGGCGCCGAAGCGCAGGGCGGCCTCGCGGCGGGAGGCGACGGGGTCGACGGCGACGATCCGGGCGGCGCCCGAGACCCGTGCGCCCTGGACGGCGGAGATCCCGACGCCGCCGCAGCCGATGACGGCGACCGAGGAACCGGCGGCGACGCGGGCGGTGTCGAGGGCGGCGCCGAGGCCGGTGGTGACGCCGCAGCCGATGAGGGCGGCTATCTCGTACGGCACGTCGTCGGGGATCGGCACGGCGCATCCGGCGCCGACGACGACCTCCTCGGCGAAGGCGCCGGTGCCGGCGAAGCCGAAGACGTCGGTGCCGTGGCGGCGGAAGTTGGGGGTGCCGGAGTTCATGAAGCCGGCGAGGCAGAGCCGGCCCTGGCCGCGCCGGCAGGAGGCGCAGCCGCCGCAGGCGGGCAGCCAGCACAGCAGGACCCGGTCGCCGGGCCTGACGTGCGTGACGCCGTCGCCGACCTCGACGACGTCGCCGGCGCCCTCGTGGCCGGGGACGAAGGGCGCGGGCTGGGGCAGGACGCCGGACATCGCGGAGAGGTCGGAGTGGCACAGCCCGGCGGCCCGGATCCGCAGTCTGACCTTGCCGGGGCCGAAGCCCACGGCTTCGACGTCGTCGAGTACCTCGAGCTTGTCCTGTCCTGTCTCGAGCTGTACGGCGGCGCGCATGGGGGTGCTCCCTTCGCGGGCGAAGCGGGCTGCGTCAGGGGTGCTGTCAGCTGTGCTCGACGACGGTGTCGGTGAGGACCGGTGCGTCCGCCCGCTCGACGGCGGTGACGCTCACCTGGATGCGGCCGGGGCCGGGTGCGTCGCGCCACATGCGCACGCGCAGGGTCTCGCCGGGGTAGACGACGCCGGCGAAGCGGGTGGTGTACGAGCGCACGCGGGCGACGTCGCCGTCGAGCGCGGTGTCGACGACGGCCTTGAGGACGATGCCGTACGAGCACAGGCCGTGCAGGATCGGCTTCTCGAAGCCGGCGAGCTTGGCGAACTCCGGGTCGGCGTGGAGGGGGTTCCAGTCGCCGGAGAGGCGGTAGAGGAGGGCCTGGTCCTCGCGGACATGCCGCTCGACCGTCAGGTCGGGTGCCGTGGCGGGGGTTTCGGGCCGCGGCGACCGGGCGGAGGGGCCGCGCTCGCCGCCGAAGCCGCCCTCGCCCTTGACGAAGATGTCGCTGACGCTGGTCCACAGCGGCTGCCCGTCGTCGTCCGTGACGTCCGCGCGCAGCACGATGACCGCGGCCTTGCCCTTGTCGTGGACGGCGGCGACGCGTGAGGTCTGGGTGGCGGCGGTGGCGCGTACGGGCAGGGGGCGGTGGAGGGTGACGGTCTGTCCGCCGTGCAGGACGGCCGAGAGGTCGACGTCGATGCCGGGGGTGCTCAGGCCGGAGCCGGCCATGCCGCCGCCGGCCACGGTCGCGAAGGAGGGCAGGACGTGGAGCCGGCTCTCCAGGGTGTAGCGGAGCTCGTCGGGGTCGGTGGCGGGGATGCCGGCGCCGATGCCGAGGTGGTAGAGCAGGATGTCCTTCGGGCCCCAGGCGAGGGGGGCGACGCGGGGGGCGGCGGTGGTGGCCTTGGCGGGGTCGATGGGCATGGAGGTCCGTACTCCCGTCTGACGACGACTAGAACGCGTTCTACCCAATCGCCCATGTATAGCCGATGGCACGGGGCGGGGGAAGACAAATGTCAGGCGGGGGAAAGACAAATGTCATGAGCAACCGGGGACATACGCGACTGCCCCGCGCCGGTCGCGTTCCTTAGGGTCGAAGCATGAAACACAGCGTGGAGAGTTCCGGGCGCGGCAGGCCCGGCCTCGCGGGGACCGGGCGGCTGAAGTCGCCGACCTGGCGGACGTTCTGTCCCTGGATCTTCATCCTGACCGGGGACGTGGTCGACCTCTGCCGGGGAAAGGTGGCCCTGCCGTGGCTCGCGGGCGCGGGGGTGCTGGCCTTCCTCGTCCTCTATTTCGTCACGGTCGTCACCGGTCTCGACAAGCAGCGCCGCGAGAGCCGCACCCCGCTGTTCACGCTGGGCGGGCTGACCGTGGTCACCTACGCGATGTCCATCGGCTACGGCGGCGACTGGCTGCTGTGCTTCCCGCTGCTGTCGCTGGCGGCGGGGGTCGTCCTGCGCGACAGGGGCCGCTGGCTGTCGGTGGCGATGGGCTTCTTCGGCACCACCGTCGGGGTCATCCTCTCCGTCCAGAGCGGCACACAGAACGTCCTGGCCATCGCCTGGGGCACCTCGCTGTCCGGGCTCGTCGCCTCCGCCATCCTCAACCTCTCCGAGACCGTCGCCGAGCTGCGGGCCACGCGCGAGCAGCTGGCCCACGCCGCCGTCGAGCGCGAGCGCCTGCGCTTCTCCCGCGACCTGCACGACCTGCTGGGCCACACCATGTCCGTGGTCGTGGTCAAGGCGGAGGCCGTACGGCGCCTGGCGCCCCGCGATCTGGACGCGGCGCTGGGCCAGGCCGCGGACATCGAGGCCGTGGGCCGCCAGGCCCTCACCGAGATACGCGAGGCGGTGACCGGCTACCGCGAGGGCAGCCTGACCACCGAGCTCGAGCGCGCCCGTTCCCTGCTCGACGCCTCGGGCATCACCGCCGACATCCGTCAGTCCGGTCCCCCGCTGCCGCCCCAGACGGCCGCCCTGCTCGGGTGGGTGGTGCGCGAGGGCGTCACCAACGTCGTACGGCACAGCGGCGCGGAGCGGTGCGCGATAGAGGTGCGGGGGGCGCAGGACCGGGTCCATCTGGAGATCAGTGACGACGGGTGCGGCGTAGGGTCGGACGGGCCCTGCGGTGCGGCGGCCGGCACCGGCGGCAACGGCCTGAAGGGCCTGACCGAGCGCCTGGCCGCGGCCGGTGGCTCCCTGATGTCCGGCCCCGACGGGCGGCGTGGTTTCCGTCTCGTGGCGGAACTTCCGGTGGACGAGAACGACGAGGAGGAGCGGGCCGCGTGAGCAGCGAACTGATCAAGGTACTGCTGGCGGAGGACCAGGGGATGATGCGGGGCGCGCTCGCGCTGCTGCTCGGCCTGGAGGAGGACATCGAGATCGTCGCCCAGGTCGGCAACGGCGACGACATCCTCCCCCAGGCCCTGGCGACGGGCCCCGACGTGGCCCTGCTGGACATCGAACTCCCCGGCCGCAGCGGCCTCGACGCCGCCGCCGACCTGCGCTCCCGCCTGCCCGGCTGCAAGGTGCTGATCCTCACCACCTTCGGCCGCCCCGGCTATCTGCGGCGCGCCATGGAGGCGGGCGCGACCGGCTTCCTGGTCAAGGACGGCCCCGTGGAGGACCTCGCGGCCGCCATCCGCCGCGTGCTGGCCGGCGAACGCGTCATCGACCCCGCCCTGGCCGCCGCCGCCCTGAGCGCCGGCCCCAACCCCCTCACCCAGCGCGAGCGCGACGTCCTCAGCGCCGCGGTCGACGGCGCCACGGTCGCCGACATAGCCGCCAGGGTCCATCTCTCCCCCGCGACCGTCCGCAACTACCTCTCGGCGGCCATAGGCAAGACCCAGACCCGCAACCGCATGGAGGCGGTGCGGGCGGCCCGTCAGAACGGCTGGCTGTAGGGGAGCGGCGGCCCCGCCCCCGCCTCCTCGGGCGCGGTGCGGCAGCATGGGCGGCGTACGCACCCCCCACGCAGCCGGAGGACAGGACAGCCATGGCTCCCACGCCCGAGATACTCGCCGCCTTCGAGACGGCGAAGGGGTTCATGCCCGTGGACGAGGGGCTCGCCCTCTACGCGGCGGCCGAGGAGGCCGGGCGGCTGGGGCTGCCGCTGGTGGAGGTGGGGACCTACTGCGGGCGCTCGACGATCCTGCTCGCCGGGGCGGCCCGCGCCGCGGGCGGCGTGGTGGTGACCGTCGATCACCACCGCGGCAGCGAGGAGCAGCAGCCCGGGTGGGAGTACCACGACGCGTCCCTGGTCGACGACGCGCCGGGGGTGGGGCTGATGGACACGCTGCCGACGTTCCGGCGGACGCTGTACCGGGCCGGGCTCGAGGAGCACGTCGTCGCCGTGGTCGGGCGCTCGCCGCAGGTGGCGCGGGTGTGGGGCCGGCCCGTGGGCCTGGTGTTCATCGACGGCGGGCACACCGACGAGCACGCGAGCGCCGATTACGAGGGCTGGGCCCCGCACGTCGCGCCCGAAGGGCTGCTCGTCATCCACGATGTCTTCCCCGATCCGGCCGACGGCGGCCAGGCCCCGTACCGCGTGTACCGCAGGGCCCTGGAGTCGGGTGCGTTCACCGAGGTCTCTGTGACGCGGTCGCTGCGCGTACTGCGGCGTACGGGTCTCGGAATCTGAGCGGCAGCGCTAGCATCGCCCGCGTGTCCAACGCCAGCGGTTCCCAGATGACCCCGCGTCTCGTCGCCGGGGCGGCAGTGCTGTTCCTGGCGGCCGGGCTGGCGGGCTGTTCCGACGGCTCCGGCGACGGGGGCGCCGACGACCGGCAGCCCGCGGCCGCGTCGTCCCCCACGGCGCGCCCCGCGCCCCGGCCCCAGCCCTCGCAGTCGCCGGAGCGGATAGCCTCGGCGACTCCCTCGGCATCCGAGCGGGCGGAGCCGACGCAGGCCGCGTCGCCGCGGGAGGCCGCCGCGCCCGCCGCCGACGGGCCCCTCAAGGGCAAGGTCGTCGTGGTCGACCCGGGCCACAACACCCGCAACGCCCAGCACACCGCCGAGATCAACCGTCAGGTCGACATCGGCACGGGCCACAAGGAGTGCGACACCACCGGCACCGAGACCAACTCGGGTTACTCCGAGGCCGCCTTCACCCTCGACGTGGCGCACCGGCTGCGCTCGGTCCTGCAGGCGCAGGGCGCCAAGGTCGTGCTGACCCACGACGGGGACCGGCCGTACGGGCCGTGCGTGACCGAGCGGGCCGAGATCGGCAACACGGCGCACGGCGACGCCGCGGTCTCCCTCCACGCCGACGGCGCCGGCGCCGGGGACCGGGGCTTCCATGTGATCCTGCCCGCATCCGTGCGCGGCGGACGGGCCGACACCTCGGCCATCGTCGGGCCGTCGAAGGAACTGGGGGCGCGTATCGCGGGGAACTTCGTCCGCACCACCGGCAGTGCCCCGTCGAATTACATCGGCAAGGGCACCGGACTCGACACGCGCGGTGATCTCGGCGGGCTCAATCTGTCGACGATTCCCAAGGTTTTCATCGAATGCGGCAATATGCGCAACGCGCAGGACGCGGCCCAGCTCACCGACGCGGCATGGCGCGAGAAGGCGGCGCAGGGAATCGCGGACGGCATCAGGGACTTCTTGCGCGGGTAAGTACGGCGGGTAAGTACCGGCAGGCCACGGCCGTGTCACGAGGGTGATACGAAGGGGACGCCCGGGCCGTCCAGGAGATAGGTTCCCCGTACGATGGGTGGCCGCCACCCCCGCGCCCCCGCATCTCGCGTACCGGCGACAGCGACGAATACCGACAGCCCCGACAAGCACTGACAAAGGATTTTAGGTGAACATCCGCTCCCTCACTCGAGGCGACGGCGTGGTGATCGGAGCAGCGGTGTTGCTGTTCATCGCCTCGTTCCTCAGCTTCCGCTCGTACGACTGCGGGTCGGCGATCAACTGCCCCAAGGAGCCGATCGGCTGGAAGCCTGAACTCTTCCCCGTTCTGCCCTCGATCTTCCTCGCCGGAATCATCGCCGCCGCTCTGGTCGTCGTCGCCCGTTTCCAGCCCGAGGGCCGCAAGGTCATCGGGCTGGGCCTCGACCAGTGGGGCATGGCGCTCGCCGTGTTCGCCGCGTGGTCCTCGCTGTGGACGATCTTCGGTGGTCCGGACGTGGACCAGATCTCCCCCGGCGTCGGCCAGATCCTCGGGCTGATCGCGAACCTGGTGCTCGCCGTCGTCGCCGCGCTCACGCCGCGCACCCCGGCGCTCAAGGCCCCGCTGATGGGCGCCCCGCAGCCGGCCGCCGCGCAGCCCTACGGCATGGCCCCCAACCAGGGCTACGGCTACCCCGGTCCGGGCGGCGTGCAGCCGGGTGCCGGCGCGCCCTACGGTGCGCAGGCCCCGCAGCCGTACGGCGGCCAGCCGGGCCCGGCGCAGGCCCAGCCCCAGCAGGGCGGTGCCGCTCCCGCGCCGCAGCCCGCCGCCGCGGGTCAGCCGGCGCCGGCCGCCGGTGGCGACTTCGCCCCGTTCTGGTTCGCGGTGCCGGTCAGCCGTCCGCTGTTCGCGGAGGACGGCTCCGCCGGCCAGATCGCCGAGCTCGCGCCCGGCACCTGGTACCTCGCGGTCGACCAGCGCGGCCCCGCGCTCGTCGCGCAGACGCAGGACGGCCGCCGCGGTCTCCTGCAGGACACCTCGGGGATCCAGCGCGGCTGACGCGTCCGCGCTCTTCCTCTGCGGCGGCCCGCCGGGTTCTTCCCGGCGGGCCGCCGTCTTGTCGTCCCGCGCCCGGCGGGCCTACCCTCACCGAACTGACGCACCGTCAGATCGATGAGGGAGGCTCCATGCGGCTCGGTCTCGCCCTCGGCTACTGGGGCCGCCGGCCCGGCCCGCGCGACCTGGCGCTCGCCCGGCAGGCCGAACGGCTCGGCTACCACTCCGTGTGGACCTCCGAGTCCTGGGGCTCGGACGCCTTCACCCCGCTGGCCTGGATCGCCGCGCACACCAGCCGCATCCGGCTCGGCACCGCCGTGGCCCAGATGGCGGCCCGTTCGCCCACCGCCACGGCCATGCACGCGCTGACCCTCGACCACCTCTCCGGCGGCCGCGTCCTGCTCGGACTGGGCCTGTCGGGCCCTCAGGTCGTCGAGGGCTGGTACGGACGCCCGTTCCCCCAGAGCCCGCTGACGGCGACCCGGGAGTACGTGGACGTGGTCCGGCAGGTGCTGCGCCGGGAGGCCCCCGTGGTCCTCGACGGGCGCTTCCACCCGCTGCCCTACACCGGGCCCGGCGCCACCGGACTCGGCAAGCCGCTCAAGTCCATCACCCACCCCCTGCGCCCAGGACTGCCCGTCCTGCTCGGCGCCGAGGGGCCCCGCAACGTCGCCCAGACCACCCGCATCGCCGACGGCTGGCTGCCCCTGTACTGGTCGCCCGCGCGCGCCGGCCTCTACGCCGCCGCCCTCGACGGCGTCCCCGAGGGCTTCATGGTCGCCCCGATGGCCCAGGCGCGCCTGTGCGACGACCTCGCCGAGGGGCTGCGGCCGGTGAAGACGATGCTGGCCCTCTACATCGGCGGCATGGGCCACGCCGCCCGCAACTTCCACGCCGACCTCATGGCACGCATGGGGTACGAGGAGGAGGCGCGCCGCATCCAGCGGCTGTTCCTGGCCGGGCGGCGGGACGAGGCCGTCGCGGCCGTGCCCGACGCCTTCGCCGACGAGATCTCCCTGGTCGGCCCCCGCGAGCGCATCGCCGAGCGGCTGGCCCTGTGGCGCGAGGGCCCGGTCACCGACCTCCTCGTCACCGCGCCGGACCCCGCGACCCTGCGCCTCCTCGCGGAGCTCAACGCCTGACGGCGGGCTTGCCCTTGCCGTACAGCCAGACGTCGAAGACGTCGCCGACATCCTCCGCGTCCTTGCAGAACTCCACGAACCGCTGTGTGGAGACGTTCTGATGGCGGTACCGCTCCGCCCAGTTGCGCACCAGGGCGAAGAAGGCACGGTCGCCGACCTTCTCGCGGAGCTTGTGCAGCACCATGGCGCCCCGGCCGTACACGGGCAGGTCCGAGACCGTCTCCGCCTGAGGGTCGGACGGCGGGAAGTCCCAGATGCTCTCCCCGTCCTCGCCCCTGCTCTCGGGGTCCTTGCCGTCGTAGTAGTCGTCGAAGATCTGCCGCACGGACCGCCCGCCCCGCTTCTCCTCCCACATCCACTCGGAGTACTGCGCGAAGCCCTCGCTGAGCCACATGTCCCGCCAGGTCGCCGGCGTCAGCGCATTGCCGAACCACTGGTGCGTCAGCTCGTGCACCACGAGCTTGTCGGTGGGGGCGCCGTGGAAGTACGGCTTGGGCTGCGTCTCCAGTTCGTAGCCGACGTACGGATTGCGGTCGACGACCGCGCCCGTCGACGAGAAGGGGTACGGGCCGAACAGGCCACTCTGCCACTCCAGCACCTCGGGGATCAGCGCGGCCACCTTCGCCGCCGCCTCGCTCTCCTTCGGGTGCGCGGCGACGTACACGGGCAGGCCGCCGCGGGTCCTGGAGGTCGTCACCCGGAACTCCCCCACCGCGACGCTGGCCACATGGCTGGCCACCGGCTCGCCGCTGTGCCAGCTGAAGGTGGTGCGCCGGTCGTCCTTCGGGCCCTTGTCCCGCGTGTCCTTCAGCTCGCCGTTGGCGACGGCCGTGAAGCCCTTGGGCACGGTGACGGCGATGTCGTAGGCGGCCTTGTCGGAGGGGTGGTGGTTGCCGGGGAACCAGGCCATCGAGCCCGTCGGCTGGCCCAGGCCCACCGCGCCGTGGTCGGTCTCGACCCAGCCCTCCGTGGAGCCGTCCGCATCCTTGACGGGCTGCGGCTGCCCGTCGTAGACGACCGTCGTCTCGAACGTACGGTGCTTGGCCACCGGCTCGGCCGGCTCGACGGTCAGCTCGGTGCCCTTGCGCTGGAAGCGGGCCGGCTCGCCGTCGACGCGGACACTGCGGACGGTCAGGCCCTTGAGGTCGAGGTTGAAGGCGCTGAGGTGCTGCGTGGCCCGGGCGGTGATGACGGCGGTGGCGCCGAGGCGGTTGCCCTCCGGCTCGTAGTCGAGCGTCAGGCCGTAGTGGGCGACGTCGTAGCCGCCGTTGCCCAGGCGGGGGAAGAGCGGGTCGTGGGCGCCCGCGGCCCCGGGGCGGGCGCCGCCCTCACCGCCCGTGCCGCAACCCGAGCCGCCGAGCGCGGCGAGGAGCAGCAGGGCGGCGGGCAGCGCGGCGCGGCGGGGCAGCGGACGTCCGGTCGCCATCAGAAGCTGGCCCGCTCCAGCCAGGAGTCGAGCACCTCGCGGTCCCCGAGCACCTCGACGCCGCCGTCGTCGACGGACGAGCGCCGGTACATCACCCGCAGGACGGCCGTCATCGGGCCGCGCACGGCGACGGCCGCCTTCTCATGGGTGTTGCGCCAGGTGACCGGCGCCTCGCGGGCGTCGATGAACCACTCGGCGTTCAGCTCGGGATCGGTGTCCGTGGCGTGCAGGTGCAGCGTGCGGCCCGGGCCGGCGAGCTCGCCGTACGCCGGACGGTACGCGATCGCCTGCGGGGACGTGACGATCTCCAGCCACTCGTCGAGGCAGTCGGCGGCGAGGACGGCGTCGACGGTGTACTCGGCGCCGACGGCCGCGAAGACGTCGGCGCGGTGCATCACCGTCTCCAGCGTCATGCGACGGGCCCAGAAGGCCGCCGTCTGCTCCGCCCCGAAGGTCCACACCTCCGTCTCGGGCCCCGCCTCGCGCAGCGTCTCCACCAGCTGCCGGGCGCCCTCCGCGAGGTGGGCGTCCAGCGAGTCCGCGTCGAACGCCTCGGCCCCGCCGGTACCGGCGGTCTCATCGGTCGGAACCCTGAATTCCTTGACCCGGTCGCGCACGATCCCCTCGACGCCGCGCTGGGCGCTGGAGACGTGCAGCGCGAGCTGGGCGAGGGTCCAGTCGGGGCAGGTGGGGGTCTTGGCGGTGAGGTCGCCGTGGCGGAGGGCCTCGCGGAGGAGGTCGGTCTGGGTGAGGATCTCTTCGCAGTAACGGTCGTAAGAGAGGCGCGTCATGACGCCACTTTAGGTTGGCCGACGGGTGCCGTTCGAGGGATTTCGCCCCGCCCCGCCCTTTCACCGTTTCCCGGGGCTCCGCCCCGGACCCCGGTCCTCAATCGCCGGACGGGCTTGATTTCCGCCGGTTCCGGGCAACAAATCAGCCCGTCCGGCGTTTGAGGACCGGGGGTTCGGGGGCGGAGCCCCCGGTTACAGCGGGCAGTCGCAGTCCGGTTCCAGCCCCCGCGGCAGGCGTTCGCCGCCGAAGACCGCCGTCGTGGCCTCGTCGCCGCCGAGGGCGGCCGTGGCCAGGAGGAGGGAGCCCGCCGTCCAGGTGGTGAGCTCCTCCGGCCAGACCGCCTCGTCGTCGAAGACGTAGCCGGTCCAGTACATGCCGTTCTCGGCACGCAGGTGCTGGATCCACTGGAGGATCTCCACCGCGCGGTCGGACTCGCCCATCACCCACAGCGCGAGGGCCAGCTCGCAGCTCTCGCCGCCCGTGACCCAGGGGTTGGGCAGGACGCAGCGCACCCCGAGGCCCGGTACGACGAAGTCGTCCCAGTGCCGTTCGATGCGCTCCTTGGCGGCCGTGCCGGTGACGGCGCCGCCGAGGACGGGGTAGTACCAGTCCATGGAGTAGCGGCTCTTGTCCAGGAACCGCTCGGGGTGGTGGCGGATGGCGTGGGCCAGCTGGCCCACGGCCAGCTCCCAGTCGGGCTGGGGCTCCTCGCGGTGCTCGGCGATGGCCAGGGCGCAGCGCAGCGCCTGGTGGATGGAGGAGCAGCCGGTGAGGAGGGCGTCGGTGACGTCCTCGCCGCCGTCCTCGGCGGCCTCGCGCTTCCAGCCGATCTGGCCGCCGGGCTGCTGGAGTTGGAGGACGAACTCCACAGCGGCGAAGACAGTCGGCCACATGCGGTCGAGGAAGGCGTCGTCGCCGGTGGAGAGGTAGTGGTGCCAGACGCCGACGGCGACGTAGGCGACGAAGTTGGTCTCGCGGGCGCGGTCGGTGGGCTCGTCGGCGTCGCCGTCGGCGTAGGCGGCGTACCAGGAGCCGTCCGGGTTCTGGTGGTCGGCGAGCCAGCGGTAGGCGGCCGCGGCGCGCCCGTGCTCGCCGGCCGCGTCCAGGGCCATGGCGGCCTCGACGTGGTCCCAGGGGTCGAGGTGGTGGCCGCGGAACCACGGTATGGCGCCGTCGGGGCGCTGGGCGGCGGCGATGCCGGCCACGGTGCGCTCGGCCTGTTCGGCGGTGAGGACTCCGGGCAGGACGAGGCGTTCGGTGCGGCCGGGGCCCCGGCTGAAAGCGGTCACTCGGCGGCGCCCGCGGGCAGGTGCGGCTTGGTCGCGTAGGCGACGAAGCTCTTGCCGATGACGGGGTTGAGGAGTTGCTCGGCGATGCGCGTGGCCTTGGGCTTCTTCATGATGTCCCAGACGAGCAGCTTGTGGTACGCGCGAACGGGCAGGGCCTTGTCGTTGTCGACCCCGAAGGCGCACTTGAGCCACCAGTAGGGGCTGTGGAGGCCGTGGGCGTGGTGGGTGCCGTAGGGCTTGAGGCCGGCCTCCTCCATCTTGCGGAGCAGTTCGTCGCCCCGGTAGATGCGGATGTGGCCGCCCTCAACCTCGTGGTAGGCGTCGCTGAGCGCCCAGCAGACCTTCTCCGGCCCGTAGCGGGGGACGGTGACGGCTATGCGGCCGCCGGGCTTGAGGACGCGCACCATCTCGGCGAGGACGCCCTTGTCGTCGGGGATGTGCTCCATGACCTCGGAGATGATGACGACGTCGAAGCTGTCGTCGGGGAAGGGCAGCGCGAGGGCGTCGCCCTCCATGGCGGTGGCGGTGGCGCCTTCGGGGGCCTCGCCGGCCTCCTTCATGGCGGCGAACCACTTGGCGACCTCGCGGATCTCCTCGCCGTTGCGGTCGAGGGCGACGACCCGGGCGCCGCGCCGGTAGCACTCGAAGGCGTGCCGGCCCGCGCCGCACCCCAGATCGAGGACGCGGTCGCCTGCGGCGAGCGGGAAGCGGGAGAAATCGACGGTCAGCACGTTTTTGCTTTCGTCCGGCGGGACAGGGTGGTGACACTCGATCGCCGGGCGGGCCGAAATTCAGCCCGTCCGGCGATCGAGGACAAGAAACGGTGAAAGGGCGGGGCAGGGGCAGGACCTACCAGGGCGGCCACTACGCGCCACCGAGCCGGCGGGCGGCACCCGCCCGGGCCATCGCCTCGCGGTAGTGCTCGGCCGTACCGATCGCCGCCTGGCGCCAGGTGAACCGGGCGAGGACGCGCTCGCGGCCGGCGGCGCCCAGGTGGCGGCGCAGGTCCTCGTCGCCGAGCAGCCGGGACAGCGCGGCGGCCAGCGCTCCCGCGTCGCCCGGCGGGACGGCGAGGCAGGTCTCGCCGTCGGGGCCGGCGACCTCGGGGATGGCGCCGCCGGTGGTGGCCACCAGCGGGGTGCCCGTGGCCATGGCCTCGGCGGCGGGCAGGGAGAAGCCCTCGTACAGGGACGGGACGCAGGCGATCTGGGCCGAGCGGACCAGGTCGACGAGTTCACGGTCCGTGATGCCCTTGACGAACTCGACGGCGCCCTCGAGCCCGTGCCGCTCGATGGCGGTGGCGACGGGGCCGTTCTCGGCGCGCTTGCCGACGACGACGAGGTGGGCGCCGGGGTGGTCCGTACGGAGGCGGGCCAGCGCCTCGACGAGGTGGACCAGGCCCTTGAGGGGGACGTCGGCGCTGGAGGTGGTGACGATGCGGCCGGGTATCTCGGGGACGGCGGGGTCGGGCGAGAACAGGCCGGTGTCGGCGCCGATGTGGACGACGTGAATTCGGCCGGGATCCACCCCCAGGTGGTCGACGATCTCCTGCCGGGAGGAGCCGGAGACCGTGAGCACGGACGGCAGCCGCCGGGCGACGCGCTTCTGCATGCGCGTGAACCCGTACCAGCGGCGCACGGAGGCGCGGCGCTTCCAGTCCTGCGCGGCGTCCAGCTCCAGCTGCCGGTCGACGGTGATGGGGTGGTGGATGGTGGTGACCAGGGGGGCGCCGAGGACGCCGGGGCCGCCGAGGAGGCCGTAGCCGAGGGTCTGGTTGTCGTGGACGACGTCGAACCGGCCCCGGTGGGCGGCGAGGTGGCGGCGGGCGCGCAGCGAGAACGTCAGCGGCTCGGGGAAGCCCCCGGTCCACATCGTGCCGACCTCCAGCGCGTCGATCCAGTCGCGGTACTCGTCGCGTCCCGGGGTGCGGAAGGGGTCGGGCTGGCGGTAGAGGTCGAGGCTGGGCAGCTCGGTGAGCGTCACGCGGCCGGGCGCGTCCTTGACCTCGTCCTCGTCCAGCACGGGGTACGGCTGGGCGCCGATGACCTCGACGGTGTGGCCGAGGCGGGCGAGTTCGCGGGAGAGGTGGCGTACGTAGACGCCCTGACCGCCGCAGAAGGGGTTGCCCTTGTAGGTGAGCATCGCGATGCGCAGCGGTCGTTCGCCGTCCCCGCCGTCGCCCCTGTCCCGGAGGCTGCTGCGGTCTCGCGTGAGCGATGCCTCCGTGGCCTCAGCGGTCACTCCGGCCTCCTTCTCGCTGGCTGTTCCGCCGGAGCGTAACGGGTCGCGCTAATCTAGAACAAGTTTCAGACTGGGTCGTTCAGAGGCTTGAATCTACCGGCATGTCAGAGGGCCGAAAGAGCCGTGCCGGGTGATTCGCGCCACGGCCCGACCCCTGCCATGCTGTGCCGTCCGGGCCGTAGAGGCACCGCTGGATGGATTGCCACGGAATGGGACATACGGACATATGACGACGGAACCCAAGTCGGCCATGGCATCTGTCGCCCCCATGACGGCCGCCGCCCCCTTGACGGCGCGTCAAGAGGCGCGGCGCCGCCGGATCCTGCACGCCACCGCGCGGCTCGCGAGCCGCGGCGGCTTCGACGCCGTGCAGATGCGGGAGGTGGCCGAGTCCTCGAGCGTCGCGCTCGGCACGCTCTACCGCTACTTCCCCTCGAAGGTCCATCTCCTGGTCGCCACCATGCAGGACCAGCTGGAGCACCTCCACGAGACGCTGCGCAAGCGCCCGCCGACGGACGAGAACCCCTCGGCCCGCGTCGCCCAGACGCTGATGCGGGCGTTCCGCGCGATGCAGCGCGAGCCGCACCTGGCCGACGCGATGGTGCGCGCCCTCACCTTCGCCGACCGCTCGGTGAGCGCCGAGGTCGACACGGTCTCCCGGCTCACCACCGCGATCATCCTGGACGCCATGGGCCCGGTGGGACCGCCCACCCCCGAGCAGCTCTCGGCCGTACGCGTCATCGAGCACACCTGGCACTCCGCACTGATCACCTGGCTGTCGGGGCGGGCGTCCATCGCCCAGGTGAAGATCGACATCGAGACGGTCTGCGGGCTCATCGGCCGGCCGCCGGTGGCGGTGGCGGGCCCTCGGTAGGCGCAAGACCTCCGGAGTTGAGGCGGGCCACGGTAGCCGACCGCGTCCTTGCGCCCCCGGCGGACGGGGTAACCGCCCCCGTGACAGTGGGTCGCGCCGGTATGAATTTATCGACGTACCCGAGGTTGCTTGCTACATGAAGCGGGGAGAGACGTACGTGACCCGAGTTCTGCTGATACACGACACCTATCTGCTGCGCATGGCTCTGGCGGTACTGATCGGCAGAGAGCCGGACCTCGAGGTCTCCTCGGCGTCCTGGCCGGGAGCCGTCGCCACGTCCCGGGCGCTGCGCCCCGATGTCTGCGTGGTGGACATGGACAGCCCGCAGGCGGGTGAGGAGTGCGGGATCGGGGAGTTGGGGAGGCGATGTCGTGAGGGGGGCGAGGGGGGCGAACCCGGTGCGCTGCTGGCGCTGGCGACCGCCGGGCGGCCCGGCCCACTGCGTCGGGCCTATGAAGTGGGGGCCTTGGGCTACTTGAGCAAAAACGCTTCGCCGGACCGGCTCGTCGACGGCATACGGCATGTGGCGAAGGGGGAGCGTTTCATCGACGAGTCGCTCGGGTTCGGCTTTCTGCAGGCCGCCGAGATCCCGCTGACGCGGCGGGAGTTAAGCGTGCTGTCACTCGCGGCCGAGGGCGCTTCCGTCGGCGAGATCGCCCGGAGCCTGCACCTGTCCAACGGGACGGTGCGCAATTACATGGCCGCCATCACCCGCAAGACCGGGGCCCGCAACCGCGTCGACGCGATCCGCATCTCGCAGGGGGCCGGATGGGTGTGAGGGGGTGACGGGTGAGGGGCGTTCACGGCGGGCCGCCGGCCTCGGGTGTCCTTCCGCCGTCGCGCACGCCTCCCCCACCAGGTCGCGGTAGAGCGCCGAGCGCGCCGGCAGGTCCCGGTGCGTTCCGGCGAGCGTGCCGGGGCCGTCCATGACCAGCACGCGATCCGCGCGGCGGGCCGAGCCCGCGCGGTGGGCGATGACCACGAGCGTGCCGCCGGGCCGCGCCGCGAAGGCGCGCTCGGCGCGCGCTTCGGCGGCCGGGTCGAGATGACAGGCCGCCTCGTCGAGCAGCGCCACCGGGGCGGGCGAGAGGTACGCGCGGACCAGCGCGATCAGCTGCCGCTCCCCCGCCGACAGCTCGCCCGGCACCACGGGGGCGTCCAGGCCGCCGTCCGTCCGGCGCAGGAGTGCGCCGGCGCCGATCGCCTCGACGGCGGCCATGACCTCGTGGTCGGGGACGGGATCGGCGCGCAGGTAGCGGAAGTTGTCGCCGAGGGTGCCGGAGAAGACGTACGCCTCCTGCGGGATCAGCACCCGGCGCCGCGCCGCGTCCTCGGCCCGGGCCGCCGCCCCGCCCACGCTCACCTCGCCGGCCGAGGGCACCAGCAGGCCCGCGATCAGAGCGGCGAGCGTGGACTTCCCCACGCCGCTCGGCCCGACGACCGCCAGGTGCGTGCCGGGCGCGAGGCTCAGGTCCAGCTCCCGCACGACGGGCTCGGCGTGTGCGCCGTACCCGAAGGTGACGCCGCGCAGCTCCACGGCGGGGGCGGTGGCCGGGACGGGACACGGGTCCGGGCGGGGTGACGGTGGCGGTGCGGCCGGGGGCGCGGTGAGGCGGCGTACGACCACGGCCAGCCGGGCGCCGCTCGCGCCCAGGCCGTGGATGAGGCCCTGCAGGGCGGGGAGCAGCGACTGCGTCAGATAGGCGAGGGCGCCGACGAGCGCGCCCGCCGAGACGCCGTGGTCGAGCAGCCACGGCGTGGCCACCAGGAGCGGGACGACGGGGAAGCGGCCGGCGACGGCGAGCGCCGCGACGCGGACGACCGACCAGCGGGCGAGGGCGTTCGCGGCGCGCAGCTCGGCGTCGACGAGGGCGCCCGCATCGGCGCGCACGGCCCGCTCGGCGCCGCCGGCGGTGATGTCACGCAGCCCGGCGCAGACGTCGCCCAGCGACTGGGCGACGGCTTCGTCGGCGGCCAGGAACGCCTCCTGGCGGCGGGCCATCGGCCGCAGCGTGGCCAGGAACAGGGCCAGGCCCAGCACGAGGGGCGGCACGACGACCGCCAGCAGCACGGGGGCCAGCAGGAACAGTCCCACCAGGGCCCCGGCGGCGGTGAAGACGAAGGAGCGCGCCACCATCACGAGGCCGGCGAACGCGTCGCGGGCGATCTCCACCTGGTGGGTGAGCCGGGACACGGCGGCGCCGTCCCCGTCGCTCAGCGCCCGCCCGACCACGCGCCGCACGAGCGCGTCCCGGAACGGCTCCACGAGCGCGGCCACTCCCCCGTACGTCCGCCCCGTCCCATAGGCCCCGACGACCACGGCGACGGCGGCGACACCCAGCCAACTAAGCCCCGTGCCCGCCCGCCCCACGAGGAACCCGGCGTCCAGCGCCCGCGCGAGCGCGTACCCGGTGGCGAACGTCTGCACCGCCTCGACGGCCGACCACCCCACGAGCCCCGCGAGCACCCGTCGCCGCCTCAGCAGGAAGGCGAGCCCTTGGCGGATGCCGGCGGGGGCGTTCGCCGGTGGGGCGGGGCGGTCGGACGTCGCGGTGTCCGGCCTCATCCTTCGAACACCGCCCTGTACTCCGGCAGGTGCCACAGCATCTCGTGGCTGCCCACCGCGCGGATGCGGCCGCCGTCGAGCCAGGCGACGTGGTCGGCGCGGGATGCCGTGGCGGGGCGGTGGGCGACGATGAGGCGGGTGTGGGGGGTGAGGTCGTGGAGGAGGGCGTGGGAGACCTTGCGTTCGGTGGCCGAGTCCAGGCTCGAGGTGGCGTCGTCGAGGATGAGCAGCCGTCCCGCGTGGGCGAAGGCGCGGGCCAGGCCCAGGCGTTGGGTCTCGCCGCCGGAGAGGGGGGCGGCCGTGAGGGGTGTGTCGTAGCCGTCGGGCAGGCGGCGTACGAAGTCGTCGGCGCAGGCGGCGCGCGCCGCGGCCGTCATGGCGCCCGGCGCCGGGGTGAAGGAGCCGAAGGCGACGGTGCCGCCGATGGTGCCGCCGAGCAGCGCGGGGCGTTCGAAGGCGTACCCCACCTCGCGGCGCAGCTCCTCGTGGGTGAGGTCGCGCAGGGCGACGCCGTCGAGCGTGACGTCGCCGGCGTCCGGGTCGGCCAGGCGCCCGGCGACGGCGGCCAGGACGGACTTGCCGGTGCCGGAGCGGCCCACGAGGGCCAGGGTCGTGCCGCCGGGCACGGTCAGGTCCACGTCGTGCAGGACCTGTCGCCCGCCCCGCCGGGCGCACACGCCGCGCAGCCGCAGCGTGCCGTCGCCGGGCGGCAGCCGCCGGGTGCCGTGGCGGGTCGGGGCGAGGGCGTGGACCTCCGCCAGGCGGCGGACGGCGGTGCGGCCGTGCACGAGGGCGTTGAGGTGGCCGACCAGCATGCCGACGCCGGCCGCCAGCACCGCGTAGCGGGAGGCGGCGAGCAGGTCGCCGACGCTGAGCCGGCCGCGGGACAGTTCGAGCCCGGCGACGGCGAGGACGGCGATCTGCAGCAGCGGTACGAGCGTGGCGGCCTGGGCGGTGGCCCGGCCCTGCACCTTCCACATGCGGTGCCCGTGGCGCGCGAGGGAGGCCAAGGGTTCGAGGATGCGGGCCCGTTCGCGGCCGGCGGTGCCGGCCGCGGCGATGGTGCGGGCGCCGGCCAGGGCCTCGACCAGGCGCCCGGCGATCTCGCCCTGGAGCCGCTGGTAGCCGGTGAGGCTGTCGGTGGAGGCGCGGGTGAAGGACCGCAGCAGCAGGGCGAGTACGGGGGCGCCGGCGAGGAAGGCCGCGGCGAGCCAGGGGTCGATCAGGGCGAGGGCGGCGATGCCGCCGAGCGGTCCGGCGACGGCGGCGACGGTCCCCGCGAGGGAGCCGGGGGCGGTGCCCGCGTGGGCGGCGTTGCCGACGAGGCGGGTGACGAGGTCGCCCTGGGGGATGCGGGCGGTGGCCCGCGGGCCCGTCGCGAGGACGTGCCGCAGCGCGCGGTGGCGCAGCCATGCCGTGGTGCGCGCGGCGGTGGTGGCGGTGAGGAGTTCGTCGCAGGCGTCCAGGACGACGGGGGCGCAGACCAGGCCCGTGCACAGCAGGACCCACCGCGTCGCGTCGGCGCCGCGGCGGGCGAGCAGCAGGTCGAGGGTGTGGCCGAGAACGGCCGGCAGCAGCAGCGCGGCGGCGGTGCTCGCGGTGGCGACGAGGGCGAGGGCGACGGTGCGGGCGGCGCTGTGCCGGACGGCGCCGGACAGGATCCCGCGGCCGGTGGGGGCGGCGGTGTCCGGGCTCGGCTCGCGGGGCGGGGCCGTAACTGCCATGGGTGAGGGACCTCGTGAAGTCGGGCCGGCTTCCGTGGCCGAACCGGTGGGCCCTCCCCGCGAGGAGGGCCCACCAGGAGCGGTTACCCGCGGGGGTGGATCACAGACACAGCGCGACGCTGGCCGTGCTCCAGCACAGGAGCAGGCTCACGTTGCTGCCGCCACCGCCTCCGCCGTGGGACAGCTCGTCGGACTCCATGCTCTGCAGGTCGAGAAGCGCCATGGTTCTTCCTTTCATGGGGACGGAACTGAGGTGATTGGTTGGGTCACGGCTCCACGACGCGGTGGAACCGGCTCTGGGGCGCCCGCAAGGGCGGCAGGAAGGGCAGCTGTGCGGGCCGGTCGCCGCCGAGGGCGGCGCCGAGCGCGAGCAGGCAGCCTGCCGTTCCGGTGGCGAGGTCCATGGACAGCCGCATCATCTGGTGTCCGGGGAAGGCGAGGTGCCCTTGGTAGGGCATGGCGTGCCAGGACAGGGCGGCGATCTGGTCGGCCGTCCACGCGCCGGTGTCGTCCGCGGCGGTGGTGCGGCTCAGGTGCCAGATCATTCCGGCGCGGCCCTGGAGAAGGCCGGGCTGGGCGTAGAACCGGGACCGGGCGGTCAGCAGGATCGCCTCGCGCGCCTCGGTGAGGTCCTCGTCGCCTGTGGCGCCGCCGCGGTGGGCGAGGTAATCGTCGAGCACCGCGCCGATCCCGACGCTGCCGTCGCCGAGGTACGGCATGGTCCGCCAGCCCTCGTCGACGTCGAGGGAGCCGGACGGGGTGCGCACGCAGCGCTCGAGGTCCGCGCGCAGGGCCGTGCCGGCCAGGTCGAGGAGGTCGGGCGCGCCGGTGCGTTCGTACAGCCTGAGGAAGAGCAGCGCGGGGCCGGTGGCTCCGTGCATCAGCCCGGCGCGCCGGTGGGCGGCGGGGGCGGCGCGGTCGGCGGCGAGCCGGTCGGCGAGGACCTGGGCGGCCTCGACGGCCCGTTCGTGCAGGGCGCGGTCGCCGGTGGCGTCGCCGAGGTGGTCGAGGACGAGGCCGACGCCGGCCAGGCCGCCGTGCAGGCCGGGGGCCAGGCGCTGCCACTTCTCCGCGAGCAGCGAGCCGGTGATGTCGAGGGCGCGCCGGGTGTGGCCCAGGCGGTGGAGGCCGTAGGCGATGCCGGCGAGGCCGTCGTAGAGGCCGAGGGGGGTGCCGGGCTGCACCGGGTCGGTGCGCTCCAGCAGCCACTTCTCGCCCTCTTCGTAGGGCTCGGCGCCGGTTTCCGCGAGGGCGTAGAGCACTCCGGCGGCGCCGTGCGCCAGGCCCAGTCCGCCGCCGTCGGTGAACTGGGCGATGTCGCCCGGGAAGAGCCGGTCGTCGCGCCCGGGTGTGGCGGAGGCGAGCAGGGCCCGGACCATGGAGTCCCGGCTGCGCGGCCAGTCGGCCGGCTCGGGCACGCCTCCGGGAAGGCCTCGGGGACGGCTCGCCGCCGCCCGCGCGCTGCGGTCCGCCGGCTCGCCCCGCCGGTCCGTGCCGCGGGTGATCTCGGCGACGGCCTCGTCGAGGAACTCGCCCGGCACGGGGAAGTACTCGGCGATGACGTCGGCCAGGTGCGCGGCCTTGGCCCGGTCGATGGCCAGGAGCGTGGTGACGGGCAGGAACAGGGCGAGCCGCAGGCAGGCCAGCGCGTACCGGTCGACGTCGGTGCCCGTGCGGTCGGGCGGGGCGACGAAGCCGGGGTGGGCGACGATCTGCCGGCCGCGCTCGGAGGCGGGGGCGGCGGCCTCGAAGTCGATGAGGGTGACGGACTGTTCGTCCGGTGCGACCAGGATGTTGAACATGTGCAGGTCGTTGAAGACCACTCCCCTGGCGTGCACCGCCTCGACCGCTTCCTCGACGGCCCGGTGGATGCGCAGCGCCCACGTGGTGTAGTCGGCGAGGGCGCCGGGGTCGGGGTCGGCGGTGAGCAGCGGGTGGCGCTCGGCGAAGAAGGAGTTCAGGGGGCGGCCCTCGACGAAGTCCATGACGAGGAAGCGGTGGTCGCCGACGCCGAACCAGTCGCGGACGCCGGGGGCGACGCCGAGGCCGGCGAGCTTCTCCAGCGCGTCCTTCTCCCGCTCCAGCCGGGCGATGGCGTCGGCGCCGTCGGCCGCCAGCCCGGCGTGCGGCCTGCCTTCCTTGAGGACGACCGCGCCGCCGTCGCGGCTGTCGGTGCCGCGGTAGACGCCGCCGCCGTTGGAGAAGTGCAGGGCCTTCTCGATGCGGTAGGGCAGTTCGCCGACGGTGGTGGCGTTGCGGGCGGCGAGGTGGGGCTCGAGGAAGGCGGGCAGGGTCACCCACTCGGGCGTCTGGAAGGCGGGGTTGCGCAGGTCCGGCACAAGGGTGCCGGTGGGGTCCTCGACCGCGGGGACGAGCGTGCCCCTGGCGTCGGCGCAGTAGCGGCGGGCGAAGGCGCCGTAGCGTACGTAGAGCGGGCCTTCGTGCCAGCGCAGGTCGGTGAGGATGTAGGGGCCCGGGCCGCCGCCGAGGACGGCGTGCAGGTCGGTGAGGACGGTGTGCAGACCGTCCTCGTCCGCCGGGTAGATGGTGACGAACTTTCCGCTGCCGTCGCGGGCGGCGTACTTGCTGTTGCGCAGGTGCAGCTGGTGCGGCGCGGGGACGAACTTGAACGGCACGGCCCGCGGTACGCAGTAGTCCCAGACGGCGGCGGCGGTCCGGTCCGCGGTCTCCGCGGTGGCGGACACATGGATCTTCCAGCCCTGCGGCGGCTGCCCGGGGCGCGGGGCGCCGGTGGCGTCCACGGGTGTGAGGCTGAGCCAGTCCCCGCTGCGGGAGCTCTTCCAGCCCTCGGGCACGGGGCGGCGCGCCGTCTCGAACAGGGCGCTGCCGCCGTGGGCCCCGGCCGGGGCGGACAGCCGCTCGGGGATCTCGTAGAAGTGCCTGTCTGCCAGGCAGTAGACCTCGTACCGCTTCTCCATCGAAACCCCCCTCGGCGACGGGAAGAGATTTCCACGCCGCCGGGGGCCGGGACAGTCACATGTGTCATGAACAGTCCGTGCGGAACGCATGAGTAAACAAATGTACGGACCAGTTGTTCGAAAGGACGTTACTCCTCGGGTGGGAACACCGCCTCGCCCGTTTTGGCCAGATGGATGGAGACGGCCTCGGTGGGGCAGTTCTCGGCCGCCTCCAGCACCTCCGGGCAGGCCTCCGTCTCCTCCGCCACCGGGCGCGCGCGGCGGGCGGTGTCGAGCCGGAACGCGCCGGGCGCGGCGGCGGCGCACATGCCCGAGCCGACGCACACGCTCCGGTCGACCGCCACCCGCCAGCGCCGCTCCCCGCTCACCGGCCGGCCCCGGGCTGCTGGCCGTACCCGGCGGGCAGGTGGATCGTCTTCTGCTCGAGGTACTCGGCGTAGCCCTCCGGCCCGCCCTCCCGGCCCAGGCCCGAGTCCTTGTAGCCGCCGAACGGGCCGAACATGTCGAGGCTGAAGGTGTTCACGCAGTACGTGCCGGTGCGCACCCGGCGGGCGACGGCGATGCCGCGCTCGACGTCTCCCGTCCAGACGCTGCCGGAGAGCCCGTAGTCGGAGTCGTCGGCGATCCGGACCGCCTCCTCCTCGTCCTCGTACGGCAGGAGGCAGACGACGGGGCCGAAGATCTCCTCGCGGGCGATCCGCATGGTGTTGGCGACGTCGCCGAACAGCGTCGGCTCGACGTACCAGCCGGTGTCCCTCCCGGCCGGGCGGCCGCCGCCCGCCAGGACCTTGGCCCCCTCGCGCTGTCCGAGGGCGATGTACTCCAGCGAGCGCTCGCGCTGGCGGCGTGCGACGAGCGGGCCGACCTGGGTGGCCGCATCGAGCGGGTCGCCGACGACCAGCGCGGAGGCGGCGGCGGCCAGGCGGTCGGCGAGCTCGTCGTAGTGCGAGCGCGGGGCGAGGACGCGGGTCTGGGCCACGCACGCCTGGCCGTTGTTCATCCAGGCGCTGGGGACGATGCCGGCGACGGCGGCGTCGAGGTCGGCGTCCGGCAGGACGATGGCGGCGGACTTGCCGCCCAGTTCGAGGGTGACCCGGGTCAGGTTCCGGGCGGCGACCTCCATGACGCGCCGGCCGGCCGCGACCGAGCCGGTGAAGGAGACCTTGTCGAGGCCGGGGTGGCCGACCAGGTACTCGCTGACCTCGCGGTCGGCGGGCAGGATCGACAGCACGCCTTCGGGCAGGCCCGCGGCCGTGACGATCTCGGCGAGGAGGTAGGAGTCCAGCGGCGTCTCCGGCGACGGCTTGAGCACCACCGAGCAGCCGGCCAGCAGCGCGGGCGCCAGCTTCGCGGCCGCGACGAACTGGGGCACGTTCCAGGGCACGACGGCCGCCACGACGCCCACCGGCTCGCGCCGTACGAGCAGGGGGCCGAGGACGCCGGCGCGCCGCTCCTCATGGGGGAAGCCGCGCGCGACGGCGATGGCGGAGTCCCACACCATCACGGCGCCCAGAGCCTGGGCCAGGACGCTCCAGGAGTAGGGGGAGCCGTTCTGGGCGGAGACGAGCCGGGCGATCTCCTCGTACCGGGCGGCGATGCCGTCCTTGATGCGGGTGACGACCTCGATCCGCTCCGCCAGGGGCAGCCCCGCCCACACCTCCGACTCGAACGACGCGCGGGCCGCGGCCACGGCCCGGTCGACGTCCGCGCGCGAGGCGTGCGGGACGCGCCCGATGACGGCCTCGGTGTGCGGCGAGACGACCTCGATGACGCCCCCGCCGGGGCCGGCGGCCGGGTCGGCGTGCCTGCCGCCGATGAAAAGGTGTCCGTACTCGACGAGTTCGCTCATCGCGGTGGCCTCCCCGCCCGATTCTGACGCTGCATCAGAAATGCTCCGGATTCCGTTGTAGTGCGCGAGCACGGGCACCGGAAGGCGGGCGGCGCGGCAGGATGGTCATGCGCATGTCCGCATCACCGGCGGTGCGCGGGCATGTACCCGGCGGTATGAGCCGCCGGAAATGGGCCGGATAAAGTGTTCAGCCCCCGCCAAAGCGACCCTCGGCACCCCGCCGGGAACCCACCGAGAGGCACCACTCACATGGCCCCCTCCTTCGCCGTCCACGCGCGCCGCGGCGCCGCCGCCCTGGCCACCGCCGCCGTCCTGGGCACGGCCGTGGCACCCGCCGCCTTCGCCGACGGCTCGCCGTCCCCGGCCGCCACGGGCCTCTACGGCGCGGGCGACCCGAAGTTCGACGGTGTGTTCCGGCAGTCCCTCGCCTTCCTCGCGCAGGACGCCATGGACGTGCGCCCGGCGAACTCCGCCGTGGACTGGCTCACCGGGCAGCAGTGCGCGGACGGCGGCTTCCCCGGCTACCGGGCCGACACCTCCAAGGCGTGCGACCCGAAGAAGGACGAGTTCACCGACGCGACCGCCGCCGCCGTGCAGGGCCTGGCGGCCGTCGGCGGCCGCGGCGAGGCGGTGACCAAGGGCCTCGACTGGCTCAAGGCCCACCAGAACGACGACGGCGGCTGGGGCTACCAGGCCGGCAGCCCCACCGACGCCAACTCCACCTCCATCGCCCTCGGCGCGTTCGCGGCGGCGGGCCAGGACCCGGCGAAGGCGGCCGTCAAGAACGGCAAGAACCCCATGGAGGCGCTGCTCGCCTTCCAGCTCGGCTGCGACGCGAAGGAGGGTGAGCGCGGCGCCTTCTCGTACCTGAAGGACAAGGACAACCTGCGCGCCGACAACCTCGCCAGCGCCGCCGCCGGCCTCGCCACGCGCGGCAAGGGCTACCAGGTCGAGCCGCTGAAGAAGGGCTCCGACGTGGCCCTGAAGCCGCTGGACTGCGCCGGGGACGACAAGGCCCGCCCGCAGAACGCCGCGGCCGCCGCCGAGGCCGTGGACGGCTACCTCTCGGCGACCCTCGCCAAGAACGGCGGCTACCTCCTGCCCTCCATGCCCGGCGCCCCGGCCAAGCCCGACCACGGCAACACCGCCGACGCCGCGCTCGCCCTCGCCGCGGGCGGCCACCGCGAGGCGGCGGAGAAGCCGCTGACGTGGCTGCGCTCCAAGGAGAGCGGCACCGCCGAGTGGGCCAAGGGCAACCCCGGCAAGCTCGCCAAGCTGATCCTGGCCACCCGCGCCGCCGGGGACGACCCGCGCGACTTCGCCGGCACCGACCTGGTGGCGCAGCTGAACGAGACCGGCCCCAAGCCGGAGGCCGCCGCGTCGGACTCCGCCGAGAAGGACGACGAGAAGAAGAAGGACAGCGACGACGGCTTCGGCGTCTGGTGGTTCGTCGCCGTCTTCTTCGTCGCGAGCGTCGGCGTCGGCTTCCTGATCAGCGGCCGCAAGAAGAAGACCCAGCTGTGACCCGTACGGGCACCCGCGCCTCGGTCGCCGTCCTGCTCGCCGGCCTGCTGGCCGTGCTCGGCGCGGCGCCCGCGCACGCGGACGGCTACCGCTACTGGTCTTTCTGGCAGCAGGCCGCCGGCTCCGGCCAGGACTGGGCGTACGCCACGCAGGGCCCGGCCACGCTGCGGCCCGGCGACGGCAAGGTCGTCGGCTTCCGCTTCGCGGTGAGCAAGGACTCCGCCGAAGCCGCCAAGCCGCGCGCGGCGGCCGACTTCGGCGCGGTATGCGACCGCACGCCCGCCAAGGAGGGCGCCAAGCGCGTCGCCGTCGTCCTCGACTTCGGCACCCCGTCCGACGCCCCGGGCGGCGAGAGCCCGCCCGCGGCCCGTACGGCGTGCGCCCAGGTCGCCCCGGACGCGAGCGCCGCCGAGGCGCTCGCGGCGGTCGCGAAGCCGCTGCGCTACAACTCCGACGCCCTGCTGTGCGCCATCGCGGGGTATCCGAGGACCGGGTGCGGGGAGAAGGTCGACGGCGCAAGCGGTACGTCCACGCAGCAGCCCGCGGAGAAGAAGGACGGGCCGGAGGCGGACGACGAGGGCGACGGCGGCCCGTCCGCCGGCCTGATCGGCGGCATCGCGGTCGTGGCCGCGCTCGGCGCCGCGGCGGTGTGGCAGACACGGCGACGCCGGCGCGGATGAGCCGCGCGACCGGGACGAGCAGGGCGAGTGAAGTGAGCGGTATGGGTGGGGTGAGCGGGGCCGGGGCGGCCGCGCCGGCGGCCGTACGCGCCGGCGCGCTGCACGCCGGGGCGTGGTGGGTGTGGGCCCTGGGCCTGGCCACCGCCGCCTCGCGCACCACCAACCCGCTGCTGCTGGCGCTGCTGGTCGGCGTCGCCGGGTACGTCGTCGCCGTCTGCCGCACGGACGCGCCGTGGGCGCGCTCATACGGGGCGTTCCTCAAGCTCGGGCTGGCGGTCATCGGCATCCGGCTCGTCTTCGCGGTCGTCCTCGGCTCGCCCATCCCCGGCACGCACGTCCTGGTCACCCTCCCGGAGGTTCCGCTGCCGGAGTGGGCGCGCGGGGTGCGCGTCGGCGGCCGCGTGACCGCCGAGGGGCTGGTCTTCGCGCTGTACGACGGCCTGAAGCTGGCCACGCTGCTGGGCTGCGTCGGCGCGGCCAACGCCCTCGCCAACCCGGCCCGGCTGCTGAAGTCGCTGCCGGGCGCGCTGTACGAGGCGGGCGTGGCGGTCGTCGTCGCGATGACGTTCGCCCCGAACCTCGTCGCGGACGTCCAGCGGCTGCGCGCGGCGCGGCGGCTGCGCGGCCGCCCGGACCGGGGCCTGAAGGCCCTGCTCCAGGTGGGGCTGCCGGTGCTGGAGGGCGCGCTGGAGCGCTCCGTGGCCCTGGCGGCGGCCATGGACGCCCGCGGCTACGGCCGCACCGCCGAGGTCCCGCGCGCCGTGCGGCACACGACGAGCGCGCTGACGCTGGGCGGGCTGCTGGGCGTGTGCGCGGGCACGTACGGCCTGCTCGGCGACACCGGGGCCGGGTACGGGATGCCGCTGCTGGTCGCGGGCCTGGCCGCCGCGCTGGCCGGCCTCCGGCTGGGCGGCCGCCGCTCGGTCCGTACGCGCTACCGCCCGGACCGCTGGGGCGCCCGGGCCTGGCTGGTCTCGGCCTCGGGCGCGGCGGTGGCGGCCCTGATGATCTGGGCCGGCACCTACGCCCCGGCGGCCCTCCACCCCCCGGCAGTCCCGCTGACCGCCCCGACCCTCCCCCTATGGCCGGCGGCCTCGATCTTGATCGGCCTGCTACCGGCGCTGGTTGTGGGCAATCGTTCCGCAGGGCGGAACGGGTGGGCACAACCGGAACGCGGCGCCCAGCCCACCCCCCAGCCCACCACGGACGTCAAGGAGACCCTCCGGTGATCCGCTTCGAACAGGTCTCCGTCACCTACGACGACGACGCCGGGCACCCAGCCATCACCGACGTAGACCTCACCGTCCCCGAAGGCGAACTGTGCCTCCTGGTCGGCCCCTCAGGCGTCGGCAAGTCCACCCTGCTGGGCACCGTCAGCGGCCTCGTCCCCCACTTCACGGGCGGCACCCTCCACGGCAGGGTCACCGTCGCCGGCCGCGACACCCGCACGCACAAGCCGCGCGAGCTGGCCGACGTCGTCGGGACGGTCGGGCAGGACCCGCTGGCCCACTTCGTCACCGACACCGTCGAGGACGAGCTCGCCTACGGCATGGAGTCCCTCGGCATCGCGCCCGCCACCATGCGCCGCCGCGTCGAGGAGACCCTGGACCTGCTGGGCCTGGCCGCCCTGCGCGACCGCCCCCTGGCCACCCTCTCCGGCGGCCAGCAGCAGCGCGTCGCCATCGGGTCCGTGCTGACCACGCACCCGAAGGTGCTGGTCCTGGACGAACCGACGTCGGCACTGGACCCGGCGGCGGCCGAGGAGGTCCTGGCCGTGCTGCAGCGCCTGGTCCACGACCTGGGCACCACCGTGCTGCTCGCCGAGCACCGGCTGGAGCGCGTGGTGCAGTACGCGGACCAGGTGATCCTGCTGCCCGCTCCCGGCGCCGCCCCCGTCGTCGGGGAGCCGGCCGAGGTCATGGCGGTCTCGCCCGTGCACCCGCCGGTCGTCGACCTCGGCCGGCTCGCCGGCTGGTCGCCGCTGCCGCTGTCCGTGCGGGACGCCCGCCGCAAGGCCGCCTCCCTGCGGGAGCGGCTGGCACCGCTGACCCCGCCGGACGGAACCCCGGCCGCCGCCGGCGCCCCGGAGCCCGCTCCGCGCCCCCGCGGGGCCCGGCTGCTGCGCGGAGCCGGCCGGCCCGCCGCGCCCGCCGGGGCCGCGCCCGCCGCCGCGGCCGTGGACGGCCTGGCCGTCCGGCACGGCCGCGTCGACGCACTGCGCGAGGTCACGCTGTCCGTACGGGGCGGGGAGACCGTCGCCCTCATGGGCCGCAACGGCGCCGGAAAGTCCACGCTGCTGCGCACCCTCGTCGGCATGCACCGGCCGGCCCGCGGCTCGGTGCACGTGGGCGGCGCGGTCCCGCACCGCGCGGGCCCGCGCGAGCTGCTGCGGCACGTGGGCCTCGTCCCACAGGAGCCGCGCGACCTGCTGTACGCCGACACCGTCGCCGCCGAGTGCGCGGCGGCCGACCACGACGCGGGCGCCGATGCCGGCACCTGCCGCACCCTGGTCGGCGAGCTGCTCCCGGGCGTGGCGGACGCGACGCACCCGCGCGACCTTTCCGAGGGCCAGCGTCTGGCGCTCGCGCTCGCGATCGTCCTCACGGCCCGCCCGCCGCTGATCCTCCTGGACGAGCCGACGCGCGGCCTCGACTACGCGGCGAAGGCCCGCCTCGTCGAGATCCTGCGCGACCTGGCGGGCCGGGGCCATGCGATCGTCCTGGCCACGCACGACGTGGAGCTGGCCGCCGAGCTGGCCCACCGGGTGGTGATCATCGCCGAGGGCGAGGTGGTGGCCGACGGCCCGACGGCGGAGGTCGTGGTCTCCTCCCCGGCCTTCGCCCCCCAGGTGGCGAAGGTGCTCTCCCCCCTCCCCTGGCTCACGGTCCCCCAGGTCCGCGCGTCCCTGCGGGAGGAGTCATGAGGCGCCCGGTTGTGGGCAATCGTCCCGCAGGGCGGGACGGGTGGGCACAACCCCACGACGGCGGCACGCGTGCGATCCGCCTAGGCCCCCGATCCGTCGTCGCCCTCACCCTCGTCACCGCCATAGGCGTAGCCGCCTTCGGCTGGCCCCTGCTCGCAGACTCCGCATCCGGCCTCGCCCACTCCCAGGACGCCCCGTACCTGTTCGCAGCCCTGCTGCCCCTGCTGCTCGCCGTCGTCGTCGCGACGATCGCGGACGCGGGCCTGGACGCCAAGGCCATCGCCATGCTCGGCGTCCTCGCGGCGGCCGGGGCCGCCCTGCGGCCCCTCGGCGCGGGGACGGCCGGCATCGAGCCGATGTTCTTCCTGATGGTGCTGTCCGGGCGGGTGCTCGGCCCCGGGTTCGGGTTCGTGCTCGGGGCGGTGTCGATGTTCGCGTCCGCGCTGCTGACCGGCGGGGTCGGGCCGTGGATGCCGTTCCAGATGCTGGCCATGGGGTGGGTCTCCATGGGCGCGGGCCTGCTGCCGGGCCCGGACCGGCTGCGGGGGCGGCGCGAGCTGGCGATGCTCGCGGGGTACGGGGCCGCGGCCTCCGTCCTCTACGGGACGGTCATGAACCTCCAGGGCTGGCCCTACATCGGCACCCTCGTCTCCGGCGTCGCCTTCGTGCCCGGCGACCCCGTGCCCGAGAACCTCGCCCGGTTCATCGCGTACTGCCTGGCCACCTCCCTGGGCTGGGACCTGCCCCGGGCCCTGGTCACGGTCGTCGCCACCCTCACCGTGGGGCCCACCGTGCTCAAGGCGCTGCGCCGGGCCACACGGCGGGCGGCCTTCGACGCGCCGGTGGCCTTCAAGGACGCGTGACCCGGACGCGTGACCCGCTCCACACCCCGCCCCCTCCGTAAGAGATCAACAAACAGCAGCCCCTTACACATCCGGTGAGGCGGGGCACATGGCCCCCGTCACATACGATCGCGGGCCGTAGCCGCGCACCCCATGCCCGCCCCGGAAGGCCCGGCCGCCACGGCCCCGGTGCGAAGGTCCTTCGTGCACAGGGGTCGTTGCCATCGCTTCCCGCGTCGGTCAGGTTGGTTGAGCCGCCAGGGAGCACGACTCCCCGGCGGCGCGCTACTGCCCCCGACGGAAGGTCCTCCTTCGTGACGTTCTCGACCATCAGCCGTATCGCCTCCCGCAAGCTCGTCGCCGTCGCCGGCGCCGCCCTGGCCCTCGGTACCGCGGGTGCCGTCCTGACCGCCGTTCCGGCGCAGGCCGCCGCTCCCTCGACGAGCGCCACGCAGGAGATCGCACGGAAGATGATCTCGAACGAGGCGCAGTTCCAGTGCTTCAGCAAGATCGTCGAGCATGAGAGCGGCTGGAAGCACACCGCCACCAACGCCTCCAGCGGTGCGTACGGCCTGGTCCAGGCCCTGCCCGGCTCGAAGATGGCCTCGGCCGGCGCCGACTGGCAGACCAACCCCGCCACCCAGATCAAGTGGGGCATGGACTATATGAAGGACCGCTACGGCAGCCCCTGTGGCGCCTGGGCCTTCTGGCAGGCCCACAACTGGTACTGATCGAACCGATCGGCCCACTGACGCGCGAGCGGCCGGCACCCCTTCCCGGGGTGCCGGCCGCTTCCGTGTGCCCGCGGCGTGCCCGCGGCCCTCCTGGAGCCGCCGGCCCTAGAGCCGCTGGATGATCGTCGCCGTCGCCTGCGCCCCGCCCGCACACATCGTGATCAGCGCCAACTCCGCGTCGCGGCGTTCCAGCTCGTGCAGCGCGGTCGTGATCAGCCGGGCGCCGGTGGCCCCGACCGGGTGGCCGAGCGCTATCGCGCCGCCGTTGACGTTGACCTTCTCCAGGTCCTGCTCGAAGACCTGGGCCCAGGAGAGCACCACCGAGGCGAAGGCCTCGTTGACCTCCACCAGGTCGATGTCCCGCAGGGACATGCCCGCCTTGCCCAGCACGGCCCGGGTGGCGTCGATGGGGCCGTCCAGATGGAAGTGCGGATCGGCGCCGACGAGCGCCTGGGCGACGATGCGGGCCCTCGGGCGCAGCCGCAGGGCCCGGGCCATGCGTTTGGAGGCCCACATCAGGGCCGCGGCGCCGTCGGAGATCTGGGAGGAGTTGCCGGCGGTGTGGACGGCGGTCGGCATGACGGGCTTGAGGCCCGCCAGCGCCTCCGTGCTCGTGTCGCGCAGTCCCTCGTCGCGGTCGACCAGCCGCCACATGCCCTGGCCGGCGAGCTGCTCCTCCTCGGTCGTGGGCACCTGCACGGCGAAGGTCTCCCGCTTGAAACGTTCCTCCGCCCAGGCGCGGGCCGCCCGCTCCTGGGAGAGCAGGCCGAGCGCGTCGACCCGCTCGCGGGTCAGGCCGCGCCTGCGGGCGATGCGCTCGGCGGCCTCGAACTGGTTGGGCAGGTCCACGTTCCACTCGTCGGGGAAGGGCTTGCCCGGCCCGTGCTTGGAGCCGCTGCCCAGCGGCACCCGGGACATGGCCTCGACGCCGCAGGCGATGCCGACGTCGATGACACCGGTCGCGATCATGTTGGCGAGCAGGTGGTTGGCCTGCTGGGACGAGCCGCACTGGCAGTCCACGGTCGTGGCCGCGGTCTCGTAGGGCAGCCCCATGGTGAGCCAGGCGGTGCGGGCGGGGTTCATCGACTGCTCGCCGGCGTGGGTGACCGTGCCGCCGACGATCTGCTCCACGCAGTCGGGCTGGATGCCGGTGCGGGCCAGGACCTCCCGGTAGGTCTCACCGAGCAGATAGGCGGGGTGGAGATTGGCGAGCGCGCCTGCGCGCCTGCCGATGGGAGTGCGTACGGCTTCGACGATGACGGGTTCCGCGGCCATGACTGACTCGTCCTCTCCTCGCGTCCGCAGGGCGTCCCGGCGCCCCCGGGCGGAACTAGTACGCGTTCTAGTTCCGCCCGCAGTCTTACGACCGCTACCCCCGGTACACAAGGGTCGCGCACACCCCGCCTCCGCAACAGATGGCGTCACTTCCCTTGCCGGTGCACAGGCCCCTCACTACCGTCGACCGACAGGTTTCTGATGCCTCGTCAGAACTGGAGTGGTGGCCATGTCGCCCTGTCCGGCACTGCCCGACGGCTTCGACTTCACCGATCCCGACCTCTACCAGGAGCGGGTGCCGCTGCCGGAGTTCGCGGCCCTGAGACAAACGGCACCGGTGTCCTGGAACCCCCAGCCGCACGGCCTCGCCGGGTTCGACGACGACGGCTACTGGGTGGTGACCCGGCACGCGGACGTCAGGGAGGTCTCCACCCGGCCGGAGGTCTTCTCCTCCTCCGTCAACACCTCGGTCATCCGCTTCCACCCGAGCATCCGGCGCGAACAGATCGACGCCCAGCGGCTGATGATGCTCAACATGGACCCGCCGGAGCACACCCGCGTCCGCCAGATCGTCCAGCGCGGCTTCACCCCGCGCGCGATACGGGCCCTGGAGTCCGCCCTGCGCGAGCGCGCCACCGCCATCGTGGCGGCGGCCCGCGAGCGCGGCAGCGGCGACTTCGTCACCGACATCGCCTGCGAGCTGCCCCTGCAGGCCATCGCCGAGCTCATCGGCATCCCCCAGGACGACCGGGCGAAGATCTTCGACTGGTCCAACAAGATGATCTCCTACGACGACCCCGAGCTGGCCGTCACCGAGGAGATCGGCACCCTCTCCGCCATGGAGCTCATCTCCTACGCGATGAACCTGGCCGCCGCCCGCACCGCGTGCCCGGCCGAGGACATCGTCAGCCGGCTCGTGGCCGCCGGCGACGAGGGCCACCTCGCCTCCGACGAGTTCGGCTTCTTCGTCCTGATGCTGGCCGTGGCCGGCAACGAGACCACCCGCAACGCCATCAGCCACGGCATGCACGCCTTCCTCACCCACCCCGAGCAGTGGGAGCTCTACAAGCGCGAGCGCCCGGCCACCACGGCGGAGGAGATCGTGCGCTGGGCGACGCCCGTCGTCTCCTTCCAGCGCACGGCCACGCGGGACACCGAGCTGGGCGGCGTACCGATCGCGGCGGGCCAGCGCGTCGGCCTGTTCTACGCGTCCGCCAACCACGACCCCGAGGTCTTCGACGCCCCCGGCGCCTTCGACATCACCCGCGACCCCAACCCCCACCTCGGCTTCGGGGGCGGCGGCCCGCACTTCTGTCTGGGCCGGTCCCTCGCGGCCCTGGAGATCGACCTCGTCTTCGGCGCCATCGCGGACACCCTCCCCGGCATCCGCCTCGCGGGGCGGCCGCGCCGGCTGCGGTCGGCCTGGCTGAACGGGATCAAGGAGCTGCGGGTCGACTACACATGAGATCGGCTCTCCAACTCCCTTTGTAATCAAGGGACTCGGGGGAATCGGTCCGTACCTGAACCCTTGTCAGCTCTCGTGGACGGACTTACTCTCGGGTACACCTTCTGGGACGGCGCTTGTGCGCCATGCCGCGCACCGCAGAGCCGCGCGCGCCTCCCCCACGCACCGCGACAGCGCGGGCAGCGCTGTCCACAGCTCTTCGAGGGGACACCGCATGGACGCTCAGGAAAGACAGGTCACCGGACGAGTCAGGTGGCGGAAGTTCGCCGTGCTGGCCGTGCCCGGTTTCGCGGCCACCGCCGCACTGGCCGTCGCGCTCGCCCAGGGCGCGCTGGCCGCGTCGTTCGCGGTGTCCGGGCAGGAGTTCAAGGTCTCCGCGAAGAGCCTGGAGGGCGAGGGCTTCGCCCAGTACGGCAGCGTGGACCAGAACGTCCGCGGCAAGCTGCTGCCCGTGGCCGTCACCGCCATCAGGAAAGCCAAGATCAACGACCTCTGCCAGTCGGTGGTGACCTCGCTGCCGGGGCTCGGCGACATCTCGCTGAAGCTCTCGGCAGGTACGGGCGACAAGCCGGTCGAGGCGGAGAACCTCTTCCTCGACGCCACCCAGCTCGGCGGTGACGCCACCTTCAAGAACATCGAGATCGGGCGCGACGCCTCGACCCTCGACAAGGGCCCGGCCTCCGCGCAGGGGCTGCAGGACGCCTTCGGGCAGCAGGCCGACAGGGTCCAGATGACCAATATGCGGCAGGTCGCCTGGGCGACCAACGCCGGCTCGTTCAAGCTCTCCGGCCTCAGCATGAAGATCGGCTTCGGCAAGCAGGAGTGCTTCTGACGTGGCGGGCGGCATCGAGCCCGTACGGGTGCGGCCGCGCGCCCGGCCGAGGGCCGCATGGCGGCGGTGGCGCAAGGGACGCCCGTTCTGGGGCGGCCTGGCCACCGTCGTCGCGGGCGCGGAGATCTGCGCCCTTCCGCTGGCGCCGCTGAAGATCATGCTGGAACAGGGGATCGCGGGCATCCCGTCGGTCCTGATGGGCCTGGTCATGATCGTGATGGGTCTGACCGCGTGGTTCGCGCCGCAGTACCGGGGGCTCGCCGGGGTGCTCACCGTCATGATCGCCACGGCGGCGCTGGTGATGTCCAACCTGGGCGGCTTCCTCTTCGGCACGATCACCGGCATCATCGGCGGCGGCATGATCTTCGCCTGGCAGCCGGTCGCCGCCGGGGCGGCGCCGGAACCGGACCCCGCCCCCGGCGCCGAAGCGGACGCGGACACGGACACCGTCGCGGCGAACGGACCGGCGGACCGGCGCACCGACCTGCGGAAGGCCCCGCCGAGGCCCACGGACGGCCCGTCGTGAGCGACGACGGCCGGACCCCGGCGACCCGGCACGACATCTGACGGCGACACGCGAGAGCACGGACCGGCACACGGCAGGCCTCGCACGGCGAAAGCGGCACCCCACGCACCACGGCCGACCGGCGCGCCGGCACGACAGGCACCACGCCGAACGGCGGGCTCAGCACCGCAGGCACGGCCCACAGGCCCACCCGCCGGGCCACCACCGCACCGCCGGGCCACATGAACAGGCGCCACCCCGGCACCCGGGGACGGCACCGCCGGGACCGGCGCGACCCGATCGGCACCACCCGGCACCACACGGCACCGCCGGGACGGCCCGCGGCCGGACAGCCGCATCCGCACGTCCGCGCCACCCGCGCGCTCAGCACGGCCACGCGCCCCGGACCACGCGCGTACCCCACCCCTCCCGCGCCACAAGCGCACCGCACCGCACCGCACCAGGGCACAGAGCACCCCCCATCCGACTCCCACCCAAGGAGCGATCGTGACCTCCCACGCCACACGCAGCCCCTCCGGCAACCCCACCCGCGCCCGTCGCCGTGCCCTGCTCGTCGCGGGCGCGGGGCTCGCCGTCACCGCCTCGCTGGCGCTGACCGGGGGCACCGCGGCGACCGCCGCCCCCGCGGCCGAGGCGGGACCGACCACCGTGGAGCCGGCCGGTCATGCCTTCGCGGCCACCCTCAACGGCACGGCCACCTTCAAGGCGGGCTCCATCACCATCACGTGCACGGCCTCGAGCTCCAAGCCCGTCGACGGCAGCACCAACAACCGCATACCGGAGGCGCCCGGCAACTCCAACCCCGCCGGCCCCGTCGCCAGCGGCATCAGCGCGCCCGTCTACTCCAACTGCCGCGGCAGCCTGCCCGGGGTGACCATCACCATCACCACGTCCGGCGCCTGGGGCGTCTCGATGCAGCACGGTGAGCCGAGCACGGCCGCCCTCTCCGCGCCCGCCGCGGGCATGGTGCTCAAGAGCAGCGGGCTCGCCAACTGCACCGTGACCGCCTCGCCCGACGGGCCGGCGACCATCCCCGCGACGTTCACCAACGGCACGCCCTCGCAGATCGCCGTCACCGACTACGCGCTGCCGGTGAAGATCGAGGGCGGCTTCGGGTGTCCGACCACCGCGACGACGGCGTTGCTCAACGCCACGTACGACGTCACGGACGTCACCGACCCGTCGGCGCAGATCACCGTGAGCGGCGGCTGAGGCCGCGCGCACGGGCGCACGGCCCCGCGGAAACCCCGCCGGTGCGGGCCGGGTCAGCCCCCGGCCCGCACCGGCTCCGGCTTGCGGGCGCCGTCGCTGTCGCGCTCGCCCCGGGCACCGGGGATCACGGCCAGGGCCACCCGGCCGGGGCCGGTCAGGGCGTACTGGATGGCGAAGCCGGAGGCGACCACGAGCGCGCCGCCGGCCGCGTCCAGGACGTAGTGGTTGGCCGTGCCGACGATGACCGAGAAGGTCAGCAACGGGTACAGCATGCCCAGCCACTTCATCCACAGCCTGGGCGCCACCACCGCGACCACGACCCCGCACCACAGCGACCAGCCGATGTGCAGCGAGGGCATCGCCGCGTACTGGTTGGACAGCTCCGTCAGCGCCCCGAAGTCGGGGTTGGACAGGTCCTGCGGGCCGTTGGCGGTGTCGATGAAGCCGCGGCCCGGCATCAGCCGCGGCGGGGCCAGCGGGTAGAGCCAGAAGCCGACGAGCGCCATCAGCGTCGCGAAGCCCAGCGCGGTGCGCGCCCAGCGGTAGGTGGCCGGGCGGCGCAGGTACAGATAGCCCAGCACGGACAGCGGCACCAGGAAGTGGAAGGTGCCGTAGTAGTAGTTCATGCCATCCTTGAGCCAGCCCACGCCCGCCACGAAGTGGTTGAAGCCGTACTCGACGTCCATGTGCAGGAACTCCTCGATGCCGATGATCTGACGGCCGTGGGATTCCGCGAGACTGCGCGAGTCCGGCGCGCTGGCACGGACGTACGAGTAGACCCAGTAGCCCACTCGTATCAGCATCAACTCCAGCAACAGGTTCGGGCGGTTCAGGGCGCGCTTGAAGAAGCCCAGCAGCGGCACCCACGCGAAGCGGCCGCGCTGCGGCTCGGCGACCGGGGTGGGCAGGGGCCGGTCCCACAGCGCGGAGGAGCGGGAGAGGAACGGCACCGCGCACGCCGCGGCGAGGGCCGCCAGCAGCGGGGCGTTCTCGCCCAGGGGCCCCAGGACGGGGTTGGGCGGTACGAGGACGGTGCTGGTGAGCGTCATCACGAGCACCACGAGCACGGGCCACACCGGCCGGTCGGCGCGGCGCCTGCCGACGCGGCCGACGACGGCCAGGAGGATCCACAGCTGCTGGTGCTGCCAGGTGGTGGGCGCGACGGCGACCGCGACGCAGCCGGTGACGGCCGTGGCGAGCAGCGGCTGCCCGTCCTTGGCGTAGTGCACCGCCCGGCGCAGGCCGAGCACGACGACGGCGGCGGCCAGCGGCGCGTACAGCGCGAGTTCGGCCGGGCCGTGCAGGCCGGTGCGCAGCAGCAGGCCGTGCAGGGACTGGTTGGCGAGGCCGTCGGGCCGCTCGCCGAGGCCGGCGCCGGCGAGGTGGTGCACCCAGTACGTCCACGAGTCGTCCGGCATGGTCACCCATGCCAGTGCCGTGCACGCCGCGAAGGTGACGCCCGTGGTGACGGCCGCGCGGCGGCGCCCGGTCAGCCGGAGCAGCGGGGCGAAGAGCAGCACCGTGGGCTGCAGGGCGGCCGCGAGGCCGATGAGGATGCCGCCGGTGCGGCCGTCACCACGGGCGAGCCGGGGTGGACAGCAGCCGAGGAGCACGAGCAGCACCGGAATGATGCTGGTCTGCCCGAGGGTGAAGGTGTTGCGCACGGGCAGCGAAAGCACCGTCAGGATCACCGCGACGGGCGCGGCCAGGAGGGCGGTGCGGCGGCTGAGGGGGCCGGGCACGGCACGGGCGGCGACGAGCGCGAGGGCGACGACGAGCAGCAGCGTGCCGAGGGTCCAGACGATGCCGAGGCTCTGTTCGGCCGCCTTGGTGAGCGGCTTCAGGACGAGCCCGGAGAAGGGAGTTCCGGAGAACTTGTCCGTCTCGTAGAGGGAACCCCCCACGTGCAGGACGCCGTTCTCGCCCACCCAGGTCTCGAGGTCGGTGAACCGGCGCTCCGGGGGGAGCCGTAGCACCGCCGCCGCCTGGCGCAGGGCCAGCAGCCCGGCGAGGAGCCACAGCGCTCCCAGGACCATGCCGGTCCGCGAGCCGGCTCTCGGTGGACTCCCCAGCCCGCCGCGCTCTGCATCCGCCACGCTCTGCCGCACCTCCAGTCGACCTGTTCGGTCATCCCCGTCGTGCTGTTTGAGACCTTACTGAGTCCTGTGGAACAGACGCAGGTCACCCCCAGGTCACCTGACAACCTCCCACAGGTGGCCTGATTCCAACGCTCTTGAGGCCATTAGGGTGCGGTCATGAGCACCAGTAGCAGGGGAGAGGAACCCGCGGCCCTGCGGGCGGACGCGCGGCGCAACCGGGAGCTGCTGATCGCGGCGGCCCGGGAGCTCTTCGCCGAGCAGGGCCTGGAGTGCCCTCTGGACGACATCGCCCGCCGGGCGGGGGTGGGCAACGCCACGCTCTACCGCCGCTTCCCCACGCGCGAGGCGCTGATCGAGGCGGTCTTCGGCGAACACCTGGGCCTGAGCATGGAATCGGGCGAGGCGGCCCGCCGGGGCGAGGACGCCTTCGCGTCCCTGCTCGCCTACATGGAACGGATCTTCGAGGGGCTGGCCGCCGACCGGGGGGCCATCGAGCTGATGACGACGACGGTCCCCGCGGGCCCGACGCTGGCCGCGCTGCGCGAGCACAACCACGAGACGGTCGCCCTGCTGGTGCGCCGCGCCCAGGAGCAGGGCACGATGCGCCCCGACGTGGTGGCGGAGGACCTGCTCTTCACGCTCGCCGCCCTGGGCCGCTTCGTCCCCTCCGCCGCCGCGGCGGCCCCCGGCTCCTGGCGCCGCTACCTCGCCCTGCTCTTCGACGGCCTGCGCACCGAGGTCACCGGCGCCCTGCCGGCCCCGCCCCTGACCCTGGATCAGCTCGACGCCACCCTGGCCGACGCGGGCCGCGGCCGCCGGCCGGGCGAGCGGGGCTGAACGGGGCCCGGCGTCTGCGGCAGGATGGGCGCATGAGCATCGTGAAGATCAACGTCCTGACCGTCCCCGCCGAGCAGCGCGAGGTCCTCGAGAAGCGCTTCGCCTCCCGCGCCGGCACCGTGGAGAGCTCCGACGGCTTCGAGTGGTTCGAGCTGCTGCGCCCCGTCGAGGGCACCGACGACTACCTCGTCTACACCCGCTGGCGCAGCGAGGAGGACTTCCGGGCGTGGATGGAGGGCCCGATGAAGGCCGCGCACCAGGGCGGCGGCAAGGGCGCCCCCAAGCAGCGGCCCGCCGCCTCGGGGTCCACGGTGTGGTCCTTCGAGGTCGTCCAGCAGGCGGCGCCGAAGAGCAGCTGATCACCGCGGGGCCCGCCGCTGAGCGGGCCCCGTAAGGGGCGCGGGGAACCGCGCGACCGGCCACGGACGGCCCGCAGCCGACCGGCCGCACATTCCGGCGGAGCCGCTCAGTGGCCGCGGTCGAGGCGGTGGTCGTCGTGGGGGTGGCCGGTGCGCGCGCCGTTCTCGCGGGGCTGTTCGGCGTCGGAGCCGCACAGCTCGCGGTTGAGTTCATGGACGAGGGCCTGCAGGTCGTGGGGGCGGTCCTTGGCGGTCCACCAGTCCCCCAGCATCTCCGCGAGCATCTGCTCGCGCACCCGGAACAGCAGGTCCGCCTCCCGCCGTCCCTCCTCCGTCAGGACGAGCGGCAGCCCTTCCCGTACGGCCAGGCCCCGCGCCTCCAGCTGCCGGGCCCCCTCCGTGACCACCCGCAGCGGTACGTCCACGCGCTCGGCGAGCAGGGAGGGCTCCACGTGCCCGTCGCGCTTGATGCGCAGCAGCATCCAGCTCGCGGCGGGTCTGAGGTCGAGCCCGGCCCGTTCGGTGATCTTCTCGTAGACCCGCCGGCGCCCCTCCCGGTTGCCCAGCACGGACAGGGCGCGGGCGCACTCGTCGCGCGAGGAGCGCTCGACAGGGTTGCTGGAGATGACCTCGCTGGTGTCGGGGGCGGTGACGCTGGCCCGCAGGGGCTCCTCCCTGAGCAGCCAGGCCAGGGCGAACGCCAGGAGCGCGGGCGGCACGGCGTAGAGGAAGACGTCGGTGATGGACTGCGAGTAGGCGGCGAGGACGCCGCTCCGCTGGGCCGGCGGGAGCCGGTCGACGGCCCGCGGGTCCGCCTGCAGGGCGGCGGGCGTGACGCCGGGCGGCAGGGGGATCCCGGCGAGGGCGTCGGCGATGCGCGGCCCGAGGTTGTTGGCGAAGATCGTGCCGAAGATGGAGACGCCGAACGAGGCGCCGATGGAGCGGAAGAAGGTCGCGCCGGAGGTGGCGACGCCGAGGTTCTCGTAGCCGACGGAGTTCTGCACGATCAGTACGAGCACCTGCATGACCAGGCCGAGCCCGAAGCCGAAGACGAAGAAGTACAGGCTCATCTCGGTCGTGCTGACGGTCGGGCTGAGCTGGTGGAGCAGGAGCAGGCCGATGGCCATCACGCCGGTGCCGGCGATGGGGAAGGCCTTGTAGTGGCCGGTGCGGCTGACGATCTGGCCGGAGCCGGTCGAGGCGATGAGGATGCCGGCCACCATCGGCAGCATGTGCACGCCGGACATCGTCGGTGAGACTCCCTGGACGACCTGCAGGAAGGTCGGCAGGTAGGTCATGGATCCGAACATCGCGAAGCCGACGACGAAGCCGATCACCGAGCAGAGCGCGAAGGTGTGGACGCGGAAGAGCCCCAGGGGCAGGACGGGCTCGGCCGCGTGCCGCTCGACGAGCACGAAGGGCGCCAGCAGCGCCATGCCCAGCACGCCGAGGCCGATGATCTGCCAGGAGGACCAGGGGTAGGTGGTGCCGCCGAGCGAGGTCATCAGCACCAGGCAGGTGGCGACGGCGGCGATGAGGAAGGTGCCGAGGTAGTCGATGCGGTGCGGGGTCCGGTCGGCGGGGATGTGCAGCACGGCGGCGATGACGAGCAGCGCGACGACGCCGATGGGCAGGTTGACGTAGAACACCCAGCGCCAGCTGAGCTGGTCCACGAACAGTCCGCCGAGCAGCGGCCCCAGCACGCTCGTACCGCCGAAGACGGCGCCGAAGAGCCCCTGGTAGCGGCCGCGGTCCCGGGGCGGCACGATGTCGCCGACGATCGCCATCGACAGCACCATCAGGCCGCCGCCGCCCAGGCCCTGCAGGGCGCGGAAGCCGATCAGCTCGGGCATGTTGCGGGCGAGGCCGCACAGCGCGGAGCCGACGAGGAAGATGACGATGGCCGTCTGGAAGAGCTTCTTGCGCCCGTACTGGTCGCCGAGCTTGCCCCACAGGGGGGTGGCCGCGGTGGAGGCGAGCATGTAGGCCGTGACGACCCAGGACAGGTGCTCGAGGCCGCCGAGGTCGCTGACGATCGTCGGCAGGGCGGTGGAGACGATGGTCTGGTCGAGGGCGGCCAGCAGCATGCCGAGCAGCAGCGCGCCGATGGCGACGCGCACGCCGCTGCGGGACTGCCCCTCGCCGGGCACGTGCGCGGGCTCCGCGGCCACCGCGGGGCCCGGGGTGTCCTGGGCCATGGGGAGCTCTCCTCGGGTGTCGGTTCCGCTGCTCCCATCGTGATCCGGACGGCCGTTCCCGGCCCGCTGGGGTAGGCCATTGGCTGCCCTCACGGGGTGCCGGCACCGCTACGACCAGGGCCGTTGGCGTTTGTCCCGATCCGTTTTGTATCTTTGATAAACAAAGTGGCTCCGCCCGCACTCCCTGACCGGCGGGTGGAGCCGCTTGTCTTCTTCCGCGCGCACTGGAGTCCTTCGATGACCACGCTCACGGCACGTGCCCTGCTCCTCGACATGGACGGGACGATCGTCAACTCCGACGCGGTCGTCGAGCGCTGCTGGCGCCGCTGGGCCGAGGAGCACGGTCTGGACGCCGACGAGGCCATGAAGATCGTCCACGGTCGCCAGGGCTACGCCACGATGGCCGTCCTGCTCCCGGACCGCCCCATGGAGCTCAACTACGAGGACAACCGCCGCATGCTGGAGGCCGAGACGGCCGACGTCGACGGCGTCGTCCCGGTCCCCGGCGCCCCCGCCTTCATGGCCGCCCTGGCCGGCCTGCCGCACGCCCTGGTGACCTCCGCCGACCTCGGCCTGGCCCGGGCCCGCATGGGCGCGGCCGGCCTGCCGATGCCCGCCGTGCGCGTGACGGCGGAGTCGGTCGGCGCCAGCAAGCCGGACCCGGAGGGCTTCCTCAAGGGCGCGGCGGAGCTGGGCTTCGCGCCGGAGGACTGCATCGTCTTCGAGGACTCGGAAGCCGGCATCGCCGCGGGCCGCGCCGCGGGCATGCGCGTGGTGGGCGTGGGACCGCGGGCCGCCGCGCACGCACCGGACGTGGCGGTGGCGGACCTGACGCAGGTGCGCGTCGAGGCGGGCGAGGACGGCGCGATCACGCTGCGGATCGCGACGGCGGGCTGAGGCCCGGCCGGGGGCTCAGCCCAGCTGCGCCTTGGCGTGCGCGAGCACCTCGCCGAGCTCCTTCGTCGGCGAGAACTCCATGAACTCGCTGTCCTCGAGGGCCTCGGGAGCGTGCCCGGGCGCCCAGTAGAACGCCTGCCCCGCCTCGTACGTCTCCTCGCCCTGCTTCGTGCGCAGCCTGACCCGGCCCTTGGCCAGGAACCCCCAGTGCGGGCACTGGCACAGGTCGTCGGGCATGCCCTTGAGGACCGGCCCGAGGTCCGTCCCCTTGCTCAGGCGCATGAACATCACGCTCATGCCCCCGCCGATCTCCTGTGTGCGCACGTCGATGCCCTCGTCCGAGAGCGCGACCGGCACTTCCTCACGCGTCGTCGACGTCATGGCTGCTCCTCTCGGGCAGGCCGGGCGGTGGCGCGTCGCGGTCCGCCCCGGACGCGCCGCCCGCCCCCCGCGTACGAACGAGTGGCTGCCCCACCTCTCACGATAGGCCGCGCACTCCCCGTACGCCCCTGCGGACGGGCTTCAGCAGCCCGTGGTCCAGGTGTGGGAGCCACCCTTGTCGTTCGCGCCCCCGTTGTAGCCGACCTCCTGGCCGGGCGCCAGGCAAAGGGTCACGCGCCCCAGCAGCTTGCGGCCCTCGTACACCTTCACGTGGTCCTTGACGCCCGGCCCGGAGACGCCGTGGTTCGCCCACGAGGAGTCGTGCTTGAACATGTCCCCCTCCCACCAGCGGTCGTCGCCGCTGTGCTCGATCTTCATGCCGTCGAAGTTGGCGTTCGTCCAGACGCAGAAGTAGCCGCTCCGGCAGGGCACCGCGTGGGCGGTGGCCGAAGTGGCGAGGACGGCGCCGGTGGAGATCAAGGTGGCCGCGAGGAGGGCGGTGAGGCGCTTCATGGTCGTGGGTCTCCCGTCGGTGGTGGATTGTCGAGCAGGGCGGTGGCTTCGGTGAGGGCATGCGCGCGCAGCTGCCGCCAGTCCGCGATCTCGGCCCGGTGCCGGGCACGGACCTCGGCGAGGCTGCGGTGGGTGTGGGCGGCTTCGGGCTCGAGGTTGTTGACGATCACCGACGCCCGGAACCATCGCCGCTGGTCGCCGTAGAGCCGGCGCTGCGCGGCGGCCAGGCAGCCGTCGGTGTGGGCGCGTACGACGTAGCCGGTGGGCAGGTCGACGGAGAGCTCCGCCGGACCCGTGCCGAAGAGCGCGGCGTTGACGCGTTGTTGCTCGGAGTCCGGCGCCGGACTCCGCCCGGGCCGGGGCGCGGCCAGGCCCTGGCGGGCGAGACAGGCGTCGGTGAGGCCCTGGGTGGCGGCCTTGACCACCTCGTCGGGCGTGGGACGGGGCACCGGGTCCTGGGCCGGGCCCGAACACCCGGCCAGCAGCCAGCCGGCCAGAAGCAGCAGCCCGGCGCGCGTACGGAGGCGCATCTACGGATCAGCCCGGCTCGCACGCCGTACGGACGAAAACGGTGGCGATGGTGGGGAGTTGGCGCATGCGGGGCCCCCGGGGAGCGGTGATCGGTCTGGGCACGATCACCCTCCCCAGCCTGCGGATGTGCCATACCACCCGTACAGGTGATGCGGGCGGTCCAAGCGGGAACGCAGTTCCGCTACGCGTGCACCGAACGCCCACCCCGGTCGGACCGGCTTGCCGGCGACAACGAGTCGTTGACTCCTTGCGCTAGGCGTCGAACTCGTACTCCAGCACATACGACGCCGAGTCAAGAATCATCTCGTTAACCTCAACAGCCCGACCGCCCTCGGTGAGTGCTGTACGGCAGATGTGGATGACCGGCGCGCCAAGAGCAAGGGCCAGCCGCTCGGCTTCCTCGCTGGAGGGCATCCGGTAGCGGATCTCCTCACGGAAGCGGACAGGCCGGTAACCAAGTTCCGCAAGGCGTGCGTAGGTACCGCCCGGCCCCGTGTCTTCCTGCGTGATCGCGGACCCGCTCACGACGTCGGCGGGCAGGTACGAGGTGGAGAGCTGAACGGGTTTGTCGTCAAGAACGAACCGTCGGCTCCGCACGCAAACAGTCGCGGTCGGCGGCAGGCCCAGAACGTCAGCCACTCGCTCGGGGGCTGTTCGCTCCCCGACCTCGACCTGGTCGACCGTCAGGCTGCGGCCCTCGATATCGCCCGACCAGACCGACCGACCGGAGCCCCAAACGTGTTGGGAGAGGCGCTGAACACTCCGCCTCCTGAGCGGCCGTTGCTGCTCAGACATCGCGTTGGACTCCATCGACATCCGGGCTCAGGTCCTTCGGCCGCTGCTCGGCGACGAAGGTTCCCTTGGCGGGCAGGGTAATCAGCAGGCCACGGTCCCGTAGCTCCTGGACGGCGCGGCGGACCGTACCGATGGCCACGCCGTACTCTTCGGCCAGATCACGCTCCCCCGACAGGCGTGCCCCCAGTCGCAGTTCACCCGCGGTTATGCGGGCAGCGATGTGATCTGCCACCTGCATGTAGACGTAGGCCGCCCGCGTCGGATCAACGGGCGGAGTGCCCTGCACATCTGCCATGCCGGTCAACATAGAGCACTACGCAGGTTGCCCCCTCTGCCGGCCGACCGCCAGCCGTAGAGGGAAAGCCACGGCCAGGACCCGTCCCACCGCACCGTGTGCTGCTCAGGCGGCGCTCATGAGCCGCCGGCCGTCATGGATGCGCACATGCGGCGTGCCATCGCTCAGCGCGTCCGACACGCGCACCGCGTACGCCTCCGCCATCGCGGCAGTCACTTCCTCGGGAGTCAGCCAGGCCACAGCGGCCGATTCCTCCGAAGTGCGTTCGGTGCCACCGACCGGGCGGCAACGGAAGACCAGGGCGACGATGCCGCGCCTCATGTTCTTGTAGACGCCGGTCAGCCGGTCCACATCGACCTCTATGCCGGTCTCCTCGAACACCTCCCGGCGAGCCCCGTCCTCCGGGGACTCCTCGATCTCCAGCACCCCGCCCGGAAGCTCCCAGTGACCGTTGTCAGCCCGCCGAATGGCGAGAACGCGCCCGTCATGACGCACGACAGCTCCAGCCACCGAGACCGAGTGGAGTGGCGTGGACCTGGGAGACTGGGCCGCTGTACTCATGCGAATGAGCATAGGAGGGCGGGCGGGCTCATGGGGAACGAGTTCTCACGAGACACAGGCAGGCCGCGCTATCTGCGCATCGCGGACGACCTGGCCGAGCAGATCCGCGTGGGGGCCTTGGCTCCGGGCGCCCAGATGCCCAGCGAGTCCGAAGTGATGGAACGCTACGGCGTCTCGCAGGGGACAGTGCGCAGGGCGATCGCCGAGCTGCGGACAGCCGGACTGGTGGACACCCACCACGGGCGTGGCTCCTATGTGAAGAGATTGCCTCCCGTGCGCAGGAAGTCCTCGGACCGGTTCCGCCGCTCCCACCGCAGAAGCGGGAAGGCGGCCTACCTGGCCGAGGCGGAACAAGCAGGCCATACGCCAAGCGTTCATGTTCTCTTCGTAGGGCCGGTGGACGTACCCGCTGAGGTTGCGGGGCGTATGGGCGTACCCGCAGGAGAGAAAGTTCTCGCCCGGCGTCGGCAGTACTTCAGTGACGGCACGCCCACCGAGGAAGCCACCTCGTACTTGCCCTGGGCGATGGCGGAGGCGATCCCGGAACTGCTGAGCGAGAACCCTGGCGACGGTGGCATCTACGCCCGTCTCGAAGAGCACGGACACCGTCTCAGCGAGTTCGTCGAAACCGTGCGGGCGCGCCTTGCCACGAAGCAAGAGGCATCGGCCCTACGGCTCAGTCCAGGCTCTCCGGTTATCCACCTGGTGCGAGATGCAGTGACCGACGACGGCAGAGTGATCGAGGTCTGCGACACCGTCATGGCCGCAGACCGATTCGTCCTCGAGTACCGGATTGCCGCTAGCGACTGACTCGCCGCCGCTGAGGCCCAACACCGCTCTGCACCTGGGAGGTTGACTCGCGTCAGGACTTAGGCCACTCTCAACTCATGTACATGAGTACATGAGCCCCGCTACCCGGGGCCGGCTCGCCCTGCCCGGGCCCGTACACCTGGTGGTTTCCATGCACGGCCTTACCAGCGACGCCGCTCCCGCCATGGATCTTCAGAGCGAGGGGCACGCGACTCAGCTTCAGCCCTGCGCTCAGTGCAGAGAGATCAAGACCAAGCGCTACGACGCCGTCCGCCAAGGCGACAAGCGCCTGGCCGAAGCGATGGCCACGGCCATGGGACGCCATCAGCGGGCGGCACACTCATGACGGCGGCTCTGCACGCGGCCACGGTGCCGCGTAAGCAACACGGTCACCCGGCCGTTCAGGACAAGGGCACCAGCACTCGGTGCCCTCACCCCGAGGGCGCGTGGGCGGCGGCCGACTACCGGGCACTGGGCCTGGCCATGGAGCTGCCGGAGCGCGGTGCGCTCTACGGGCCGACCGTCACCGGATTCGGCCTCATAGGGGAGGGCGGGGCCCGGCGGCGCGAGGAGCTGCGTGCCAAGGTGCGTGAAGCGAACCGTCGCAGCAGCAGGGGCAAGCCGTAAGCGGATCCACCGCATACGCGCGCCCCTCAATGCGCCCGCGCGTGCGCCCCGGTGCCTCCATGGCAGAGGCCCCGGCGGTTGGCAACCGCCCCGTCGCGCAGTGGAATGCGCTGACGGAAGAGCGCTCCGCACCGCACCGCGAGAGGAGTGGGTGACCGCGTGATCCATATGACCGAGACCCTCGCCGTCCACACCGTCGAGGGCTTTCTGATGCCCGACGAGACCGCCGAGGTCGTCAAGCTGCTCGACGATCACCTCGAGGCGACCCGCTGGGTTCCCGTACGGCCCAGTGACGGCATCGTGGCGCCCGACGCCGTGCAGGAGATCCTGGCGGGTGCCGTCGCGCGGGCGCTGCCCACGATCCGGCGGGTGTTCCCGTCCGCGGCCGCGGCGACGCCGTGGGATTACCACGACCTCCGGCCCGGTGACCGGATCCCGCCGCACGTGCACGGCGTGAGCGATCCGGACGGCCGGCCGCAGCGGGTGGCGCGGGTGGCGTTCCACCTGCAGGAGGCGGAGCGGGGCGGGGAGTTCTACGTCGACACGTGTGCGTCCGACGCGCTGTGGACGGGGCGGACCGCCGGGCCCGGGAGCGGGTTCGCTCCCGGGACGCGGTTCGTCCGGGAGATATCGCATCACGCCGGGCCGCAGGCGGTCGCCGCGCTGAGCGGCATCCCCCGCACCCGCTGGACCAGCGCGCCGCCCGCCGGGACCGCCGTCGTCTACGGGGCACAGCTCGTGCACGGCGTCGAGACGGTGCGCGAGGGGCGGCTGCGGAAGCTGATCACCAACCTGATGGACGGGCCGGTCAGCCCACCGCCGCCTCGTACAGGCTGAAGCCCGCCAGCGCCAGCATCACCAGCGCCGCCACCTTCGTGATCAGCTTCAGCGGCACGTAGCGCATCAGGGTCTTGCCGCCCAGGATGCCGAGGCCGGCCACCGCCCACAGGGCGAGGACCGCGCCGATTCCGACGGAGACGGGGTCGTCGTAGCGGGCGGCGAGGTTGGCGGTCATGATCTGGGTGAGGTCGCCGAACTCCGCGACCAGGATGAGCATGAAGCCCGCCCCGGAGACCTTCCAGAAGGACTGGTCGGCGGGCTTCGCGATCTCCTCGTCCCCGTCGTCCTTCTTCAGCAGCAGCATCGCCGCGCCGGCCAGGAACAGGACGCCGACCACCGCCTGGACCAGGCGGTGCGGGAGCAGGGTCAGGACGCTGCCGGCGGCGATGGCCAGGGCGACGTGGACGAGGAAGGCCGCGGCGACGCCCGCGAAGACGTACGAGGCGCGGTAGCGGGCGCCGAGCATCAGGCCGGCGAGGGCGGTCTTGTCCGGCAGCTCGGCCAGGAAGATCACGCCGAAGACGAGGGCGGCGACGGTGAAGCTGAACACAGGGGTGGTTTCCTCTGTCGGTGGGTGGTGACGCCAGCCCCGCCGAAACAGTGACCTGCACATCGAGATCAATCGAGATCAGGGGTCGCTTCGGCACGGCAGCGTCATGGACACTGCGGCCGAAGGTCTCGCTGGCCCCTCCGTGACGGACGGGCCTCCGGGCGCCGGCCGGGCGCGAGGCCCAGCAGTATGTCGACGGTCCGGCGAAGAGCTACTCCCCTTCTGCTCCCCCCAGGGTAAGGGATCGGTTCAGCAGCCCGCGCGCGACCAGTTCCAGCGCGACCGCCACCGCCACCGCCTGCACCGTCATCAGCGCGACCAGCACGAACAGCTGCACCACGCCCGCCTGGACCGGGGACGCGCCGCCCAGCAGCATGCCCACGAACGCCCCCGGCAGGGTGACCAGGCCCACCGTCCGCGTCTGGTCCAGGCCCGGCAGCAGGGCGTCGGAGGCGGCGGGGCGGGCGATCTCCAGCCGGGCCTCGCGGGGCAGCAGGCCCAGTGCCATGCCCGCCTCGACCTCGCCGTGGCGCAGGCGCAGCTCGTCCAGGGCGCGGCGGCCGGCGAGCACCGTCGCGGTCAGGGCGCCGCCGATGAGGATGCCGGTGACGGGGACGAGGGCGATGCCGCTGACCGGGACGAGTCCGGTGAGCAGCAGCGTGAGGACGGCCGGCACGACGCCGGCGGCGATCGGCAGGGCCGCCCACCACCAGGTGCGGTTGTCCGTGACGCGGCGGCCGGCGGTGCGTACGGCGACGGCGAACATCAGCGCGAGGAAGGCCAGGAGCAGCGGGGCCGCCCGTACCACCCAGCCGATGAGCGCCGAGACGGCGGCCAGCTGGACGGCGGCGCGCAGCCCGGCGAGGGCGATCGCGCGGGCGTAGCCGCGCTCCTTGCCGTCGGCGAGGCGGGCGAGGGCCGCGACGGTCACGGCGACGGCCAGCATGACGGCGAGGACCACTGCGAGGGTGCCGTTGGCGGGCAGCAGGACGTCGGCGGCGAGCACGCGGTCACCCTACGGGCGGCGCACGGCGTCGGCCGGGCGCGCGGCCGGCGGCGTGTCAGCCCGCCGGTAACCGGATTCTGATAGTCCGCCAACTCGCCCCGCAGAGTGGGTACATCTCACGCCCGCAACCCCTTGTTTTGGCATGAGCGCGTCGCCATCCTGTCACCTGGCGACCACCCCCCTGATACCCGGCGCCGCGATCCTGGCCGCGCTTCAGCGGCCCGCAACCCCTCACCCTCAAGGGAGTTCTCATGCCCGGACTGCGTGTTCCCTCGGCCCTGCGCGGCGTCTACGCGCGTCGTACGGCCGTCACCCTGGGACTCACCGCCCTCGTAGGCACGCTCGTACTGAACGGCCCGGCGGCCCAGGCCGCGCCGCCCACCCCGCCGGACGCCGCCACGGCCCGCGCCTACCTGGGCAAGCTGACGGTCGCGTCCGAGGGCTCGATGGACGGCTACAGCCGGTCGAAGTTCCCGCACTGGGCCACCCAGTCCGGCCAGTGCAACACCCGCGAGGTCGTGCTGAAGCGGGACGGGCAGGACGTGGAGCAGGACAGCAAGTGCGCGGCCGTCTCGGGCACCTGGGTCTCCCCCTACGACGGGGCCACCTGGCACGACGCCCAGGACATCGACATCGACCACGTCGTGCCGCTGGCGCAGGCGTGGCGCTCGGGCGCCAACACCTGGACGACCGAGCAGCGCAAGGCGTTCGCCAACGACCTCACCCGCCCGCAGCTGATCGCGGTCACCGACCGCGTCAACCAGGCGAAGGGCGACAAGGACCCGGCGCAGTGGATGCCGCCCCTGAAGTCGTACGCGTGTACGTACGCACAGATGTGGGTCGCGGTGAAGTACGACTACAAGCTGACCGTGGACTCCGCCGAGAAGACCGCCCTGACCGGCATCCTCAACGGCTGCTGATCGGCATACATCGGCACACAAGGGCCTCCCCACCTCGCAGGGAGGCCCTTGTGCGGCCCCGCACGGGATCCCAGGGGCCTCGTTACAAGCGTGTTGCGGAACAAGAAATCAAGAAACTTGAACTTGCAAGTACTCCTTAGGCGTGCCTAACCTTGAGCTCTCGTTGTTTCCTGTCCCCGACACGAGGAGCTCGACACCCATGTCCCCGACGCCCACGGCGGCCACGTCCCCGGCCACCGGGCAGTCCGCCTCGGCCACGTCCTCCCCGACGCTCCCCGAGCGCCTCGACGCGGCCCGCCCGTACGTGCTGTCCCTGTTCCGCATCGTCATCGGCCTGCTCTTCGCCTGCCACGGCGCCGCTTCCCTCTTCGGCGTGCTCGGCGGAGCCGTCGGCGGCGGCACCGTCCCCGCGGGCACCTGGCCCGGCTGGTACGCGGCCGTCATCCAGCTCGTGGGCGGCGTCCTGGTGATGATCGGCCTCGGCTCGCGCTCCGCGGCCTTCATCTCCTCCGGCTCGATGGCGTACGCGTACTTCGACGTGCACCAGAGCGAGGCGCTGATGCCGATCCAGAACCACGGCGAGGCGTCCGCCCTGTTCTGCTGGGCGTTCCTGCTGCTGGTCTTCACCGGCCCGGGCGCGCTGTCGCTCGACCGCCTCTTCGGCCGCGCCAAGCGGGACTGACGGCCGCGGCGGCCGGGGCCCGACCGCCCTTCACGCCGCGCACGACGGCTACGCACGCGACAGGGGCCCGGACACCACCGGGCCCCTGTGCGCGTGCCCCGCGCGTGAGCTGACTCACCCTCCGATGCGTGACCCGCCTCACGCCCGGCGCGTGATTCGAACAACATCGCGGGCCCCACGCCCATCCCCCGGTCGCCCCAGGCGTACGCTGTACGGTTGTGAAGGCCGCCCCTGCCGCTCCCCTGCGACGTCGCGGCGGGGGACCGTACCGGGAGATCAGGACGTGCTGGAGCAGTTGGGGTCGTTGGCCGAGACCCCATGGATATACGTGATCGTCGGACTCTCGGTACTCCTGGACGTCTTCCTGCCGGTGCTGCCGAGCGGCGTCCTGGTGATCGCCGCCGCCACCGCCGCCGCGGGCTCCGCCGCCGACGCCGTGGGCGATGCCGCGCACGGCCACGCGGGCTTCTCCGACATGTTCGCACTCGTGATGTGCGCCGCCACCGCCTCGGTGCTCGGCGACATGGTCGCCTACCGCCTCGCCTGGCGCGGCGGTGACCGCTTCGACCGCGCCATCGCCCGCTCCCGCCGCCTGACCGCCGCACAGGCCAAGCTCGGCACGGCGCTGCTGCGCGGCGGCGGACCGCTCGTCGTCCTGGCCCGCTTCGCGCCCGCCGGACGCTCGGTGGTCAGCCTCGGCGCCGGCGTGATGCACCGCCGGGTGGCCGAGTTCCTCCCCTGGTCCGCGCTGGCCGGCCTGACGTGGGCGGCGTACAGCGTCAGCCTCGGCTACTTCGGCGGCCAGTGGCTGGGCGCGAGTTGGCTCAGCACGGCCGTCTCGGTGCTGGCGCTGTTCGCGGCGGGATCGGGCGCGGTCTTCCTGATGCGCCGCCCGGAGGAGCCGGAGGCCCAGCCGCACTAGGCGCACCGCCACACGACGCACGTACGGCCCGGCCCCTGGAGGGGACCGGGCCGTACGCGTTCAGCGGGCGAGGATCAGTGGACCTTGGTGAAGGGTGCCTTGTCGAAGGCCTTCACGCCGTTGGCCCACAGCTGGTTGACCCGGTTGCGCTCGGCGGCGTTCGGGTTCGGGTTGGTGCAGGACGGGCCGGGGCCGCCACCGGACATCAGCTCGCTGCACGGGCCGGAGTAGTGGTCCGGCAGACCGAGGACGTGACCGGTCTCGTGCGCGGTGACGCGGGTGGAGTCGTACTGCTCGTTCTGCCGGTAGTCGAGGAAGATGTAGCCCCGGCCGTGGCCGTCGGTGCTGGCGTACGAGCCGCGGGAGTCGTTGCCCTCGTAGTACTTGAAGTCGGCGTTGGAGCCGGAGCGCAGCTGGATGTTGCGCACCGAGCTGTTCCATATCTGCGCGCTTCTCGCTATCTCCGTCGCGAAGCTCGGCGCCCGGCTGGCGTCGTAGGTGACGGTGACGGTCGCGGCGGCGAGGCCCGGCTTGGCGGCCAGCTTGGCCTTCGCGGACTTCATGACGGCCTCGAAGAAGGCCTTGTTGTTCGCTTCCTCCGTCGCGGAGCCGACGTACGAGGAGGTGGCCGTCGCCTGCGCGGGGCCGCTGTGGTCGAGAGCGACCGCCGATGCGGGGACCGCGGTCAGGGCGGCCGTCAGCCCGAGGCCGAGGGCGGCCGAGAGCACCATCGTGGAGCGTGTCATGTGGGGGACTCCAATTCGTGCCGGGAGCCTCTTCGGTAGTGCGCGGTGGGACGCACGGCCGGGGCTCACGGGTGAACTCCTGTTCCCCTTGAGTCTCTGACGAGTTATCAATGGTGCGGATGATGCCAGTTGGCCATAGCGCCATCCAATCGCCTATCCTGCGCCATTCAACTGCCCACATGCGTCCGGCATGTGTCTGGTGTGACGTACGAGGCGCGGATATGCTCCCCCCGTGGAGCTTGAGGTCAGGCACCTCCGTGCACTTTGCGCCATCGCGGACACTGGCAGCGTGCGGAAGGCCGCAGTGCAGCTGGGCATGACCCAGCCCTCCTTGACCACTCAGCTCCGCCGCATCGAATCCACCGTCGGCGGCCTGCTGTTCACGCGCGGCCAGACCGGCAGCCGCCCCACGCCGCTCGGCCACTCCGTGCTCTCGCGCGCGCGGCCGATCATCGCCGAGATGGCGGCGCTCGTAACGGCCGCCCGGGACGCGGCAGTCGGCGTCGGCGGCCTGCGGCTGCGCATCGGCAGCATCGGCAGCCGCGCGGTGACCGGCTGGCTGCGCCGCATCCATCAGCGGCTGCCGGACACGGACACCACCATCCACATAGAGGTCTCCTCGAACACGCTCCTGCAGCTGCTGGCCACCAACCAGCTCGACGTCGCCTTCGTCCACGAGACGGCGGGCTTCCCCCTGCACGTCCCCGAGGGCGTGGAGCGCCGCGTCCTCATCGCGTGCGAGCCCCGCTTCGTCGCCCTCGCCGCCACCCACCCGGCCGCGGCGCGCTCCGCGCTGTGCCTGACCGAGCTGGCGGCCGACGCCTGGATCGTCGATCCGACCGCCGACGACGAGGCCACCGCGCTGCGCCGTGTCTTCATGACCGCCGGCCTGGACCCCCGCCTGATCCACGTCCGCGACAACACCACCGCCGCCGAGCTCGTCGCCTCGGGCGAGGCCGTCCGCCCCACCCAGCCCACGGCCGACCCCCCGCCCGGCACGGTCATCCGCCCCCTCCTGGGCGACCCCCTCTCCACCCAGCTCTCCCTCGCCACCCGGTCCGGCTCCCTGCCCCTGCGCGAACTGGACGCCCTCTTCACCGACTTGATGTCCGCCTACGTGACGGTCGCCGCCGACAACCCCACGTACCGCGCCTGGCTGGACCGCAACGGCAGCCCCTTGCTGCCGTCGGTGGGGAGCCACTGACCCGAAACCGGCCCGCATACGGCGAAGACCCCTCCACGCACAACCGTGAAGGGGCCTCTGACCTGCTATTTCTCTGTGGGCACAGACGGCCGCAGTCAGTGCCTACTACGCGCCCGTTATCTGCACCTGCAGGAACGCACACCTCCGCGACACGGTGGCACCTACCCTCAACCCCCTGCACCCTCACGGAGGCAGGTAGAGGGTCGCCCGGTCGTTCTCGTCGCCGAGCCGACCGGGCACCCCTCACACGGCCGATCGGCCTGCACCACTGAACGACGGCGCGGGGATGGCCCCCGCGCCAGCACGTGGGCATCAGGAAGGCAAACCGACCATGACGACAGTCACGGAACAGCCGCACCTTCCGGTACAGCCGCAGTCAGTACAACTCGAGCTCGCAACGAAGTGCCCGTCCAGGTGCGGAATGTGCTTCGTCGCCGCGAGCCCGCAGGGCACGCACGGGACCATGACCCTTGCCGAATGGCTCGCGGTGATCAGCGAAGCCGCCGAGCTCGACATCCCCATGGTGCAGCTGCTGGGCGGTGAGCCGACGCTTCACCCGCACTGGATCGAGCTGATGGACCACGCCCTTGCCTTGGGCCGTCGCGTCGAGGTGTACACCACTCTGCACAAGATCCATGAGCGCTGGTGGGACGTCCTCGCCCACAAAAACGTCTCTCTCGCTACCAGCTACCACAGCGACGACCCCGACGAGCACGACCGAATCACCGGCAAGCCGGGCAGCCACGCGCGAACACGAGCGAACATCCAGGAGGCTGTCCGCCGGGGCATCCCCCTGCGCGCTGGCATCGTCGAAGTGTTGCCCGGCCAGCGCGTCACCCAGGCCCGCGACGACCTCGTCGCCATGGGCATCACCAGGGTTCGAATCGACCGCAGCCGGGCGATCGGGCGCGCCGCGACCGCCGGGGAGCCCGACGTTTCCGAACTGTGCGGACGGTGCGGCCGGGGACAACTGGCCGTGCTGCCCGACGGCAGCGTCGCGCCGTGTGTGATGAGCCGCTTCATGCCGGCCGGCTCCGTGAAGGACGGAACGCTGACCGCGATCCTCAACAGCCCGGCATGGTGGAACACGGTGGAACGTGTCCCGGCGCGCGCGCAAGATCCGTGCGATCCCGACTGCAATCCCGGCCTGGATGGTTCGGACTGCGCTCCCGCGGAGCAGGAAGCATGCGATCCCGCGTACGCGGACATCCCCGACCAGCCCGAGCAGAATTGAGGCGGCGCCCGTGGACTGGAAACCGCATGCCGAACGACTAGCCGGCGAGATCGCCGATCCCGTCTCACGGTGGCGCCCGCTGGTCGCACAGACACAACGTCACGCCCTGGTGCCCCGATGGTGGGAGCGCGCGCCGGGCGGGGGCTGGGTGCTGCGCGACGGGCTCGCCGACCCCGAGCAGTGGCTGAGCACCGCCTACTCGGACAGGACGCTGGTCACCCGCATCGGCCCTCTGCACGCCGACCACGCCGAGGAGGGGCAGACCATTACAGGCCAGGCCACCTCATCTTCGACGCACCCTGCCCTCGTCCTGCAGATGTACCGCCATGGGCGGTTGGTGAGGGGCCTGGACCTGCTCGACGTCGGAACGGGATCGGGGTACGGCACTGCGCTCGCTGCCCGCCTGCTCGGCGACAAGCACGTCACGGCGATCGACGTAGACCCCTACTTGGAGGGGGCTGCGAGGGAACGGCTCGACAACATGGGTCTTCACCCCGAGCTCGTCACGTGTGACGCGACGGAAGCCCTTCCCGGGACGTACGACCGGATCGTCTCGATGGTGTCTGTGTGGCCCGTGCCGGCCTCATGGCTGGCCGCGCTCCGGCCGGGCGGCCGCCTCATCACCGCGATCGCCAACACGTCGGCCATCCTGACTGCCTGGAAGACGGAGGACGGCCGGGCAGTCGGGAGGATCGAGCGGGACTGGGCCGGCTTCATGCGCACCCGGCACGGCGACGACTACCCCGCCGGGCTCCGCGACCGGCTCGAAGCCCTCACTGACGCGGAAGGGGAGCACGTCACCCAAGGCAGGTATCCCGTGCTGAACCTCAGCGAAGCGTGGGAACTACGGTCGATGCTCGAACTCGCCGTCCCGGGGGTGGAGACGCACTACCACCAGGAGAAGCAGCAGCGGACGGCGTGGATCCTCCACCAGGACGGCTCGTGGGCGCGGGCGACGGCCACCTTCATCAACCCACCCCTCGTCCACCAGAGCGGCCCCCGCCGTCTCTGGGACATCCTCGAGCGGATCAGGCATCGGCAGAACGCCGAGGGCAGCCTCCCTGTGTATGGCAGCCGCGCCGAAGTCGCGCCGAACGGCGTGATCCGCCTCTCCCGGGGAAAGTGGTCCGCCGTGATCGAGTAACCCTTCTCGTGCCTCGCGCGCGCACTCTTGGCAGGAGGTGGGCGAGCTGCTACTCGCGTAGCCCGTGCGGCATTTGGGACGGGCGTGCAGATTCTCCTGCGATTGCCGTCCGTCGATCATCAGGCGTGCCGGGCGCACGGAAGGCGGCACCTTCGATGCCCCGGCACACAGTGGGCCCTCTTCCTCGCCGGGAGAGGGCTCACGCGTTTCAAGGCCCTGACCTACGACGGAACCATGATCATCTGGGAGGCATTTTGGGAGACGACGCAGTGAGTGCAGACCGTTTCGAGGGCGTGGGAGACCGTACGCAGAACGGGGCTGAACGGAGAAGACCCAGGGCGGAGAGTGCTCCGACCTGGGTCTTCGTGTCGTTTCCGCTGGTATCGCTGGTGGGCACAGACGGATTTGAACCGCCGACATCCGCTTTGTAAGAGCGGCGCTCTACCGCTGAGCTATGCGCCCTGGCACGAAAGGACAGCCTACATTGCCCGACCCGGGTCCCCGCAAACCCGGGGGTTAACCCCACCACGGACCCGGTAGCAGGGGGGATGGCCGCATGATCTTGGCGTGCCTAGGCTCGTCGTGCAGCACTCACCGACCGGCCGGGGGGCATGGGCCCGCTCGCCGCACGCCCGAGATGGAGATCATCATGGTTGCCCGCGCCCGCCGCGCCGTCCGCGTCCCCGCCCTCGTGGGCGGAGCCCTGCTCGCCGGGAGCCTGCTGACCGGGTGCGGGACCGCCGACGCCGACGACGCGACGCCCGAGACCAGGGCGTTCTCGCTCGGCGCGCGGGAGCTCACCGTGGACACGGACAACTCGGCCATCGAGCTCGTCCCCGGCGGGGAGGGCAAGGACGTCAAGGTCACCCGGTGGTTCGACGGCTGGTCGCTGGGCGGGTCGACCGGGGTGACGTGGGAGATGGAGGACGGCGGGACGCTGAAGCTGCGGATGAAGTGCAAGGGCGTGAGCGTGGGGTGCGAGGCGAAGCACCGGATCGAGGTGCCGCGCGGCGTCGACGTCACCGTCAAGGACAGCAACGGCGCCGTCACGGCGCGCGGTTTCGAGACCCGGCTGAAGGTCCGCTCCAGCAACGGCGCGATCGAGGTCCGCGACGCCAAGGGCCCGCTGGAGCTTAAGAGTTCGAACGGACGGATCGCCGCCGAGGGGATCGCCTCCCGGAACGTGAGTGCCACCACCTCCAACGGGGAGATCCGGCTGGGCCTGACCGCCGTGCCCGACGCCGTCACGACCCGCACCACCAACGGCGCCACCCGCATCACCGTGCCCCGCGCCCCCTACAAGGTCACCACCGGATCCGACAACGGCGGCGTCAAGGTGAACGTCCCCCGCGACGACGCCGCCCCGCACACCGTGAGCGCGCACAGCGGCAACGGCGCCATCGAGGTGCGCACCGCCGGCTGACCGCCCTGTGTGTTCGCCGCCGCCGGGTGGGAGAATGACACCCGGGCCTGGGGCGATCCATCGGGAGAGGGCAAGTGACGGCGACCTTCGCACGTACGGTGACGGCTGCGGCCCGCGAGACCCTCGCGCTCGTCCTGCTGCCCCTCCCGCTGCTCGCCGCCGTCGTGGCCGGCGCGCCCGCCGCCTTCTCCGGGGGCGGCACGCGCCGCTGGGGCTGGGGGCGCGGCGAGAACCAGCGCGCCGAGGCCCAGGCCGCCAAGGACGCCGCGGCCGCCGCCTTCTACGAGCTGGACACCGCGCAGCGCGAGCTGCGGATCTCCATCGAGACGATCACGGCCGTCGACGCCTCGCCCGCCGCCCGCAAGGCGGCCGCCGACTTCGAGGCGTTCGGACGCCGCATAGACGAGGTCTCCGCCACGTACATCAGCGCCGTCGACGCGCACGACCTCGACCGCGACGACCTGGACGCCCCGGCCGCCGGCCGGGCCCGCGCGGACCTGGCGAAGGCCAAGGACGCGCTCGTACGGGCCAAGGCCGACCTGGAGCGGTTCGGCGAAAGCCTGGGCCCCCTGCTGACGCGGGCCGAGAACCAGCTGGCCCAGGTCGTACCCGCCGTGGAGCGGGCCCGGCAGGGACTGCTCGCCGCCAGCAACGCCCTGGACGCCACGCGGGCGACGGGCCTGAAGGCCGACGACCTGGCCGCCCGGCTCGCCGCGCTCTCCCCCGAGCTGACCAAGCTCAACCAGGGCGCGGGGCAGCACGGCGTGCAGGAGACCGTCGTACGGGCCGAGCGCGTGCAGCGGGAGGCGGAGGCGATCCGCAGCGACGCCGAGCAGCTGCCGCAGCGCGCGGCGGAGATCGACAAGCGGCTCGTCTCGCTGCGCACCCGCGCCCAGGCGCTGACCACCCGCGCGGCCGGCGTCGCCCCCGTCCTCAGCGAGCTGCGGCGCCGCTACAGCGCGGCGTGCTGGCAGGACCTGCAGCAGGTGCCGGAGGAGGCGGAGCGCGCGGTCGCCCAGGCCGAGCAGCGCCTCGGCGAGGCCCGCACCGCCCGGGACGAACAGCGCTGGGCGGACGCGACCTCGCTCCTGACCACGGTCCGGGCGCTGCTCAACACCACGGACGAGGGCGTCTCGGCCGCCGGCGAGAGACTGCGGCGGCTGGACGAGGTGGCGTTCGACCACCAGCGGGAGGTCGAGCGGACCCGCTTCGCCGTCCGCGACGCCCAGCGGCTGGCGATGACCGGGCGCAGCACGCCCGACCCGCGCCACGCCCGCCCCCTCGACGACGCGGTGGCCCGCCTGGAGCGGGCGACGGGCGATCTGGAGGGCCGGCACCCGGACTGGTGGCACTTCCTGACCGAGATGGAGGCCGTGCGGCAGTCCGTGGCCCGGGTGGTGCAGGAGATCCGCGAGGAGCGCGGGGCCGGGAACGGGCGCTGACCCCCGCGCCCGCGCCGGGCCCCTGCCCCGCCGGGGGGCGCTGGCTATGCTGCCTGGCATGCCTCGTTACGAATACCGCTGCAAAGCCTGTGGTGACACCTTCGAGCTCAACCGGCCGATGGCCCAGTCCTCGGCCCCGGCCACCTGCCCCGAGGGGCACGAGGACACCGTGAAGCTGCTGTCGACCGTCGCGGTGACCGGTGCGGCCGCCCCCGCCGCGGCCCCTCGCGCGGGCGGCGGCGGATGCTGCGGAGGCGGCTGCTGCGGCTGACGGCCGGGCGGCCCGCCCGTCAGCCGGCCCGGCGGGCCAGCGTCAGGCCGTCCGCGACCGCCAGCATGATCGACTCCATCCGCCGGTCCGCGGCCACGTGCTCGTTGAACGCCCTGACGTCCGCACCCGAACCGCTCGTGACGGACGGGTCGACGACCTGCCCCATGAACAGGACGTTGTCGACGACGATCAGGCCGCCCGGGCGGAGTCTGGGCACGATCTCCTCCCAGTAGTCGACGTAGCCGTCCTTGTTGGCGTCGATGAAGGCGAGGTCGATGTGCGGCTCGGCGGGCAGGGCGCGCAGCGAGTCCAGGGCGGGCGCGATGCGCAGGTCGATCCGGTCGGCCACGCCCGCCTTGGCCCACGCCTGCCGGGCGTGGGCCGTCCACTCCTCGGAGATGTCCAGGGTGATCAGCCGGCCGCCGTCCGGCAGCGCCTGGGCCATGGACAGCGCGGACAGCCCCGTGAACGTGCCGACCTCCACCACCGTGCGGGCGCCGGTGAGCCGTACGAGGAAGGCCAGCAGCGGAGCCTGCTCCCGCGCCACCTGCTTGATCGCCTCGGCGGGGAAGAGGGCGCGGGTGGAGTCGACCAGGGCCTCCTGCACGGGATCGAGCGGAGGGTTGTGGGCGAGTACGTACGTGTACAGCTCGGCGGTGAGCGGAGCGCTCTTGGGCTCGGGCACGTGATCTCCTCGTTGGCGGCAACGGAGTTGAACGACATGGCGCTCCCCCGAGCCTAGCCCCCGGCGAACGCCCGCAGGATCTCCTCGCCGGCTGCCACGCCCCGCGTCCGCAGGGCGGTGACGTGCGGCGCGGTCCAGCCCACGTCGGCCAGCTCGCCGTGGCCCGGGCGCCAGGCCCGGTCGGCGGCGAGCAGCAGGTCGGCGTCCAGCAGGGAGTCGCCGGCGGCCAGCACCTCGGTCGCGCCCGTGCGCCGCGCCACCTCCGCCACGGCCGCGCTCTTGGTGAGCGGCTTCGGCACGGCGTAGACCTTGCGGCCCTGCAGGGAGACGGTCCAGCCGCGCTCCCCGGCCCACACCGTCAGCTCCTTCACCCAGGCGTCGGGCAGCAGCGACCGTTCGACGACAAGGTAGGCGAACAGGTCAGCCGCCGTACGGGCCTTGAGCAGCCAGGCCGGGTCGGCGGTCCGCACCAGGCGCTCACGGACCTCCTCCAGCGAGGCGCACTCGGCGTCCAGCGTCCTGCGCACCCGCGCCCGCCACTGAAGGTCGGGCTCGCCGTGCACGAGCAGCTCCCCGCCGTTGGCGCAGATCGCGAACTCCGGCGCGGGCCCGGGCAGCCGGATGCGGCCGTACTGCTCGGGCGTACGGGTCGTGGTGGGCACGAAGGCGACGGTGCGGGCGAGCTCCTCCAGCAGGGCGGCCGCGGCCTCCGTCATGTAGGAGAGCGGCTTGTGCTCGTACGTCTCGACGCAGAGCAGCCGGGGCGCCTCGGCGTCCGGCATGGACAGGGCGAGCGCGGCCGTGGAGTAGATGAGGGTGCGGTCGAGGTCGCTGGCGACGAGGAGGGTCACTGCGCGGCCACCGCCTTGCCGTCGGCGCCGGTGGCGCCGCGGGTGTAGCGGGGGTGGATCAGGCCCACGCAGCTGTAGGGCAGGCCGTCGACCTCCTCGACCGGTACGCCGCGCTGTTCGGCCAGCAGCCGCACGTGGTCCAGGTCGGCTCCCGCGCCGCGCTTGGCGAGGATCTTCCAGGGGACGCGGCGCAGCAGGACGCGGGTGGTCTCGCCGACGCCCGGCTTGACGAGGTTGACGTCGTGGATGCCGTGCTCCTCGCTGATGCGCTCGACCGCCGCCCAGCCGGCCCAGGTGGGGGTGCGGTCCGCGGCCGCCATCTCCTTCACGTCGAGGGCGACGTCCTGCTCGACCTCGGCGAAGCGGGCGCGGACGGTGTCCAGGAAGGAGCGGGAGACGTCGGCGGCCGCCAGCTCGCGGTAGTACTTCGCGCCGTGGAAGTCGTGCGGCCCGACGAGGTCGGCGCGCAGCACGGTGCGGGAGATCAGGCCGGAGACGGTGGAGTTGAGGCAGGCGGAGGGGATGAGGAAGTCGTCGCGCGTGCCGTAGGTCTCCACGCAGTGGCCAGGGTCGGCGAGCACGGCGATGCGCGGGTCGAAGCCCGGGAAGTCGTTCAGGGCGTCGGCCAGTTCGCGGGTGATGGCGCCCTTGCCCGTCCAGCCGTCGACGAAGACGACGTCGGCCGGGTCGTGGTGGGCGGCCAGCCAGCGCAGGGCGTTGGGGTCGATGCCCCGGCCGCGCACGATGGAGACGGCGTAGTGCGGCAGGTCCAGGCCGTGCGCGTGGCGCGCCCAGTGGCGCATCAGCACTCCCACGGGCGTGCCGGCGCGGGCCAGGGACACCAGGACCGGGCGGGGCGTCCGCTCGGCGAGCACGGTCTCGGTGACCGCGCCGACGGCCCGCGCGATGCGGGCCGCGGAGGCGTCGAGGGCGGAGCGGTAGAGCGCCTGGTAGCGCTCGCTGGGCTGGTACTCGACCGGCAGCGACTCCGCGTAGTGGGCACCGCCGCTCTGGATGGCCTCCTCGCGCTCCTCGGTGGGTGCCTCGAGGTCCACGGCGGAGAGGTCCTGGAGCAGCCAGCCGACGTCCTCCGGGTCGTACGAGGAGAAGGCGGGGCCGCGGAGCGGCTCGCCTCCGGCGCGGTGGGAGGGGATCACGGCGAGCAACACCTTTCGGGTGTGCGCGGCCAGCTGGTCCAGCAGGCCGCCGGGGACGTGCAGTTCGGGGGTGTCGCCGGTGGAGTCGACGACGGCGACGACGGCGTCGAAGCCCTGGTCGGCGACGTTGTAGGCGTATCGCTCGCCCGGGCCGTCGGCCGGGTCGTCGTGGGCCGGGAAGGCGATGCGGCTACGGATGGCGTAGCCCGGGTCGTCGACGGCGAGGACGGGCGAGCGGGTGGTGGTGGAGAACCGCACACCGGGGAGCCCGGCCTCCAGGGCCTGCGCGATGCGCAGCGGCGCGTACATCAGCTCTTCGTTGCCGAGCACGAGCACGCGCTCGGCCCCGGCCGGGAGGGCACCGCGAATGCGGTCCGCCATGCCGGGCAGCGCGGCTTCCAGACGCGCCCGGTGCGCGGGCGTGAACCCGTGCCGACCGCCATCGGGCAGGCCGGCAGGCCAGGCGAGGTCGACACGCCGCGCTTGTGGGCAGTCGTGCCGCAGGGCGGCACGGGTGGGCACAAGCGCACCCGCAGCCGGCAGCGCCGAGGCACCCCCACGGCGCGCAGCCGCCACGGACGGTGCCGAACCGGCCTCGTACTCGGCCACCAGCTTCTGCCCGAGCTCCAGCACCCCGTCCGGAAGGACGACCGTGCCGGACGCCGCCGCGACCAGGTCCACGCGGGCGCCCAGTTCGGCGGCGAACTCCGCCAGCCGGGCGCGGTCGTGCTCGCCGCGCATGTCGACCAGCGCCACGACCACGTACCGCGGGCGCGGGAAGCGGGCGTGCAGGGCCGCGATGGTGTTCAGGACCGTGCGGCCGGTGGAGAACTCGTCGTCGACGAGGACGAGCGGGCCGTCGCCCTCGAAGAAGCGCGGGTCCCGCGGCAGCAGCAGGTGCGACGTGGCGTGGCTGTGCTCCTCCTCGAAGCCGCCCACGGGGGCCACGCCCGGCACCTCGCGGCGCGTGGAGTGCAGGTAGGGCGCCAGGCCGATGCCGTCCGCCACCGCGTGCCCCAGCCCCGTGGCGGTCTCCGCGTAGCCCAGCACGACGGCGCGCGCGGCGTCCGCCTCGCCCAGCAGCCCGCGCACCCGGCGGCCGAGGCCGGCACCGGCCTCGTACACGACCGAGGCGAGCTGCGGGACGTGCTTGCCCAGCACGTTCGACACGAGCAGATGGGCCCGCTTGGGGTTGCGCCGCAGCGCCAGGCCCAGCAGCTCCGGCAGCCGGGCGTCGCCTTCCAGGCCGACGCCCAGCCGCTGTGCGACCCACTGTCCCGACCACTCCACGTGCGAACTCTCCTTGCTCATACGTCCCGCACTCCCGCGGCCAGCAGCTCCACGAAGCTCACGTCCTCCCGGGCGACGCCGAAGACCTCGGCGCGCAGCATGGTCCGCTCGGCCCAGGCGCGGTGCGGCTTCACTTCGTTCATCTTGTTCGTATAGGCGGAGCGCAGTACTCCACCACCGTCGCGTTCCGGCCGCAGGATGTCCTCGGCGTCGCTGAACTCCTCGTGGCTGACGACGGACAGCGCGTGCACGGGGGCGACGTGCGAGGGATGGATGCAGGTCTTGCCCTGCAGGCCGTTGGCGCGGTCCAGCTGGATCTCGCGCAGGAGGCCGTCCATGTCGTGCTCGATGAGGGCCGTGCGCAGCGCCTCGGCGGGTCCGGCGAAGGGGCTGCGGCGCAGCTGGGGCTTGAACATCCGCTCGGGCTGGGGGAAGTACTCCCAGACCGGGCCGGTGACGGTGAAGCCGCTGCCGTCGGCGCGGCCCAGGACGTTGACGACGTCGGCGATGACGGAGGCGACGATCTGGACGTCGTAGGCGGTCATGTCGGGCGCCCGGCGCAGCCCGTAGGCGGAGCAGAAGTCGGTCACGCCGAGCCGGAGCGCCAGCACGCGGTCGCGGTACTTGTCGACGGCCCGGGCGATGCCGGTGAGGGTCTCGGTCCGGGTCTCCAGGTGCAGCAGTTCCGGCGATTCGAGCACGGGCATGGCGAAGAGCCGCCGCCCGCAGACCGCTTCCGCGTCGGCGAGGGCCTCCAGGAAGGGCAGCCCCCGCTCCTCGGTGAACTTGGGCAGGACGAATCCGGACAGCAGCCGCCCGGCGGGGCCGAGCCTGCGCACGAGGTCGGTGATCTGCGCGGGCTCGCGGACCCGGATGAACAGCAGGGGCAGCCCGTCGCCTGCGGCCTCCTCGCGCGCGGCCAGCTCGGTGAACTGCCGCACGAGGTTCTCCTCGGCGCCCACCACGTCCGCGTCGCCGATGGAGTCCTCCAGGCACAGGACCATGGACACCACCCCGCGCGCCGCCTGCTTGGCGACGTCGTGGGCGAGCGTGGTCCGCGTGGCGGGGCTGTAGAGGGTGGCGCCGAGGGCGGCGGCGAGCGTACGGGCGGGGGAACCGGCGGTGAATTCGCCCGGCTCCTTATGGAACAACGCGCTCCGCACCGCAGGCGCAAGGTATCCGAAATGCCTCATTGCTCTCCCCGAATGCCACGGCCTGGGCGCCTTCCCTCCGGCCGGGCCGGCACGGAAGTGTGGCCGATTATCGTACGTCCGGGGGTGGGTCAAGAGTTCCCCAAGTCCGTTAAAAGCTCATGACCAGCATGGATCCATCCGGTAATGGATCGCGTACCCCGAAGGGCGCGCCACCCCGCCCACGCCCCCCTGCGTTGTCCGCGGGCCGCACGGGAGGGCAGGATTGCGGGCATGACGCACGCGATGCTGAAGGGGTCGAACATCCCGCTCGAGGCCCCGACCGTGCGGGCCGTACTGCGCTGGACGCCCGGCCCGGGCGTCCCGGACGTGGACGCCTCCGCCCTCCTGCTGGGCGACGAGGGCCGCGTGCGCTCGGACGAGGACTTCGTCTTCTACAACCAGCCCCGGCACCCCTCCGGGCTCGTCCGGCACCTGCCCAAGAAGCGGCTGGTCGAAGGCGCGACGGACTCGGTCGAGGCCGACCTGTCGGCGCTGGACCCCTCCGTGACGCGCGTGGTGCTCGCCGCCTCGGCCGACGGCGGGCCCTTCGGCCTCGTCAGGGACCTGTGCGTGCTGCTGTACGACACGGCGCGCGGCGGGTCCGCGACGACCGAGACGGCGCCGGTCGCGCGCTTCGACGTACGGGCCGAGACGGGCGACGAGACCGCGATGCTCTGCGGCGAGCTCTACCGGCGCGGGGACGGCTGGAAGTTCCGCGCGCTCGGCCAGGGGTACGCCTCGGGCCTGGTCGGGCTGGCAACGGAGTTCGGGATCTCGGTCGAGGAACCGGAGGAGGCGGACGGCTCCGGCCGCCCGGACCGCGCGGACGCCACGGGCGGCCCCGAGCCGGTCGCCGCCACGGACCCGGCGCCCGGGCCCGCCACGACCGCACCACCGGCGCAGCCACCCGCACCCGCGCCGGCCCCCGCACCGGCGGGCGGGTACGGCTATCCGCCGCCGCCCTCCGCGCCGCCCGTCGTCCCGCCGCCCTCGCAGTCCGTACCGCTGCCCGGAGCCGCTCCCCAGGCGCCCCAGCCGTCCTATGGCTATCCGCCGTACCCGCCGGCCCCCGCCGCCCAGCCCTCCTACGGCTACCCGCAGCAGCACCAGACGCCGCAGACGCCCCAGCCGTCCTATGGCTACCCTCCGCAGCAGCCGGCGCCCGACCCGGCCTTCCGGCTGCCCCCGCAGGGTCCGCAGTTCCAGCCGCAGTTCCAGCCCGGTCGCTGACCCGGTGCCGGCGCCCCGGCGCCGGCACCGGCCGCTCACACCTTGCTCTTGTACCCCCGCCCCCACTGCAGCCCCCACCCGTACAGCCGGTCCAGCTCCGACTGGAAGCCGTACACGTACTTCATCTCGCGCCGCACGACGATCTCGCCCTTGACGTTCTCGATCAGCACCACGGCGCACGACCGCGCCTCCGGCGCGCGCTCGTCGAGCGCGACCTCCAGGCGGGGTCCGTTGCCGGGGTAGAGCGTCACCAGGGCGTGCGTACGGTCGAACGCGGGAGTGCCGTCGTAGATGTAGACGAAGACCAGCAGCCGCTTGATCTCGTCGCGGTGGTCCATGTTGATGTAGATCGTCTCGCCCGACCCCGACCCGAAGCGGTCGTCACCGCTGAGCTGAACATACGGCGGCGAGTTGACGCTGCCCAGTATGTTCCCGAGTGGCTGGACTACGCCCTTGGAACCGTCCTGCAGCTCGTACATACAGGCGAGGTCGAGGTCGACGTTGACCATGGCGGGCCCCTGCGCCTGCACCACCTGCGGCGTGAACTTGCGCAGCGGGTGCCGCAGCCCGGCGGCGAACGAGGGGCGTTCGTCGAAGTCCGAGGTCCGCATCCGCCAGGACAGGTTGACGCGCAGGTTGCCGGTCACCGCACCCTGTTTGGTCAGCGAAAACGTGGGACGGCGCTTGGTCAGTTCGACCGCGCCGTTGGTGCCGCTGCCGTCGAATTGGCGCGCGGCGGCGCCCCCCCAATTCCCGAAGAGCTTCTCCCATATCGCCATTGCCGTAACCCCCACCATTTCGAGCACACATGCCACGGGGCGGCCGCGAGGATGATCCTCGCGACCGCCCCGGTGAGAGCGTTCCTCAAATGTGCCGGAGTCACACCCCGGAGGAGACCTCGGCCTTCGCGCCGGGGCCGGCCTCCCTGCGGTTGCGCATGACGGAGGACATGAACGACAGGGCGATCAGCACGATGCCGATCGCGCCGGTGACGACCTCGGGGATCTCGTGCTTGATGGTGATCAGCAGGATGACGGCGAGCGCGCCGATGGCGTAGTGCGCGCCGTGCTCCAGGTACACGTAGTCGTCCAGGGTGCCCTTGCGGACCAGGAAGACCGTCAGCGACCGGATGTACATCGCGCCGATGCCCAGGCCCAGCGCCATGACGAAGATGTCGTTGGTGATGGCGAAGGCGCCGATGACACCGTCGAAGGAGAACGAGGCGTCGATGACCTCGAGGTAGAGGAACAGCGAGAAGGCGGCCTTGCCGGCCAGCCCGACCACGGCGGCGTTGCCGCTCTTCGCGGGGGCCTTCTCGGCCTCCTCCTCGGCCTCTTCCTCCTCGTGCTCCAGCTTGTCCTCGAAGAAGCCGGAGATGCCGCCGACGATGAGGTAGGTCACCAGACCGCCGATGCCCGACAGCAGCACGGTCGCGGCCTTGTCGATCGTGCCCTCACCGTCGTGGACCGGGACGGCCGTGGCGAGGGTGGTGGCGCAGACGATCAGAACGACGAGGGCGACGACCGTGGAGAGCGTCTCCAGCTTGCCCAGCCGGGCCAGCGGCTTCTCCAGCCACTCCAGCCACTTGATGTCCCGGTCCTCGAAGATGAAGTCCAGGAAGATCATGAGCAGGAACATGCCGCCGAAGGCCGCGATCGCCGGGTGTGCGCTGGTGACCAGCGCCTCGTAGCGGTCCGGGTCCTGGATCGCGACCTTGACCGCCTCGATCGGCCCCAGCTTGGCCGTGATGGCCACGATGAGCACCGGGAAGACGAGCCTCATGCCGAAGACGGCGATGAGGATGCCGACGGTCAGGAAGATCCGCTGCCAGAACGGGTTCATCTTCCGCAGGATGCCGGCGTTGATGACCGCGTTGTCGAACGAGAGCGAGATCTCCAGGACGGAGAGGATCGCGACGATCGCCAGCCCCTGCCACCCCCAGAGAAAGCCGGCCAAGGCCAGGCCGGCCGCCGTGACGGCGAACGACCAACCAAAGGTTTTCAGGAGCACTGGCTACCCAATCCTTCGCTGTTCGGGATGTCCGCGCGGACGCGGCTTTACGAAACGTTGACCCCGAAGTCTAGGGCGATGCCGCGCAGGCCCGACGCGTACCCCTGTCCTACGGCCCGGAACTTCCACTCGCCGCCGTAGCGGTAGACCTCGCCGAAGATCATCGCCGTCTCGCTGGAGGCGTCCTCGCTGAGGTCGTAGCGGGCCAGTTCACTGCCGTCGGCCTGGTTGAGCACCCGGATATACGCGTTGCTGACCTGGCCGAAGCTCTGCCCGCGCAGCTCGGCCTCGTGAATGGAGACCGGAAATACGATCTTGTCGCAGGCGGCCGGCACCTTGGTGAGGTCGACCAGAATGGACTCGTCGTCGCCGTCCCCCTCACCGGTGAGATTGTCGCCCGTATGTTCGACGGAGCCCTCGGGGCTCGTGAGGTTGTTGTAGAAGACGAAGTACTCGTCCCCCAGCACCCGGCCCGAGGCGCACAACAGGGCGCTGGCGTCGAGATCGAAAGGCGCTCCCGTGGTGGAGCGCGCGTCCCAGCCGAGGCCGACGGTGACGTTGGTGAGGTTCGGCGCGGCCTTGGAGAGGGAGACGTTGCCTCCCTTGGCGAGCGTGACACCCATGATCTGGTCCTCCCCGAGTTGTGTTGAGTCGCCGTGCGCGTCCGGCGCCGCACCCCCGGTGAAGGGAGTGCGGCGCCGGACGTGGTCGACGGCCTGCGTCGGCCGTCAGACGTTGACGCCGAAGTCCTGCGCGATGCCGCGCAGGCCCGAGGCGTAGCCCTGTCCGATGGCGCGGAACTTCCACTCGGCGCCGTTGCGGTACAGCTCGCCGAAGACCATGGCGGTCTCGGTCGAGGCGTCCTCGCTGAGGTCGTAGCGGGCGAGCTCGACGCCGTCGGCCTGGTTGACGACGCGGATGTAGGCGTTGCGGACCTGGCCGAAGCTCTGCTGGCGGGTCTCGGCCTCGTAGATGGAGACCGGGAAGACGATCTTGTGAACGTCCGCCGGGACGCCGGCCAGGTTGACCTTGATGACCTCGTCGTCGCCCTCGCCCTCACCGGTGAGGTTGTCACCCTGGTGCTCGACGGAGCCGTCGGGGCTCTTGAGGTTGTTGAAGAAGACGAAGTTCTGGTCGTTGGCGACCTTCCCCTGGTCGTTCGTCAGCAGCGCGCTGGCGTCCAGGTCGAAGTCCGTACCGGTGGTGGTACGGGCGTCCCAGCCGAGACCGACGACGACCGCGGTCAGGTTCGGGGCCGCCTTGGTCAGCGAGACGTTGCCGCCCTTGCTGAGACTGACTCCCACGAGTCCTCCATTGGTTCGAGGGGCCAGGCGAGTCCCGAGCCCCCGGTTGTGCGATGGCATCCGATCAACGTTTTGATCCTAGTGACCGGTTCCCACCGATTACAGGGTCTTGCGCCAAGGACGCACGGCTCGCCCGCCAGGGTTGCCCCGGGCGTCGCGGAAGTTCACTCAGAGCGCGGCGAGGGCCTTGGTGTACTCGTTCAGGTCACGCGCGTCGGGCAGGCCGTTGACGATCGTCCAGCGGACGACGCCCTCCTTGTCGATGATGAAGGTGCCGCGGACCGAGCAGCCCTTCTCCTCGTCGAACACGCCGTACGCGCGGCCGGCCTCGCCGTGCGGCCAGAAGTCCGACAGCAGCGGGTACTCCAGGCCCTCCTGCTCGGCGAAGACGCGCAGGGAGAAGGGCGAGTCGCTGGAGACGGCCAGCAGCTGGACGTCGTCGTTGGCGAACTGCGGCAGCTCGTCGCGCAGGGCGCAGAGCTCGCCGGTGCACACGCCGGTGAAGGCGAAGGGGTAGAAGAGCAGGACGACGTTCTTCTCGCCCCGGAAGTCGGAGAGCCGGACGGTCTCGCCGTGCTGGTTCTTCAGCGCGAAGTCAGGGGCCTTGGTGCCGACGTCGATCGCCATGGTTCGCATCCCTCTCTCGACGGCACCGGCGCTAAGGGGCGCGCGGGCACCCCGGCCGCCGGCGCGGGTAGGCGGACAGTGTGTCACTGCGCCCCCCGCGCGATGCACCGCGCCCCCCGGCAGCGGTGCTGCAGGGGGGCGCGGTGACGGCGGGTTCTCCGGCCGTGGCCGGATCACGGCGAGGTGCTCAGCGCTTGGGGGCGACCATGCGGGTGCCGGTCCAGTCCTTGGCCACGCTGATGCTCTTGGTCTGGCTCAGCCCCGCGGTCTGCGACGCCTCGTTGATGTCGCTGGGCTCGATGTAGCCGTCGCGGCCGGTCTTCGGGGTCATCAGCCAGATGTCCCCGCCGTCCTCGAGCATGCCAATGGCGTCCACGAGCGCGTCCGTCAGGTCGCCGTCCTCGTCGCGGAACCACAGGACGACGGCATCGGCCACGTCGTCGTAGTCCTCGTCGACCAGATCCTGGCCGGTGATCTCCTCAATGGCCTCGCGGAGCTCCTGATCGACATCGTCGTCGTAGCCGATCTCCTGGACCACCTGTCCGGGCTGGAAACCCAGCCTGGCGGCAGGGTTGGTCCGCTCCTCCGCGTGGTCCGCGGTCGCGCTCACGGATTGCCTCCTGTCATCTTTCGAGAAATGCTCTTGTGCTCCCCGCGTACGCGAGGCATTGGGCGTAGTCCACACGTGCCGGACGGATCGCGCAAGTACCCGACCATCCGGACCGCCGAAACGTTGACGGACGCGGACGTCTCATGGCAACTCCAACCATGAGGCAACAGGCCCGAGTGATTCACACCACAGCATTCTGCCGGGTTTCGGAAGTTACTCCGTGCGATTGCGGCAATCGGGTCCGAACGGCCGTACGCGGAGGACCCTCATTGGGGGCGTAAGGTTGCGATTTGGCCGCCCCGGGCGACCAACCTTCGACGCTTCGTCTCATGAGTGGTGGTTACCGCTCAGTAGAGATGACGTTTCCGCCGCCGCGGTCCACGATGGGAGCCGGCGCGACATAAAGCAAGAGCAGTATTTGACCGCGTGCTGAGCACGACCCGAACAGCGAAGGAACAGCGTGGCTTCCGGATCCGATCGCAACCCGATCATCATTGGCGGCCTTCCCAGCCAGGTCCCGGACTTCGATCCCGAAGAGACCCAGGAATGGCTCGACTCGCTCGACGCAGCCGTCGATGAGCGAGGCCGGGAACGTGCCCGCTACCTCATGCTTCGCCTGATCGAGCGGGCGCGCGAGAAGCGCGTCGCCGTGCCCGAGATGCGCAGCACGGACTACGTCAACACCATCGCGACCAAGGATGAGCCGTTCTTCCCCGGCAACGAGGAGATCGAGCGCAAGATCCTCAACGCGACCCGGTGGAACGCGGCCGTCATGGTCTCGCGCGCCCAGCGCCCGGGCATCGGCGTCGGCGGCCACATCGCCACCTTCGCCTCCTCCGCCTCCCTGTACGACGTGGGCTTCAACCACTTCTTCCGGGGCAAGGACGAGGGCGACGGCGGCGACCAGATCTTCTTCCAGGGCCACGCCTCGCCGGGCGTCTACGCCCGTGCGTTCCTGCTGGACCGACTGTCCGAGCAGCAGCTGGACGCCTTCCGCCAGGAGAAGTCCAAGGCCCCCTACGGCCTGTCCAGCTACCCGCACCCGCGGCTGATGCCGGACTTCTGGGAGTTCCCGACCGTCTCGATGGGCCTCGGCCCCCTCGGCGCGATCTACCAGGCCCGCATGAACCGCTACATGGAGGCGCGCGGCATCGCCGACACCTCCAAGTCCCACGTTTGGGCGTTCCTGGGCGACGGCGAGATGGACGAGCCGGAGTCGCTCGGCCAGCTGTCCCTGGCCGCTCGCGAGGGCCTGGACAACCTGACCTTCGTCGTCAACTGCAACCTGCAGCGCCTCGACGGCCCGGTCCGCGGCAACGGCAAGATCATGCAGGAGCTGGAGTCGCAGTTCCGCGGCGCCGGCTGGAACGTGATCAAGCTGGTGTGGGACCGCTCCTGGGACCCGCTGCTGGCCCAGGACCGCGACGGCATCCTGGTCAACAAGCTGAACAGCACCCCCGACGGCCAGTTCCAGACGTACGCCACCGAGACCGGTTCGTACATCCGTGAGCACTTCTTCGGCGACGACCACCGTCTCCGCAAGATGGTCGAGGGCATGACCGACGACCAGATCCTGCACCTGGGCCGTGGCGGTCACGACCACAAGAAGATCTTCGCGGCGTACGCGGCGGCCAAGGCCCACAAGGGCCAGCCGACCGTGATCCTCGCGCAGACCGTCAAGGGCTGGACCCTGGGTCCGAACTTCGAGGGCCGCAACGCGACCCACCAGATGAAGAAGCTCACGGTCGAGGACCTCAAGCGCTTCCGCGACCGTCTCCACATCCCGATCGCCGACAAGGAGCTGGAGTCCGGCCTGCCGCCGTACTACCACCCGGGTCGCGACTCGGAGGAGATCCAGTACATGCACGACCGGCGCCAGTCGCTCGGCGGCTATGTGCCCACCCGTGTGGACCGCTCCAAGCCGCTGGCCCTGCCGGACGACAAGGCCTACGCGACCGCCAAGAAGGGCTCCGGGCAGCAGTCGATCGCCACCACCATGGCGTTCGTCCGCATCCTGAAGGACCTCATGCGGGACAAGGAGATCGGCAAGCGCTTCGTGCTGATCGCCCCCGACGAGTACCGCACCTTCGGCATGGACGCGTTCTTCCCGTCCGCGAAGATCTACAACCCGCTCGGCCAGCAGTACGAGGCCGTCGACCGCGAGCTGCTCCTGGCCTACAAGGAGTCCCCGACCGGCCAGATGCTGCACGACGGCATCTCCGAGGCGGGCTGCACGGCCTCCCTGATCGCGGCGGGCTCGGCCTACGCGACGCACGGCGAGCCGCTGATCCCGGTCTACGTCTTCTACTCGATGTTCGGTTTCCAGCGCACGGGTGACCAGTTCTGGCAGATGGCCGACCAGCTGGCCCGCGGCTTCGTCCTCGGCGCCACCGCCGGCCGGACCACGCTGACGGGTGAGGGTCTGCAGCACGCGGACGGCCACTCGCAGCTGCTGGCCTCCACGAACCCGGGTGTCGTGGCCTACGACCCGGCGTTCGGCTTCGAGATGGCGCACATCGTCAAGGACGGTCTGCGCCGGATGTACGGCGGGACCGCCGAGGAAAACGAAGACATCTTCTACTACCTCACCGTCTACAACGAGCCGATCCAGCACCCGGCCGAGCCGGCGGACGTGGACGCCGAGGGCATCCTCAAGGGTCTGTACCGCTTCAAGCAGGGCGAGGCGGGCGCCATCCCGGCGCAGATCATGGCCTCCGGTGTGGCCGTGCCGTGGGCGATCGAGGCCCAGCGCATCCTCGCCGAGGAGTGGAACGTCAAGGCGGACGTCTGGTCGGCGACCTCCTGGAACGAGCTGCGCCGTGACGCCATCGAGGTGGAGGAGCACAACCTCCTGCACCCGGAGGAGGAGCAGCGCGTCCCGTACGTGACGAGCAAGCTCGCCGGCGCCGAGGGCCCGAAGGTGGCCGTGTCCGACTGGATGCGGGCGGTTCCGGACCAGATCGCGCGCTGGGTGCCCGGCACGTACCAGTCGCTGGGTGCGGACGGCTTCGGCTTCGCGGACACGCGTGGCGCGGCCCGTCGCTTCTTCCACATCGACGCCCAGTCGATCGTCCTGGCGGTGCTCACCGAGCTCGCCAAGGAGGGCAAGGTCGACCGCTCGGCCCTGAAGCAGGCGATCGACCGCTACCAGCTCCTGGACGTAGCAGCAGCCGACCCGGGCTCCGCGGGCGGCGAAGCGTAAGCAGTAACGCATAGAGACAGCCCCGACCGGCGATGCCGGTCGGGGCTGTCGCGCGTTGTGGGCAATCGTTCCGCTGGGCGGAACGGGTGGGCACAACGCGGCCCGCAGACGTCGACGGACCTCAGCTCTCCCACACCTTGTACGCCCGCACGACATACGGCGACTCCGGCACCCACGTCCCCGACGGATACGTCACGAACTCCCCCGTCTCGGCACAGGTGGCGCTCTGGTACGTAGTGACAGGGCGCCCGGTCCGATTGACCAGCGAAGCCCCCGTCACCCCGGCGGGCAGCGCCATGCAGCTCTCGATATCGATCGTCGCCAGCTCGCTGACCTGCCGCTGCCCCCGGAAATCGGCCTTCGGCCACAGGCACAGTTGCCCGGCGCCACAGCCCCCGACGGGCTTCGCGCTCGCGCCGGGCGCGCTCACGAGCGCCAGCGCCGCGGCGACGGCGGTCACGGCCACCAAACGGATGTACATACGCATAAGGGTTCCTCCCCCACTCGGATGGACCGCCGAGTCTGCTGGCCCGTGATCGCCACTGCCAAGAGGGCCGGGTCGGCCATGCCCTGATAGGGGAAGGCGGTCGGCGGTGGGCCCGGTACCGAGGTACCGGGCCCACCGCCGCACCGGGTTCAGATGTGGGCCGCACCCGCCCCGGCCCCGGCGTTCCGGCCGCGCTTGGTGAAGACGGCGACGAGCGCCGCGACCAGCGCGACGCAGCCGGCGACCGTAAAGCCCGTGTTGATGGCTGACACGAAAGTGTCATGCGCGACGGTGGTGATCTTCCCCGCGATCTCCGGCGGGGTGTTCGGCGCGACGGGCGCGACGCCGACCTGGACGGCGTCGGCGCCCTGGGCCGCCTGTTCCGGCGTGACCGGCGGCAGCCCGGCCGCCGCCCACTCGCGCGGCAGCAGGTGGTCGACCCGGGAGGCCACGACCGCGCCCAGCACCGCCGTGCCCAGCGAACCGCCGACCTGCATGGCGGCCTGCTGCAGGCCGCCGGCCACGCCGGCGTGCTCCAGCGGCGCGTTGCCGACGATGACCTCGGTCGCCCCGACCATGACCGGCGCGAAGCCGAGGCCGAGCAGCGCGAACCACACCGACAGCAGGGCCGTGCCCGTGCCGGGCTCGAGGGAGGACAGGCCGAAGCAGCCCACCGCCGCGCAGAGCATGCCCACGATCAGGGGAACGCGGGGGCCGATCCGGCTGATCAGCGCGCCGGCCGCCGGCGAGGCGACGATCATCATGGCGGTGAGGGGCAGCAGGTGCAGACCGCTGTCGACGGGCGTCATCCCGTGCACGTTCTGCAGATAGAAGGTGACGAAGAACAGGCCGCCTATGAAGGCGAAGGCCATCAGCACCATCAGGACCGTGCCGGCGGACAGCGGCAGGGACCGGAAGAGGCTCAGCGGCAGCAGCGGTTCGCGCGCCTTGACCTGCCACACGGCGAAGAGGACGAAGCACAGCAGCGAGGCGGCGAGGAACAGCAGCGTCCTGGCGCTCCCCCACTGCCAGTCCGTCGCGTTGATCAGCGCCCAGATGAGGCAGAACATCGCGGTGGACAGCAGCAGGATGCCCGCGACGTCGAAGGACTTGGGGGCACTGGGGGTGCGGTGGTCCTTGAGGATGACCATGCCGAGCGCGAGCGCGGCGGCGCCCACGGGGACGTTGATGAAGAACACGGACTGCCAGTTGACGTGCTCGACGAGGAGCCCGCCGACGATGGGGCCGCCGGCCGTGGAGGCTCCGATGACCATGCCCCACAGGCCGATCGCCATGTTGAGCTTGTGGGCCGGGAACGTCGCGCGCAGCAGCCCGAGCGCGGCCGGCATCAGCAGCGCGCCGCACAGGCCCTGCAGGACCCGGAAGCCGACGACCGTCGACACGCTGCCGGACAGGGCGATGAGTCCGGAGGACAGGGCGAAGCCGGTGGTGCCGATAAGGAAGATCAGGCGATGGCCGAAGCGGTCGCCGAGCTTGCCCGCGGTGATCAGGGCGACGGCGAGGGCCAGGAGGTAGGCATTGGTGATCCATTGCACGTCGGCGAGCGAGGCGCCGAGGTCCTTCTGGATGGCGGGGTTGGCTATGGCGACGATCGTGCCGTCGAGCGCGACCATCATCACGCCTATCGCGACGGTGATCAGGGTGAGCCAGGGATGGCCCCTCAGTCCTTTCCGGGGTCCCAGGCCGGGCGTCGCGTCGGCGACGGTGGTCTGTGTCATACAGCCGAGATTATGGCAGTCGCTGACAATTGACAACGAAGTTCAAGCGTCGTTGGCTGACACTTGGCCCATGACTATCCTGATCAGCGCAAACACAACGGAAGAGGCGGGGCGATGCACAGGGTCGACGGCGCGACGGCGGGGCTGCGGGAGCGCAAGAAGCGCCGGACCCGCGACACCCTCATCAGGTGCGCCCTGGAGCTGTTCGCGGACCGGGGCTACGAGGGCACGACCGTCGACGAGATCGCGGCCGCCGCGGACGTCTCGCAGCGCACCTTCTTCCGCTACTTCGCGGGCAAGGAGGAGGTCGCCCTCTCCGTCCAGGAGATGGTGGAGTCGCACTTCTTCGCCGCCGTGCGCGAGCGCCCCGCCGAGGAGCCGCCGCTGACCGCGCTGCGCACCGCTGTGCTGTCCTCGTGGGACACCATCGAGGAGGCCATCCAGTCGGTCGTCCCGCTGGAGCTGCACGTGCGCACGTACCGGATGATCCAGTCGACGCCGCAGCTGCTGGCCGCCCATCTGCGCCGCAGCGCGGAGCTGGAGGACCGGCTCACCCAGGAGATCGCCGACCGGGAGGGGCTGCCGCAGGAGGACCCGCGTCCGCGCATCCTGGTCGCGGCGTTCAGCGGGGTGATGCGGGCGAACGGCAAGCTGTGGGCCGAGGTCGCGGACGGGGACATGAGCGAGCTCAAGTCCACCGCCGCGGCCTTTTTGGACCAGATCGGACCGGCACTGGCGGAAAACTGGCGATCTTGAACGGAAGCCCCACGAGTGCGCCCGATCACCCATGATCCAAACGTGAGATAGCTCACCGACTTCCCGGACGCAAGCGAGTTTCTCCTAGGGTGGTCCGCGGTGACTTCCTTCCCGGAGCTCGGCTCCCACTCCCCCATCCCTTGGACGAACGCGGCCACGGTGTGGCGCGCCCTGCTCGCACTCGCCGTAGTGTTCGTCATGCTCGCGACGACCGGCTGGACGGCCGTGAGAAGCCACAAGGCGCCCGCCGACCCCCGCACGGCCTCGGTGACGGCGTGGCTGCACGGCTCCGTCGGCGGTGTGCCGCTCCCCTCCCCCGGCTCGGAGCCCACCACCCTGGCCCGCTTCTTCGCCTCGCTCTCCGGCGGTCAGCGCGAGCGGCTGGCCGAGCGCTATCCGCTGGTCGTCGGCAACCTCGCCGGCGCCCCCACCGCGCTGCGCTACCGCGCCAACCGGATCGCCCTCGCCCAGGCCCGTACGGTCGAGCGGCGCCGCAGCCACGACAGCGCGCTCACGCCCTCCGGCCGCTACGAGGCGGCCCGGCGCATGCACCGCTTCGAATCGCTGCTGGCCCCCGACCGGCAGGTCCTCGCCTTCGACCCCACCAGCGCCGGCCGGGTGGCCGAGGTCTTCGGCGACCTCGACCGCGCCGAGCGGGTCTCCGTCGTGGTCCCGGGCGTCGACACCAACGTGCTGACCTTCGAGAAGAGCCAGCGCGCCTACAGCGCGCCCGTCGGCATGGCCCGCTCCCTCTACGACGCCGAGCGGAAGGCGAGCCCCGCCACCGGGACGGCAGTCATCGCCTGGGCCGACTACACCTCGCCCGCCGGCGTGGGCATGGACGCGGCGACCGGCAAGCTCGCGGCCGAGGGCGCGCTGCGGCTGCGGAAGCTGGTGCGGACGCTGCCCGGCGAGTCGAAGATCTCGCTGTTCTGCCACAGCTACGGCTCCGTGGTCTGCGGCGTCGCCGCCCGCGACCTCTCCCCGCGCGTCACGGACGTGGCGGTCGCCGGCAGCCCCGGCATGCGCGCCGACCGCGCCTCCGACCTGCGCAGCAGCGCCCGGATATGGGCGATGCGGGATGCGGACGACTGGATTCAGGGCGTGCCCCACATGGAGGTCGGCGGCCTCGGCCATGGCGCCGACCCGGTCTCCGCGGCCTTCGGCGCCCGGGTGCTGTCCGCCTCCGACGCCCGTGGCCACGCCGGCTACTTCGCCCCCGGCACCACCAGCCTCGCCAACTTCGCCGGGATCGGAGTCGGCGCCCCCACCTCCGTTCGTTGCGCGAGGGACGGCAGTGACTGCACGGCCGATCTGCGTCCGGATCCGGTGGCACCCGCCGTTTGACGCGCGTAGCGTCACGAGGGGGGACGGGCGGACGGCCGCCGCATACGATGAGCGGCATGGGTGATGTGCTGGCCGGTTTCCACGCCGTCTGGGAGTTCGACACCGACTCCGTGCTCATCCGCTTCGAACGGGGGATCCGCACACCGAGGCTGCTCCAGGTGCTCGGCGAGCGGCGCGTCCCGTACGAGGCGCTCGCGGCCGTCGAACAGGCCCCGGGGAAGCACGGGACGGTGGTGCTGCGCGCCGTGCCCAGACCCGGCGCCGATCCGCTGATCGACGCCGCGGAGGGGCAGTTGAAGGAGGGCTGCGACCCGTACCGGCTGGTCCTGCCGGCGGAGCGCGAGCTGCTCGCCGAGTACTACGCCGAGCGGATACGGGCCGAGCTCGGTCCCGATGCCACGGAGCCGGCCGAGCGCCATCTGGTGGCGGCGCCCGTCCCGCCCCTGTCCTTCAAGGCCTACGACGGCAAGGCGTCCTTCGACGGCCGGGCCGTCTCCTTCCGCTGGTTCTGGACCGGAGCGTCCTCCGCCAAGTGGAAGGCGGGCGACCAGCGTTTCGGCGTCGAGGAGCTGACGGGCGTGGACTGGCGCTCCCCCGAGGCCCTCGGCGGACACCTGCGGCTCGTGCGCCGCGGCGGGACCGCCCCGGGCGCCGCCGACCAGGACCCGGCGGCCGTCGTCTTCGGCATGGGCTACGGCCTGGTCCACGAGTCGCTGCCCTTCGCGGCCGCGGTCCTGGCGGCCGTACGGGCCAAGGCCCCCGCCCTGGCCGGGGACCTGGCCCACGGCTCCCACACCGTCCCCGCCGCCCGCCCCGACCCCGGCGGCATCGCGGAGCGCATCCGCCACCTGGGCGAGCTGCACGGCGCGGGCCTGCTGACGGACGAGGAGTTCACCGTGAAGAAGGCACAGCTGCTGGCCGAGCTGTAGGGCACTGATACCGGGGTATGACATCCGGTCCGGCACCTGGGGGTGACGCCGCCGCCGGCCCGGTCCGCCTAGGCTGACCGGGCCATGTCCAAGATCGCATCCCGCTTCCCCCGCGCGTTCCTGCGCGAGATCTGCACGCCCGCCGGGCCGCCGACGCCGTACCTGGCGCACGCCCGGCGCCCGTTCGTACGGCGCCTGCCCACCCTGGTCGCCTGGCTGTTCACCATCATCCTGCTGCCGACCACGGCCATGGTGCTCTCCCACGACTACGGGCTGAACTCCGACGTCGCCCTCGCGCTCGCGGTCGCCCAGCACGCACCGCTGCTCATGGCGGTCCGCCGGCCGCTGCTGGCCTGGGCCATCGTCTTCGTCGCCGACGTCGTGGGCGCGGCCCTGCTGCTCACGGTGGACATGCCGGCGGACCGGCCCTGGCCCTGGCCGGCCACGGAGAGCATCGGCCTGCTGCTGCTGATGCTCGCCCTCGCACTGCGCGAGCGCCGGCTGACGCTGACGGCCGTGTGGCTGCTGACGGCGCTGGCGAGCCTGGTCTTCCGCAGCCTCGACCCCGAGCAGGCCACCGGCACCTGGGTGCCGCTGGTCGCGATCGGCGGGGTGATCCTCCTCGTCGGCGGCGCCCTGCGCGAACGGGGCGACGCCCGCCGGGCGCTGGCCGAGCAGGAGACGATCAGCGAGGCCGAACGCGCCCGCCGCACGCTGCTGGAAGAACGCGCCCGCATCGCCCGCGAGCTGCACGACGTCGTCGCCCACCACATGTCCGTCATCACCGTCCAGGCCGACAGCGCCCCGTACCGCGTCGCCGGCCTGCCGGACGCGGCCCGCGAGGAGTTCGGCGCGATCGCCGCCACCGCCCGGGAGTCGCTGACCGAGATGCGACGGCTGCTGGGCGTGCTGCGCAGCGAGGGCTCCCCGGGCGCCGACGGCTCCGAACGGACACCCCAGCCCGGCGTCGACCGCCTGCCGCAGCTGATCGAGGCCACGGTCCGCACGGGGCTGCCGGTGGAGTTGACGATGCCGGTGCTGCCGGCGCTGCCGCAGACGGTGGACCTGTCGGCATACCGGATCGTCCAGGAGGCCCTGTCCAACGTCGTCCGGCACGCGCCCGGTGCGCCGACCCGGGTGTCGGTGTCGGTGAACGGGACCGGTACGGCCGGTACGGCCCTGACCGTGCTCGTCGTCAACTCGGCCGCGGCCGCCTCCGACGCACCGCAGCGGCCCCTGGAGACCAGCGGCACCGGCCACGGCCTGGTGGGCATGCGCGAACGGGTCCGCCTGGTCGGCGGCACCCTCGACACCGGCCCCCTGCCGGACGGCGGCTTCCGGGTGGCGGCCCGCCTTCCCCTCTCCGACGCGACGCGAGCAGAACAGGAACCCCCCACCGCATGACCATCAGGGTGATCATCGTCGACGACCAGGCCATGGTGCGGGCGGGCTTCGCCGCGCTGCTGGCCGCCCAGCCCGACATCGACGTCGTCGGCGACGCGCCGGACGGGCGCCAAGGCGTGGAGCTGAGCCGGTCCACGCACCCGGACGTGGTGCTCATGGACGTCCGGATGCCGGAGATGGACGGCCTGGAGGCCGCGCGCCGGCTCCTCGACCCCCCGCGCGGGGTCACGCACCTGCCGAAGGTGCTGATGCTGACGACCTTCGACGTCGACGACTACGTCTACGAGGCGCTGCGCGCCGGCGCGTCCGGCTTCCTCCTCAAGGACGCCCCTCCCGCCGACCTGATCTCGGCCGTACGGGTGGTGGCAGCCGGCGAGGCCCTCCTCGCCCCCTCCGTCACCCGCCGCCTCATCGCCGACTTCGCGAAGCGGCCCGCTCCCCGACGGGAACGGTCGCTGCGGCTCAACGGCCTGACGCCGCGTGAGACGGAGGTCCTGGAGCTGATCGCCCGGGGGCTGTCGAACCAGGAGATCGCGGCGAAGCTGGTCCTGGCGGAGCAGACGGTGAAGACCCACATCGGCCGCGTCCTCGCCAAACTGAACCTGCGGGACCGTGCGCAGGCGGTGGTCTTCGCCTACGAATCGGGGCTGGTGGCCCCGGGCGAGGGATAGTTTCCCCTACCCCGCCCTTTCACCGTTTCTTGTCCTCAAACGCCGGACGGGCTGAATATTCAGCCCGTCCGGCGTT
>NZ_JBFADG010000019.1:0-113932 GCF_040641275.1 Streptomyces sp. NPDC021096 | reverse complement strand
GGCCCCCGGCGGCGGGCGGGGGGGGGGGGGGCCGCTCCTCGGGGTCCGCGCCCGCCTCCCCTAGGTGGGGGGGGTGCCCCGGGGCGGGGACCCCCACCGCCGTCGTCGTGTACGCGCTCAGTGGCCGCCCTGACCGGCCTGACCGGCCTGGGGGCCTTGCAGGGCCCCCAGGGCCTGGCCGACGAGCGGCAGGTCGCCCACCTGCCCGCGCTTGGTGACGGGCGACGTCAGCATCTGGGTGCCGACCGGCTTGAAGTCGGCGACCTGGGTGCGGGCGCCGTTGTTCAGCGGGTCCACGGGCGTGGCCGCCAGCGGGTGGTACTTGAAGGTCTGCAGGACCGGCGCCAGGCCCTGGACCGACTTCTCCAGCGCGATGCCGGTGCCGGCGAACGCCGCGCCGACGTCGGTGCGGCCGAGCTGGGCGGTCGGCGGCTGCGGCTTGGCGCTCGCGTCCGCGGCGCCGCCCGCGACGAGCGCCGCGCCGGCCGAGACGGTCAGCAGCCCCACGCGTGCGAGCGTGCGCCGTCGGCGCGGCGGAGGGACGGGCGCGGTTCGTGCGTGACGCGCATGACGTGCGTGGGAGGCCATGACCACCTGCCGGAGCGTGAGTTGTGTGACCGGTACGAGTCGGTCGATTCGACAGCGCAGCGTAGCGAAGCCGTGACGATGCGTGCACGCCTCGACCCGGGGGGATCCTCCATACGGCTCAATGCCTCACACTGGTGTCCCGTGACATCCCTCCTGACACCCGCGCGCGTCATCCTGCTCACCGGTCCGTCCGGTTCCGGAAAGTCGTCCCTGGCCGCCCGCACCGGGCTGCCCGTGCTCAACCTGGACGACTTCTACAAGGAGGGCCACGACCCGACGCTCCCCCAGCTCCCCGACGGCAGCGGCACGGACTGGGACTCGCCCCTGTCGTGGGACGCGGAGGCGGCCGTCGCCGCGATCGACTCCCTGTGCCGTACGAGCCGCACGGACGTGCCGCTGTACGACATCTCCACCAGCTCGCGGGTCGGGGCGAGCGCGCTCGACATAGGCCGCACTCCGCTGTTCATCGCGGAGGGCATCTTCGCCGCCGACATCATCGGGCAGTGCCGTGACCTCGGTCACCTCGCCGACGCCCTGTGCCTGCGCGGCCGTCCCTCGACGACGTTCCGCCGCCGCCTGGTGCGCGACCTGCGCGAGGCCCGCAAGCCCGTCCTGTACCTGATCCGCCGCGGCCTGCGTCTGATGCGGTCCGAGCGGGCCATCGTGGCGCGCCAGACGGAGCTCGGCGCGTTCGCCTGCGGCGGGGAGACGGCGATGGGCCGGATCGCCGCGGCCGCCGCCGGGCGGCGCGAGAGCGTCCATTCCTGAGCACGTCCTGAGCAAGATTCTCCCCGGGCGCGTGAACGCCCGGCGCCCGGCGGACGTATCCCCGGGTGCGAGGAGTACGGGCACATGCGAGAGCGGGCGAGGCAGTCCCCCCGGCTGCCCGCCCGCTCTCTTTCCCCCGTGTTCCCCCCGTTGGTTCCCCGGGGGCTCCCCCGAGCCCCCGTCACCGGCTAGGCGACGAGTTCCCCGAAGGACTCCCGTACGCCCCGGCCGGAGCCGATGACCTCGTCCTCGCGCAGCCGGCGCAGCGAGCGCCAGATGCTGCTCTTGACGGTGCCGACGCTGATGTCGAGGATCTCCGCGATCTCCGGGTCCGTACGGCCCTCGTAGTAGCGGAGGACGAGCATGGTGCGCTGGAGCTCGGGCAGCCGGGCGAGGGCCTGCCACAGGACGGCGCGCAGTTCGGTGCCGCGCATGGCGTCCGTCTCGCCGACCGTCTCCGGCAGCTCCTCGGTCGGGTACTCGTTGAGCTTGCGGCGCCGCCAGGCGCTGATGTGCAGGTTGGTCATGGTGCGGCGCAGGTAGCCGCCGACCGCTGCCTTGTCGGTGATCCTGTCCCAGGCGCGGTAGGTGGAGAACAGCGCGCTCTGCAGCAGGTCCTCCGCCTCGTGGCGGTCCCCGGTGAGGTGGTACGCGGTCGCGTACAGGGAGGCCCGGCGCTCCTGGACGTAGGCGGTGAACTCCGCCTCGCTCCGGGACACGCCGCCGGTCTTCTCCCCCGTGGCCCCCAAGGCGCCCCCCGCGCCTGAAGTGGGCTCCCCGTACGCGATCGCGTCGATGGCCACCATGTAAGGCGGCCGTACACGTCCGGTGCCGCGAGCGCACCCCCGCCCGCCCACGGCACCGGACTTCTCCGTGCTCCGGCCGGCGTCGTGAAGGCGCGTGCGAACTGCGCTGTTCGTGGTGCTGTGCAGTGTGTTCATCTCGCGCCCCCCGTCGGTGGAGCCAGCTCGGTCCGTCAGTGACCCGGACCCTGGGAACTGCCCGGTGAAGAGAAGCCTGCCGGGCCAGTTTCATGGCGCTGTCCGCCGACTGTCACAGCCCTGCAACAGGCCGTGCCGCCGCTGTTGCCGGACCGCGGGGAGTCGCTGCGGCGTCCTTCTGTCGAACTACCGGCCAGTCTTAGGCCAGAATGACCACCGTGCCTTTCCTGTTGCTGATCGAGGACGACGACGCCATCCGCACGGCTCTCGAATTCTCCCTGTCCCGCCAGGGTCACCGTGTGGTGACCGCGGCGACGGGCGAGGACGGCCTGAAGATGCTGCGCGAGCAGCGGCCGGACCTGATCGTGCTGGACGTGATGCTGCCCGGTATCGACGGCTTCGAGGTGTGCCGCCGTATCCGGCGCACCGACCAGCTGCCGATCATTCTGCTTACCGCACGCAACGACGACATCGACGTCGTGGTCGGCCTGGAGTCGGGTGCGGACGACTATGTGGTCAAGCCCGTGCAGGGCCGGGTGCTGGACGCCCGCATCCGGGCCGTGCTGCGCCGTGGGGAGCGGGAGTCGAGCGACTCGGCGTCGTTCGGTTCGCTGGTCATCGACCGGTCCGCGATGACGGTCACCAAGAACGGCCAGGACCTGCAGCTGACGCCGACCGAGCTGCGGCTGCTGCTGGAGCTCAGCCGCCGGCCGGGGCAGGCGCTGTCGCGGCAGCAGCTGCTGCGGCTGGTGTGGGAGCACGACTACCTCGGCGACTCCCGGCTGGTGGACGCCTGTGTGCAGCGGCTGCGCGCCAAGGTCGAGGACGTGCCGTCGTCGCCGACGCTGATCCGTACGGTCCGTGGGGTCGGCTACCGCCTGGACGCCCCGCAGTAGGGCGTACGCGGCAAGGCGATCACGTCGTAGTTCATCCGTAGTGCGAAGGACAGAGAGCCCACAGTGACAGAAGAGCCCGGTCGGGTGCGGGGCTGGGCGGCGGCCACGAACGTCATGAAGCTGAGCATGCGGTGGATCAGCCTGCGGCTGCGGCTCATGCTCGTCTTCGCGCTGGTGGCCCTCGCCGCCGCCGTGTCGGCGTCCGCCATCGCGTACTGGCTCAACCGCGACGCGGTCCTCACCCGTACGCAGAACGCCGCTCTCGACGACTTCCGCAAGTCGCTGCAGGACAACACCGGATCGCTGCCGCTGACCCCGACCTGTCCGGAGCTGCAGGAGGCCGCGGACCGGATGGCGGCCACCTCGCAGAAGTACGAGGTGCTGCTGATCGGCAAGGTCAAGGGCGGCGGCGACTGCGCGGCGCCCTCGGACCGGGATCTGTTCACGCTCGCCGTGGTGCCGAAGACGCTGGTGACGGCCGTCAACCGGGAGCGGAAGGTCGACGACTCCAACCCCTTCCCGTACCACCTGTACTGGCAGCGGATCACGCTCGACGGCAAGCCGTACCTGGTCGGCGGCGCGAAGGTGATCGGCGGCGGGCCCACGGGCTATCTGCTGAAGTCCCTGGACAACGAGCGGGCCGACCTCAACTCGCTCGCCTGGTCGCTGGGCATCGCCACGGGCCTGGCCCTGATCGGCTCCGCGCTGCTCGCCCAGGCCGCCGCCTCGACGGTGCTGCGGCCCGTGCAGCGGCTCGGCGACGCGGCGCGAAGGCTCGGCGAGGGGAAGCTGGACACCCGGCTGCAGGTCTCCGGCACGGACGAGCTGGCCGACCTGTCGCGGACCTTCAACAAGACGGCGGAGTCGCTGCAGAAGCGGGTGGAGGACCTGAGCTCGCGGGAGGCGGCGAGCCGGCGCTTCGTCGCCGACATGTCGCACGAGCTGCGGACCCCGCTCACGGCGATCACCGCGGTGACGGAGGTGCTGGAGGAGGAGGCGGAGTCCCTCGACCCGATGATCGCGCCCGTCGTCCAGCTCGTGGTCAGCGAGACCCGTCGGCTGAACGACCTGGTGGAGAACCTGATGGAGGTCACCCGCTTCGACGCCGGCACGGCCCGGCTGGTCCTGGACGACGTGGACATCGCCGACCAGATCACGGCGTGCATCGACGCGCGGGCCTGGCTGGACGCCGTCGAACTGGACGCGGAGCGCGGCATCATGGCGCGGCTCGACCCGCGCCGCCTGGACGTCATACTCGCCAACCTCATCGGCAACGCCCTCAAGCACGGCGGCTCCCCGGTGCGGGTGTCCGTGCGGCAGACGGACGAGGCCCTGGTGATCGCGGTGCGCGACCACGGCCCCGGCATCCCCGAGGACGTGCTGCCGCACGTCTTCGACCGGTTCTACAAGGCGAGCGCCTCGCGCCCGCGCTCCGAGGGCAGCGGCCTGGGCCTGTCCATCGCGCTGGAGAACGCCCACATCCACGGGGGCGAGATCACCGCGGCGAACTCCGCGGAAGGCGGCGCCGTGTTCACCCTCACCCTCCCCCGCATCGACTCCGGCTCCGAGAACGACGGCGGCGCCCCGTCCGGTGGTCCGGCGGAAGGGAGCGCGGAGTGAGACGCGCCATCACCCGCACGGCGGTCCTGGCGACGGGCCTGGCGGTCATGTCCACGGTCGCCGGCTGCGGCATCAGGGGCACGGCCGTGCCCGTGGACGCCGGGAGCGCGCCCTCGCGTGCGACGTGCGTCTCGCGCCCCGGCCCGCAGAGTGCGCCGCCCCCGGGCAGCATCACCATCTCCGTCCAGCTCGTGTGTACCTCACAGCTACTCCCCGTGACCCGGGTGGTCCCCGTCCAGGAGGACGACCAGGCCGTCTCGCTCGCCCGCGCGCTGCTGGACGAGCTGCGGCGGCAGCCGGCCCCCGTCGAGGAGGAGGCCGGTTTCTCCACGGACGTCCCCCAGCGGCTGACCGTGAGCGGGCCGCGCAAGGGCGACCCCGACCGGACGCTGCGCCTGAACACGGCGCCGGAGGAGCTGCCTCCGCTGGCCTTGGCGCAGGTCGTGTGCACCTACGCCGGTACGGCCGCGGCCGACGGGCGCAGCACGGTGGTCCTGGGCGGTCCCGGCGAGGACAAGCCCCGCGGTTACACGTGCACGGAGGAGACGCGCACCCACCCGGAGACGGTGCACAGCACCCCTGGCGCCGTCTGACGACAACGGGCGCTGACTCTCTGTACCCGGCTGCGGAACCGCGCGCCCCGCGCACCGCGTCATGGGGGGCGTGCAGCGTCATGGCTACGGCGGTACGCCCGCCCTCCGATACCGCTACCGCGTGGCGGGCTGTGTCCTCCTGGTTGCCCACCTCCTGGTGGTCGGCTGGCTCGCCCTGCGACCGCTGACCGCCCCGTGGGTGTCCGCCGCGCACCTGGAGCCGCTGGCCACGATCCGGGCCGATCTGGCGCTGGGTCCGTGGGGTGCGACGCGGTCGCTGGCGGCCGGGGTGCTGCCGTTCGCGCCGCTGGGGGTACTGCTGCCCTGGGCGGGAGGCCGGATCGTGGCGTCGACGCCGGTCTCGCTGGCCCGGACGGTCTTCACCGCGGCGATGATCTCGCTGCTGCTGCAGGTGGTGCAGAGCGGTGTGGTGGGCCAGGTCCTGGACGTGGACGCCCTGCTGCTGAACGTCACCGGCGTGACGATGGCGCACCTGGCCGTCGTCCCCGCGGTACGGGCCCGGCTCCGTCGCAGGTCCGATGTGGGCCCTACCCGGACCGTCCGCCGGGAGGAGACGGAGCGGGGGTTGACCCCGACGATCCCCAGGGTCGGGATCGCTCCGTAGAGTGACGCTCCGCCGGGGGTGGCGGTCGTAGCGTTGAGGTCATCGGGAAAACGTTCCCGCACCGATGGCACCTTGACGTGAAGGAGTCGCTGCCATGTCCGCTCCGCTGGTCCGCCCCCGCAACCACAAGATGATCGCCGGAGTCTGCGCGGGTCTGGCCGAGCGCTTCGGCACCTCCCGGACGACGATGCGGGTGATCTTCCTGCTGTCGTGCCTGCTGCCCGGCCCGCAGTTCGTGCTCTACATCGCGCTGTGGATCCTGATGCCCGCCGAGGGCACTTCCCGGGCCGCCGCCAAGGGCTGGTGACGCCACGGACCCGCCCGGGACCACGCGGGCCGCGCACCCCGGACGGGGGTGCGCGGCCCGTTCGCGCTGTTCCTCTCGTCCCGCGCGGCGCCGTCAGCGCATGTTGGGGGTGCCCAGGCCCGGCAGGGAGAGGCCGTTGGGGGCGATGGCCTTGGTGGGCAGGCCGCCGAGCAGGCCGGCGTTGCCCTTGTTGTCGGCAGGGGCGTGCATCAGCTTCTCGGTGGGCAGGTGGGGGGCGAGGGCGGTGTCGAGGGCGTGTGCGGTCTGCTCCAGCAACCCCGACTTCACCGCCCGGTCCGCAGCGATCGCGACCGGCCCGCCGGCCGGGGCCAACTGGCCGACCGACTCGACGGGAAGCGCCTTCTCCACGCCCGTGGCGGTGGTGGTGACGGACTCGAGCGTGCCGGCGGAGGCGGTACCCGCCGCACCGACGGCGATGACGGCACCGACAGCGGCGACGCCGAGGGCCTTGAGGGATGCCTGCTTCATCTGATCAGTCCTCGTGACGGGGATGACGGGGAAAAGCCGAGCGGCTCTGCAACCTAGCCACGAGTCCACCCGGCCCGCAATCAATGACACGGCCGGGGCGCGAAGCCCCGGCCGTATTCACCGAATTCCCCCGTCTGCCGACCGGCGGAGTCACCCCGAAGGGGAATTGCTGGTCAGACCGTGCCGGTCGCCGTCTGGCGGAACAGCCACTCGGACTTCAGCTCCGCGTAACCCGGCTTGATCACGTCGTTGATCATGGCGAGACGTTCATCGAATGGGATGAAGGCCGACTTCATCGCGTTGACGGTGAACCACTGCATGTCGTCCAGGGAATAGCCGAACGCCTTGACCAGGTGCTCGAATTCCAGGCTCATGCTGGTACCGCTCATCAGACGATTATCGGTGTTCACCGTCAGCCGGAAGTGCAGCTTACGAAGAAGACCGATCGGGTGCTCTTCATATGAACTCGCCGCAGCGGTCTGGAGATTGGAGGTCGGGCACATTTCCAGCGGAATGCGCTTGTCCCGCACGTACGAGGCCAGCCGGCCGAGCTTGACCGTGCCGTCCTCGGCGATCTCGATGTCGTCGATGATGCGCACGCCGTGGCCGAGCCGGTCCGCGCCGCACCACTGCAGGGCCTGCCAGATCGACGGCAGGCCGAAGGCCTCGCCCGCGTGGATCGTGAAGTGGTTGTTCTCGCGCTTGAGGTACTCGAACGCGTCCAGGTGGCGGGTGGGAGGGAAGCCCGCCTCGGCGCCCGCGATGTCGAAGCCGGCGACGCCGGAGTCGCGGTAGCGGTTCGCCAGTTCGGCGATCTCCAGGGCGCGGGCGGCGTGCCGCATGGCGGTCAGCAGGGCGCCGACGCGGATGCGGTGACCGTTGGCCTTCGCCCGCCGCTCGCCTTCACGGAAGCCCTCGTTCACGGCCTCGACGACCTGCTCGAGGGTGAGCCCGGCCTCCAGGTGCTGCTCGGGGGCGTAGCGCACCTCCGCGTAGACGACGCCGTCCTCGGCCAGGTCCTCGGCGCACTCGGCGGCGACGCGGACCAGCGCCTCGCGGGTCTGCATGACGGCACAGGTGTGCGCGAAGGTCTCCAGGTAGCGCTCCAGCGAGCCGGAGTCCGCCGCCTCGCGGAACCAGATCCCCAGCTTGTCCGGGTCGGTCTCGGGGAGCTTGTCGTAGCCGACCGCGGCGGCGAGGTCCACGATCGTTCCGGGACGCAGACCGCCGTCGAGGTGGTCGTGGAGCAGCACCTTGGGCGCGCGCCGGATCTGATCGGAGGTGGGCTGGGTGGCCGGCTGGGAGAGGGTCTCGCTCGTCATTTCGGCACTCTAGCCCCTACGCGCGTAGATGTCGGCGAACGATACGGAACGGTGACCCATCGGTGGGGTGGACACCACCCATCCTTCTGCCATCGTTGTCTGCCATGGTGCAGCAAGCGTTGCCGCAGCAAGATCCAGAAGGCCCGGCGGACCCGCCGGAATCGGCTCGCCTCGGCAAGCCGCTCGGTGCCGGGGACACCATGAGCGCCGTGCACGGAGTGGCCCTGCTGCTCCCCGAGGGCGGCGCCACCGGAATACGCCGCCCCTCCTTCCTGACGTCGGCCGCGCAGCGGCCGCTGGCCCGCCGGCTGACCCGGGCGGGCGCCGACGACGGCCTGGTCGTCCACGTGGTGGGCTACCGCCACCGCGGATGGAACGGTTCCGCCGCGCATCCGGTGCGGGACGCGCAGTGGGCGGCGGACGAAGTGGTGCGGCGCTACGGCGACGTGCCGGTCTGTCTGATCGGTACGGGCATGGGCGCCCGCGCCGCGCTGCGGGCCGCCGGGCACCCGGCCGTCACCTCCGTCCTGGCGCTCGCGCCCTGGCTGCCCGAGCCGGAGGCGGTCCTGGACCCGGAACCGGTGCGTCAGCTCGCGGGCAGACAGGTGATGCTCGTACACGGCACCAATGACGAGCGGACGGACCCGGACCTGTCCTACCGGCTCGCGGAGCGGGCCAAGAAGGTCAACCGCGACGTCTGCCGCTTCGAGGTCCACTCCGACGGGCACGCGCTGCGGCAGCACCGGCCGGAAGTCCTGGCCCTGGCCGCCGACTTCGTCCGCGGCGCGCTCTTCGGCCACCACTACGCCCGCCCGGTCGCGGACGCCCTGGCGGCACCCCCGCCACTGGGCCTCCGCATGCCGCTGGCTTCGGGCTTCGGGTCGAGCCTCTGTCACTGAACGGGGCTCCGCCCCGGACCCCGGTCCTCAAACGCCGGACAGGCTGGATTTTCCAGCCCGTCCGGCGCAATTCAAGCCCGTCCGGCGTTTGAGGACAAGAAACGGTGAAAGGGCGGGGCAGGGGCAAAATCCCCACCCGCCTCACCGGTGCAGCAGCAACTGCCCCCGCCGCGAGAGCAAGAACCGCTTGAAGGCCGCCACCGGAGGCGTGTCCGGATGCCCGTCCAGCCACGCCACCCCAATCTCCCGCACCGGCCGCGGCGCCGTCACCGTCAGCTCGACGACCCCCGGCCGCGGCACGGCCGGCGGGGGCAGCAGGCCCACGCCGAGGCCCGCCGCCACCAGCCCGCGCAGCGTCTCGGGGTCCTCCCCCTCGAAGGCGATCTTCGGCGTGAACCCCGCCTCCGCGCACAGCGCGTCGGTGATGCGCCGCAGCCCGTAGCCCGGTTCGAGCGTGACGAACAGCTCCCCGGCCGCCTCCGCGAGGCGGATCCGCTTGCGTACCGCCAGCGGATGGTCGTCCGGCACGACCAGCCGCAGCCGCTGCTCGTCGAGCCGGCGGGCGACCAGGTCCGGCTCGTCCGGCACGGGCGAGGTCAGGCACAGGTCGAGGTCGCCGTCGCGCAGCCGTTCGATCATGGCCTCGCCGTAGTTCTGGACGAGCTGGAAGCGGACGCGCGGATGATCGGTTCGGAAGGCGCGGATGAGCTCGGGTACGGTCTCCGAGCCCATGGTGTGCAGGAAGCCGAACGCGACCTTCCCGGTGGCGGGGTCGGCGTCGGCCCGTACGGACTCCGCCGCGCGGTCGACCTCGGACAGGGCGCGCTCGACCGTGCCGAGGAACGTCCGCCCGGCCGCGGTGAGCGAGACCGTACGGCCGTGGCGGGCGAAGAGCGCGACGCCCAGGTCGTGTTCGAGGCGGGCCATGGACCGGCTCAGCGTGGACTGCGGCATGCCGAGCTGCTGGGCGGCGCGCGTGACGTGCTCGTGGCGGGCCACGGCGACGAACTGGGCGAGGCGCGGCGTGAGGGTCGTCGCCCACGAGCCCTCTTCCAGCTCGGCCGTTGGCGTACCGTCAAAGTTTTGGGTAACACTCCTGTTGCCACTTGGTGACAGTGACGGCCGTGACCTGCGCTCATGCTGCATGTGATCGATTATCGGCATTCTGTGCATTGGACGCATCAGATGCAGGCTGCATACGGTTTCCGCATGCCTCCTGCCGATACCGGGGCATCCGTCGTCATCATGCGATCGGGTGCCTCCACCTCGTCGTCCCTTGCCTCCGCCGACACCGCCGCCGCCGACACCCGGCTGGTCCCCGGCGGGCCCGGCTACCGCCGGATGAGCTTCGCGCTCTTCGCCGCGGGTGTCGCCACCTTCGCCCTCCTCTACTCCACGCAGGCCCTGCTCCCCGCGATCACCGACGACCTCGGCGTGACGCCCGATCAGGCCAGCTGGACCGTTTCCGCCGCGACCGGCGGCCTGGCCCTCGCGGTCGTCCCGCTCAGCGCGCTCTCCGAGCGCTACGGGCGGCGGGCCACGATGACGGCCGCGCTGTGCGTCGCCGCGTTCGTGGCGCTGCTCGTGCCGTTCGCCCCGAGCCTGGGCTGGCTGGTCGCCCTGCGTACGGTGCAGGGTGCCGCACTGGCCGGCGTACCGGCGTCGGCGATGGCGTACCTGGCGGAGGAGGTACGCCCGAAGGCGCTGATCGGCGCGATCGGTCTGTTCGTCGCGGGCAACAGCATCGGCGGCATGGTCGGCCGGATCCTGGCCGGCTGGGTGGCACAGGCCTGGGGCTGGCGCGCGGGTCTCGCCGCGGTCGGCGTGCTGGCGGTGGTGTGCGCGGTGGTCTTCCGCGCCATGGTCCCGCGGGCCCGCCACTTCACGCCGGCGGCGGTCTCGGTGAAGTCCCTCGGCCGGACGCTGGGCACCCACCTCTCGGACCCGCTGCTGCGCCGCCTGTACGGCATCGGCCTGCTCTTCATGACCGTCTTCGGCGCGGTGTACACGGTCATCGGCTACCGGCTGGCGGACGCGCCGTTCTCGCTCCCGCAGGGCGTGGTCGGCTCGATCTTCCTCATCTACCTCGTCGGCACGGTCTCGTCGGCCGCGGCCGGCCGGCTCGTGGGCCGGCTGGGCCGCCGCGGCGCGCTGTACCTGGCGGTCGGCACGACGACGGCCGGCCTGCTCCTGACGCTGACGTCCTCGCTGACGGCGGTCCTGCTGGGCCTGGTCCTCATCACCGCCGGCTTCTTCGCCGGCCACGCGGTGGCCTCGTCCTCCGTCAGCCGCGCCGCGAAGACGGGCCGCGCCCAGGCGTCGGCCCTCTACCAGACGGCGTACTACCTGGGCAGCTCGGTGGGCGGCACGCTCGGCGCCGTCGCCTTCCGCTCGGCCGGCTGGGACGGCACGGTGGTCCTGGGCCTGCTGGCCATGGTCGGCGCCGCGTCGATCACCCTGTACGCGACCCGCAAGGCGATCGCCCAGCAGCGCGTGGTGGCGATGTCCGCCCGTCGCTGACGCGAGCCCGTACGTGAACGGCCCGTCCTGCCAGGTGCCCTGGCGGGGCGGGCCGTTCGCGGTCAGCTGGTGGGAAAGATGCCCGTGTCGATCGCGATGTCGAACGGCGCCGGGAGATGCAGCTCGTCGCCGAATTTCCCTGTCTGCAGGGTTCGGTAGACGTCATCCTTGGGCTCGCCGTAGAGAGTGAAGGTCGGGCCCCCAGGCGTCCACCTGTCGGCAAGGAGGTAGAGCGGTACTCCAGCATGGGCGTACCCGGCAGGCTTGCTGACCCGGTCGTGGCGAGCAGTGGACTTCGAGGTGATCTCCACGACCAGCTCGACTTCCGTGGCCTGGATGACGTGCTCGGACCCGCCCGTCTCTCCTGGCACTCCGTCCACCACCGCCTCAGGCGCCACAATCAGGTCGGGGATGTAGAGGCCATTACGCGATGGGATAACGACGGCCTGGGTCTGATAGATCCCCCAGTCATCAGGAATGATCTTCCCTAGCTGACGCTGAAGCTTCCAGGCGATGCTGTTGTGCCTTCTGGCAGGCGCAGGTGACAAGGTGATGAGCCCCTCAATGATCTCCGCCTTCCAGCCCTCGGGAGGATCGAGCTCCTCCCAGGCGCGGACGAGCTCATCCCAGCCGAAGCCGTTGTCCGGCCCCTGGTCGACAGTGAGTGCGCTCATGGCGATCCCCTCGATCGATGTCACCACAGTCCAGCATGCCGAACGACCCTACGGATGGTCCACCGACCTCGTTCACCCGTACGAGTACCGCAACGGCACCCGGAATCTGACGTTCCCTCATACCAGCTCCACAAGCTCAGGGTTGGCGTTTACGCACAGTGACGCGCTTCTCACAATCGGCGCCGGGTGGGGTGACTTTTATTGCGCCATCCGGTGTTCTTGGCCGTCGACAGACCTGAAGTGATCATGTCGATAGGACTGGTGTGAATTGGACAGATATTTCGGTCGCCTGCTGACTGCCGTCCGCACCCGGCTCGCCGCCGTCGTGGGAACAGTCGCACTGATCGCCGCCGCCCTCACCGGCGCCGCCACCGGCACGGCCACCGCCGCGACCAGCGGGGCGACGGCCGGCGGGTGGTCCTGCTCCGGGGCGCCCGTTCCGGACGGGTACGTCATCACCAACTACAGCCGCGGCGGCTGCAACGGCGCCGGCGCCTGGTACCAGGAGCCCGTGCGCGACGGCATCTGGACCTGCGGCGGTTCGCCGATCGTGGCCGGCTACGTGATCACCAACTACAACCGCAGCGGTTGCAACGGCGTCGGCGGCTGGTACCACGAGCTCGCCCGTGACGGCCGCTGGACCTGCGCGGGCTCGCCGATCCCGCCCGGCTACGTCACCACGGGCTACAACCGCACCGGTTGCAACGGCATCGGCTCCTGGTACCACCAGCTCGTCCGCAACGGCATCTGGACCTGCTCCGGGTCCCCGATCCCGCCCGGCTACCGCAGCATCAACTTCAGTGCGGGTGGTTGCAACGGCATCGGCGCGTGGTGGATGGTCCGCGCCTGATCCCCGATCGTCCTGGCCTGTTGGGCCCGCTCCCCGAGTCGGTGGGGGGCGGGCCCTAGCCGTCGAGCCGTCCCGCCTTGATCTCGGCGAGGAGGGCGGCGAGGGTGACCGGGGCGGTGGTTAAGACGTCGGCGGGGTGGTCACTCTCGCGGAGGTGTATTCGGCCGCCAAGCCCGGGGGCCACTTCGACGCAGGAGCCTTCTGGTCCAGCGCTGAAGGAGGACTTACGCCACGCGATCTGAGACATATCCTCACCTATCGCAGTTCATACAGCACGTGTTGGATCAGGCTCAACGAGCCCTGGGGCTCCTGGCTCTCAGGCGCAGCCGCAGGGTCGACAGGGGAGAGGGCCAGGGAGGCGAGACGCTCGAACATTGTGGCGTACTCGGCGATGCTTTCTCCATCCCCGATGAAGTCTGCGCTGGTCGGGTGCTCTCGATACAAGGTATCCAGCTCCGGCGTTGGCCCCCCAAGAAGCACGAAGGACCGAACGAAGGTGGAGTAGCCGCCCTTCTCGAATGGGAAGATCTGCACGGTCACTTGGGGCAGACGGGCGAGCTCGATGAGTCTCAGCAGTTGCTTGCGCATGACCTTTGCATCACCGATTCGCATGCGCAGCCCCGATTCGGGGATGATCGCGTGATAACTCTGCAATCCGGCCAGGATGCGCTGCCGTTGGAGCCTGAATTTCACCCCGGCGTCCAGGAGTTCGTGATCGGCACCGACGCTTGAGATCATGGCGCGCGCGTAGTCCTCAGTCTGGAGCATGCCCGGGATGAGCGATGCCTCATGGGCGCGGACAGTGGTGGTCCGCGACTCCAGTTCCGCCAGGTCAAGCGCCCTGCGGGCTAGCACACCCTCGTAATCGTCCCACCATCCCCTGCCTCGGTCATGGGCCATCGCCATCAATGCGTCGAAGTAAGGGCCCTCCTTGCAACCGTAGGCGCGTAGCAACTTGTACAGGCCGTTTCGCGGCACATCCACGCGCCCGGCCTCGATGTGACTGACTCGGGGCCGGTCGGCGTCGAGCAGTGCCGCGACCGCATCGCCGGACATCCGGGCGCGGGTTCGCAATTTACGCAGCTCCGCGCCGAGTCGACGCTGCCTCTCGCTTGGGGCGGTCCTCGGTGGCATGGTCCCTCCTTGTGGCCGTGCGCAGTGTGTCGCGCAGGCCGGAGGCTGGTCCACCGAGTCACGCGAGCGTCACCCTTGAGTGGGAAATCCGGCGGACAAGATTGCTACCAGTTCAAGACTGCTCTTACGGTTTCACCACCTCACCCGGCACCGACTGCGACGTTGAAGTGCACTCGCCCCAACGCCAGTTGGCGCGAGCAATGACACCGCAACCCGGTCGCGCCGCCACGGCACCCCCACCCCAGGAGTCGCCATGACGACAACCTGCTCCCTCGTCTTCCCACCCCACCCCGCATGGGTCCGCGCGGCACGCGAAACGGTGCGGACCATGCTGGCGGCGGCCCGCAGGACCGAGCTGACCGATACCGCCGTGGCGCTGACCTCCGAGGCGGTGACGAACGCGGTCAACGCCTGCCTGGCAAAGGGCTGTACGACCCCGGTCACCCTCTGCGCGGAGTGGACGGGCCGCGGCCACCTGCGCGTACTCGTACACGACGGCGCCTCCGGCCTCCCCGTACGGCAGCACGCGACGCCCCCGCCCGAGGACGAAGGCGGGCGCGGCCTGCTGCTCATCGATCGCGGCGCGGATGCGTGGGGCGTGTGCACGCACGGTCCCGGGCCCGGCAAGGCCATGTGGTTCCTGCTGGGCGCGCGCCCCGCGAAGGACCGCTCGCCGGCTGCCTGCAACGAGTGCGCGGCACTCGAATCGGCGCGGCGCAAAGCCGTGACCGGGGGAGACAAGGACGCCGTGGTGGACGCGACCGTAGCCGTACGCAGCCACTTCCGCGACGCCCACCTGCTCAGGCGGCCACGGTGACCGGCTACGCGGCGGGGCGCCTGGTGAACCACTGTGCGCACACGGCGGGTTGGACCCACGCGGCAGGCGAGGCGCACTGCGACCGCTGTGGGACCCGGCGCTTCACGGACTACGGCGCCGTACGGCCCGCGGGCCTGCCCCACGCCGTGACCCCGTCCGCGCGGGACCGGGAAGCGGCGGACCGGGCCGCGGCCGCCTCCGTACGCAGGCGTATGGTTGACCGTACGTCAGCGTATGGACCTCCTTGGAGGACGTCATGAGCGTGATCCGCAATGTCCACGTGCGTACCGTCCACGCCCCGGCCGCCGCGGTCGGCGCGCTGCTCGACCGCCTGTCGGCCGACGACGACCCGGTCTTCCCGGTGCCCGCCTGGCCGCCGATGCGCTTCGACCGGCCGCTGGGCGTGGGGGCGACCGGCGGCCACGGCCCGATCCGCTACGGCGTCACGGCGTACGAGCCCGGGCGGCGCGTCCGCTTCGACTTCACGCCGCCGAGCACCGGCTTTCACGAGATGACGGTCGAGCCGCTCGACGACGAACGCTGCCGGGTGCGCCACGTCCTGGAGGCGGACATGCGCGGAGCGAGGCGGCTCCGGTGGCACGCCGTCGTGCGTCCGTTGCACGACACAGTGGTCGAGGAGATGTTCGACAACTTCGAACGGGCGGCGACGGGCGCACTGGCCCACCCGGTCCGCTGGTCGCCCCGCGTCCGGCTGCTCAACCGGCTCCTGTGGGACAAGCCCGTCACGGTCGCGTTCCCCGAGAACGCCCGGCTGGTCCGTACGGCCGTCGACTGGTTCGAGGAGGCCGACTACCGAGACGCGTACGCGATGGACCTGCCGCCGGGCATGCCGCTCGACCCGGCGGCCTGGGAGGGCGTGCTGCGGGGCATACCCGTCACGGACCGGGCGGAGCGCGAGGTCGTGCTGGGCGAGGACGCCGGGCACCTGGACTTCCGCGCGTCGCTCCTGGTGGACGGGGACGCCCGACGCGTCACGCTGAGTTCGGTCGTACGCGTGCACCCGAAGCTGCGCGGACGGCTCTACTGGGCGGCCGTCTCCCGCGTCCACCCGTTCATGGCCCGCCTGATGCTGCGGCGCACCCACCGCCGTCTGGCGCTCGCCGCGCCGAGTGCTGCGGAACGGGCGGCGCATGCCCGGGCGGCCACCGGGTGAAACGCCTCGGGCGTCAGAGGGCGGTCTGGGCGTCCAGGGCGGCGCAGAGCCAGTCGTGGGCAGCGCCGGGGGTCGGATCCGTGGACGCGGTCACTTCGGCGGTGAGCTGCCAGTAGTGGTCGAGGCGGGGGTCGGCGGCGAGCTGGCCGCTGAGCCGGCTGCGGAAGGCGGGGGTGTCCCGGGTGCCGCACGACTGGGCGTAGACGGAGACGAAGCAGTCGAGCGCCTCTCCCTCGTGCGGTGCCCGCTGCGCCCGCATGTGGGCCGATGCCAGTGCGTAGGCCTCGATGAGACCTTCGTAGACGAGGGCGGGGCGGTAGCCCGTGTCGGGCTGGTGGATGGCGGGCTGGGGCTGGACGACGCCGGGGCAGGGGGTGGAGGCGAAGGCGTGCAACCGGGCGAAGGCCAGGACTTGGGCGGGGGTCGGATCCGACGGGGGCTGCGGAACGGCCAGTTCGATGATCGAGGAGACCACCCGGGCCGGCAGCCGCGCGGGCAGCCAGCCCCGCCAGAAGCGCGCCAGCGGTGCCGTACTGGGCGGAGTGGTGATGCCACCGATCAGACGCAGCCGGTCGGCGCGCTCGGCGGGGGTGCAGTCCTGCAGCAGATGCAGGGCTGCTTCCCGCCAGCGCAGGGCGGCCAGCTGTGAGCCGAGCTCCCGCAGTTGCCCCGCGATGACGTCCTCCAGCGCGTCCTCCTGTTCGAGGACCCGGCCCACGTCCGGGACCGGCAGGTCGAGGCCGCGCAGCGAACGGATCAGGCGGAGCCGATCGAGCGCCTCGGGCCCGTACCGGCGGTGGCCGCCGGAGCTGCGGACGGCCTCGGGCAGCAGGCCGCGGTCGGAGTAGAAGCGGACGGTCTTGACGGTGACGCCCGCATGCTCGGCGAGCTCGCCGATGCTCCACATGCCGTCGGACAACAAGGCGTGAACCTCCCCCTGGGTCGGTCAAAGCCTAGGTGATGCCCGTCGGGCGGCCCCGTGACCGTCCGACGGGCGTCATCGTCCGATGCCCTGGGGGATTAGGCTGCGGTCCGCTCCACCGGAATCCACAGCTCCGCTGCTGCTTCTGTCCAGTCCTGTGACGGGCGGACGCGCAGGATCTCGGGGCCCGGCCTGCTGCGGTACGGGTTGGAGGGGAACCACTGGGTGAACACGTCGCGCCACAGGTTCTGGAGTTCCTGCGGGAACGGGCCGGAGTTCTCGAAGACGGCCCACGTGCCCGCGGGAACGGCGAGCGCGTCCAGGTCACCGGGAAGGTCGGACGTCGCGGTGGACGTCACCACGCCGTGGTAGTAGGTGAGTTCGGTGCCCTCGGCCCGGCTGGGGTCGAGGTCGTCGCTCACCCCGACGATGCCCTCCGGCTGCTGGTCGGACAGTGCCGTGATGCGCCCTATGGTCTCCTCGTCGATGCCCTTGACGAACTCGACGATCGCGGGGTTGGCGCCGTTGTGGACGAGGGGGACGCGGGCCTTCTTGCCGACCACGCGGAACTCTTCCTTCTGTACTACCCGGTATCGCATGCTGCTGCTCCCTTCGACGATGAGGCGGAAGGACATCCGCGGCTGGGACCGCAGGGCCGCGCCGGTCCGCCGGGCCTCGCCGGGACCGACGCCGTGGAGGGTGCGGAACGCCCGGGCGAACGCCTCCCCCGAGGCGTAGCCGTAGCGCACCGCGATCTCCAGCAGTGTCCGCTCGCCGGCGAGCACTTCGGCACCGGCGACGGTCAGCCGCCTGCGACGGATGTACTCCGACAGCGGCATCCCGGCCAGCGCGGAGAACAGCCGCCGGAAGTGGTACTCCGACGTCACCGCGATCCGCGCCAGGTCGGACACCTCGATCTGCCCGTCGAGGCGCGCGTCGATGTGGTCCATGGCCTGGTTCAGCCGTTCCAGCACTGCGGACTCCTTCCTTTCGATCACCACGTTAGGAAGGGAGCGCCCTGCCCGACCCGACATCCTGTGCCCGGCCCGGTCGGGTGCGGACTCGGTCGGGTGCGGAGGGGTGCTCAGCCCTTGTCGCCGCGGGCGGCGGCCAGGCCGTCGAGGATGCGGTCGAGGCCGTGGTCGAAGTCCTCTTCGCGGGTGCGCTGGGGGTCCTTGCCGATGTGGGCGGCGTACAGCGCGCTCAGGCGGGGGTAGGTCGCGACGGCCTGCCGGCCGGCTTCCAGGACCTGCTCGGCCCACTCGGTCTCGGTCCGGCCGCTGCGCGTGAGCATCGTGAGCATGGCGGCCTCGGCGGTCGTCATGCCGATGACGTACGCGGTGACGGTGGTCAGGGCGTGGTTGGCCTCTTCGAGGGTGAAGCCCGCCGATTCGAGCATGGCCAGCATGTCCTCGCTCAGCCGCATCAGGTTCGGGCCGAGGTAGGCCGTGCCGGCGGCGCCGAGCACGGAGGCCGTCCAGGGGTGGCGGAGGATCATCGTGCGTACGCTGTGGGCGGATTGGGCGACGGCCTCGCGCCAGGCGGCCGAGTCGTCGACGGTCGGGACCCGCAGCTCGCCGTAGACCTCGTCCAGGACCAGCTCGATCAGCTCGTCCTTGTTGGTCACGTGCCGGTAGAGCGAGGTGGCGCCGGCGCCCAGGCGGGTGCCGAGCTTGCGCATGCTCAGCGCGTCGATGCCCTCGGCGTCGAGCAGTCGGATGGCCTCGGCCACGATCTGGTCCCGGCTCAGCGCCGGCTGGTCGCGCCGCCCGCGCTGCGGACGGGTCCAGACCGAGGGAATCGGCTGGTCGTCGGCCGTCATGAGCTCTCCCCGCTTGCCCGATCTCTGTCGCGTCAGCGTAGCGCACGCCGTTCAATCCTTGCGCACATCGTTCCGGCCTGCGTACAGTGTTCGCAAGGAAGCGCACGATGTACGCATCAACGCTGTACGCATCACTCCCGGGGGGATCCTGATGAGCACGACCGCACGCCTGGACGCCGACGCCTACCGCGCGGCGGAGAAGCTGCTGGGGCACAACCGCTCTCGACTCGTGCACGGGGGCCGGGTCCGGCCGCAGTGGCTGGAGGGCGGCGATCGCCTCTGGTACACGGTGGACACCGCGGCGGGTCGGCGGTTCGTCCTCGTCGACCCGGCGGCCGGCATCCGGGAGCCGGCGTTCGACCACGAGCGGCTCGCCACCGCCCTGGCCGCCGCGTCCGGCCGGGACGTGGACGCGGCGGAGCTGCCGTTCGCGGCCATCGAACCGGGCGACCGCAGCGTGGAGTTCGACGCCTTCGACACCCGCTGGCGGTGCCCGCTGGACGGCTACGTGTGCGAGGAGACCGAGGCCCCGGGGCAGACCGGCGGCTTCCTGGACATCGCCTCGCCCGACGGGAAGCAGGCGGTGTTCCTCAACGGCCACGACCTGTGGGTGCGTTCGACGGCGGACGGGCGGGAGCGGGCCCTGACGACCGACGGCGAGGCCGATCACGCCTACGGGACCAGCCCGTTCAGCCCCACCGTCCTGCTGCGGAAGCTGGGGATAGCCCACCTGCCGCCCGCCGTGGCCTGGTCGCCCGACTCGACGCGTGTCCTCACCCACCGCACCGACATGCGCGAGGTCCGTACGACACACCTGGTGGAGGCCGCGCCGGAGGACGGCGGCGCACCGAGGCTGCTCACGCAGCGGTACGCGTTCCCCGGTGACGAGCGGCTTCCGCTCGGGGAGTTCGTCATCGTCGACGTCGCGACAGGCGAGGCCGTGCCGGCGCGGACCGAGCCCCAGCCGATACCGCTCATGTCGCCGATCACGACGAAGTGGGCCTGGTGGGCCGAGGACGGCTCGGCGGTGTACTACCTGAGCCAGCCGCGCGACGTACGCACCCTGAGCCTGCACCGGCTCGACGCCACGACCGGCGAGGTGAGCACGGTGCTGACCGAGAGCGGCGACACGCGCGTGGAGCCGGCGCAGCAGCAGTCGCAGGCGCCGATGGTCAAGGTCCTGGCCGGCGGGCGGGAAGTGCTCTGGTACTCGCAGCGTGACGGCTGGGGGCACCTGTACCTCTACGACGCCCGTACCGGCGAGACGCGCGGGCAGGTGACGTCGGGGGCGTGGGCGGTGCAGGAGGTCCTGCGCGTCGACGAGGACCGGCGGCAGGTGTACTTCGTCGCCTCCGGGCTGGTCGAGGAGGATCCGTACCGCCGCTCGGTGTGCCGCGTCGGCCTCGACGGCTCCGGCTTCGTCCGGCTGACCGACGACGACCTGGACCACGTCGTGACCGTGCCGGAGAACGGGCGGTACTTCATCGACTCGGCGTCCACCACGGACACCCCGCCGGTGATCACCGTCCGGGGCTGGGACGGGCGGGTGCTGGTGGAGCTGGAGCACGCCGACATCAGCCGGCTGACCGCCACGGGCTGGACGCCGCCGGAGCGGTTCCGCGTCAAGGCCGCCGACGGCGTGACCGACGTCTACGGGGTGCTGTACCGGCCGCACGGCTTCGACCCCGACAAGAGCTACCCCGTCATCGACCACCCCTACCCCGGCCCGCACATGCGGCGGGTCACCCCGTCCTTCGACCCCGGGGTCTTCGGCCCCGAGGCCGAGGCGGTGGCCGCGCTCGGGTTCGTCGTCGTCGCCCTCGACGGGCGCGGGACGCCCGGCCGTGACAAGGCCTTCCACGATGCCTCGTTCGGGCACCTGAGCGATGCGGGCGGCATGGCGGACCACGTGGCGGCGCTGCGGCAGCTCGCCGCGGACCGGCCCTGGATGGACCTCGACCGGGTGGGGATCTTCGGCCTCTCGGGCGGCGGCTACGCGACCGTACGGGCCATGTGCGACTTCCCCGAGGTCTTCAAGGTGGGCGTCTCCGAGGCCGGCAACCACGAGAACCGGAACTACCTCATGTGGTGGGCGGAGTGCTACGACGGCCAGGACAAGGACGCCTGGGCCCGCTCGTCCAACGTGGAGATCGCCGACCGGCTGGAGGGGAAGCTGCTGCTGGTCCACGGCGGCATGGACGACAACGTCCACCCCCATCTGACGATGCGGCTCGTCGACCGGCTCATAGCCGCCGACAAGGACTTCGAGATGCTGATCGTCCCCGGTGCCGAGCACATATTCATGGGCTACGGGCACTACGTCACCCGGCGCCGGTGGGACTTCCTGGTCCGCAACCTGCTGGGCGTCGAGCCGCCCGAGGGCTACCGCCTGGCGCCGGTCACGTTCGACACGGACCTGATCGCCGACATCTTCGGCTGAGGAAGAGCGCCGGAAGGTTGAGGAACTCCGGAAAAGGGGAAAGCCCCCGCGCGGGGGGCGGGGGCTTTCCTCGGGGGCTGCTTCGCTTACGCGATGCGGTCCAGCACGATCGGGTTCGGGGTGAACTCCGTGCCCGCCGGGGAGATCTCGACGCCGCCGTCCAGCGCGGCCAGGGCGTAGTCGAACTTCTCCGGGGTGTCCGTGTGGAGGGTCATCAGCGGCTGGCCCGCGGTGACCGTGTCGCCCGGCTTGGCGTGCAGCTCGATGCCCGCACCGGCCTGCACCGGGTCCTCCTTGCGCGCCCGGCCGGCGCCCAGGCGCCAGGCGGAGACGCCCACGGCGTAGGCGTCGAGCGCGGTGAGGACACCGGAGGCCGAGGCCGTGACGACGTGCTGCTCGCGGGCCACCGGCAGGGTCGCGTCCGGGTCGCCGCCCTGCGCGATGATCATGCGGCGCCAGTGGTCCATGGCGGAGCCGTCGGCGAGGGCCTTCGCCGGGTCGGCGTCCTTGATGCCGGCCGCGTCGAGCATCTCGCGGGCCAGGGCGATGGTGAGCTCGACGACGTCCGCCGGGCCGCCGCCCGCCAGGACCTCCACCGACTCGCGGACCTCGAGGGCGTTGCCCGCGGTCAGGCCCAGCGGGGTGGACATGTCGGTGAGCAGGGCCACGGTCTTGACGCCGTGGTCCGTGCCGAGGCCGACCATGGTGGAGGCGAGCTCGCGGGCGTCGGCGATGTTCTTCATGAACGCGCCGGAGCCGACCTTCACGTCCAGCACCAGCGAGCCGGTGCCCTCCGCGATCTTCTTCGACATGATCGAGGAGGCGATCAGCGGGATCGCCTCGACGGTGCCCGTGACGTCGCGCAGCGCGTAGAGCTTCTTGTCGGCCGGGGCCAGGCCGTCGCCGGCCGCGCAGATGACGGAGCCGACGTTGCGCAGGACGTCCATCATCTCGTCGTTCGAGAGCAGGGCGCGCCAGCCCGGGATGGACTCGAGCTTGTCGAGCGTGCCGCCCGTGTGGCCGAGGCCGCGGCCCGACAGCTGCGGCACGGCCGCGCCGCACGCGGCGACGAGCGGGGCCAGCGGCAGGGTGATCTTGTCGCCGACGCCACCGGTGGAGTGCTTGTCCGAGGTCGGCATGGGCAGGGACGAGAAGTCCATGCGCTCGCCGGACTTGATCATCGCGGCGGTCCAGCGGGCGATCTCCGCACGGTCCATGCCGTTGAGGAGGATCGCCATCGCGAGCGAGGACATCTGCTCGTCGGCGACCTCACCGCGGGTGTAGGCGTCGATGATCCAGTCGATCTGCTCGTCGGTCAGACGGCCGCGGTCGCGCTTGGTGCGGATAACGGAAATGGCGTCCATCAGCACATTTTCCTTAGGTTCGTAGTCCTCAGGTCTTCCCGGGTCCGGAAAGTGACCCGGACGGGCTGAAACTTCAGCCCGTCCGGCGCTTAGGGACATCTTCAACGATTCAGGTCGGCGGGCCCAAACGCGTCCGGCAACAGCTCCGACAGCGGGCGGACGCCCGTCGTGGTGTCCACTTCCAGCTCCGGGCCGCCGTGCTCCCACAGCAGCTGACGGCAGCGGCCGCACGGCATCAGGATGTTGCCGTGGCGGTCGCAGCAGGTGAAGTGCGTCAGCCGGCCACCGCCGGTGGCGATCAGCTCGGAGACCATGCCGCACTCGGCGCACAGGGCGACGCCGTAGGCGGCGTTCTCCACGTTGCAGCCGGTCACGGTGCGGCCGTCGTCGACGAGGGCCGCGGAACCGACGGGGAAGCCCGAGTACGGGGCGTAGGCCCGGGACATGGCGTCCCGGGCCTGCGCACGGAGGTCTTCCCAGTTCACGGAAGAGCTCACTACTTGCCCTGACCCTTCCGGTAGGGCTGTCCGTCGGCCTTCGGCGGCCTCAGGCGCTGCGCGGAGAGCGAGAGGACCAGCAGCGTCGCGACGTACGGCGTGGCGTCGACGAACTCCAGCGGCACGGTCGTGGTGAGCGCGTACCAGGCGACGAGCGCCACGGCGACGACACCGCTGAGGATGGCCGCCTTCTTCTTGCCGGCCTTCAGGCGCCACAGGGCCAGACCGGCCAGCAGCACCGCGACGAGCAGCAGCAGCGCGTGGACGGTCGGACCGCCCGCACGCAGCTGGAGGCTGTCCATGAAGCCGAACAGGCCGGCACCCATGGCCACGCCGCCCGGCCGCCAGTTACCGAAGATCATCGTGGCGAGACCGATGTAGCCGCGGCCACCGGTCTGGCCGTCGGAGTACATGTGCGTACCGATGGCCAGGAACGCGCCGCCCAGGCCCGCGAGGGCGCCGGAGACGAGCACGGCCGCGTACTTGTAGGTGTAGACGTTGACGCCGAGGGACTCGGCGGCCACCGGGCTCTCACCGCAGGAACGCAGGCGCAGACCGAACGCGGAGCGCCACAGCACGAAGAACGTGCCGACGAACAGCAGCGCGGCGACGATCGTCAGCCAGGAGACGTCGGAGACGAGGCCGTCGAGGATGCCCGCGACGTCGGAGATGAAGAACCAGTGGTGCTTCTCGATCGAGTTCAGCCAGTCGGAGAGGCCGGGGACCGAGAAGTGCCCCATGTTCTCCATGACCGGCGACTGCTTGTCGTTGCCGCCCGCCTGCTGCGCCGCGCTGCCCTCGGCACCGAACCACATCTTGGCCAGGTACTGGGTGAAGCCCAGCGCCAGGATGTTGATGGCCACACCGGAGATGATGTGGTCGACGTTGAAGGTGACGGTGGCGATGGCGTGGATGAGACCGCCGAGGGCGCCGCCGACGACGCCCGCCAGGGCGGCCGCCCACGGGCCGTGCTGCCAGCCGATCCAGCCGGCGCTGAAGGTGCCGAGCATCATCATGCCTTCGAGGCCGATGTTGACGATGCCCGCGCGCTCGGCCCACAGACCGCCGAGGCCGGCGAGGCCGATCGGCACGGCGGCGCCGAGGGCGCCGCTCCACTGGCCGGACGAGGTGAGGTCACCGGCGTCCGTGATGACGCGCAGCGCGGACAGCAGCAGCAGCGCGCCCGCGATGATCAGCAGGACGACGGGGTAGGAGAGCTTGCGGCGCCCCTTGGTGTCCTTGTTCTTGCCGCTCAGCCGGTCGGCGAGCGCAGCGGTGAAGGTCGTACTCATGCGGAGGCCTCCGCCTTGTCGCTCTTACGGGCCTGGGCGGCGAGCTCCTCGCCGACCTTGCGCTGCTGGACCTTGAGGCCGTAGCGGCGCACGATCTCGTAGGCGATGACGACGCACAGGACGATGACGCCCTGGATCACGCCGACGATCTCCTGGGCGTAGCCCTCGAACTCCAGCTGGGTGCCGGTGCGCTCCAGGAAGCCCCAGAGCAGGGCCGCCAGGGCCATGCCGATGGGGTTGTTGCGGCCGAGCAGCGCGATGGCGATACCGGTGAAGCCGATGCCGGTGGGGAAGTCGGTGCCGTAGTTGTACGAGACACCGAGCAGGGTCGGCATGCCGACGAGGCCGGCCATGGCGCCGGAGAGCACCATCGCGGTGATCACCATGCGCTTGACGCTGACGCCGCTGGCCTGGGCCGCGGACTCGGAGCGGCCGACGGTGCGCAGGTCGAAGCCGAAGCGCGTGCGGTTGAGGACGAACCAGTAGGCGACACCCGCGAGGGCCGCGACGACGACGAAGCCGTAGATGGGCTTGGGCGTGGTCGGGATCTCGAAGAAGTGCGCGGAGTCGGGCAGGTAGGGCGTGTGGATCAGGTTGCCCTCCTTCTCCGCGAGCCGCCCGTCCTGCAGGAGGTAACCGATGATCGAGGCGCCGATGGCGTTCAGCATGATGGTGCTGATGACCTCGTTGACGCCGCGGGTGGTCTTGAGCAGACCCGCGATGCCCGCCCAGATGGAGCCGACGATCATCGCGACGATGATCATCACCGGGATCTGGATGATGCCGGGCAGCGCCAGCGCGCCACCGACGACGGCGGCGAAGAACGCCGCGATGCGGTACTGGCCGTCGACGCCGATGTTGAACAGGTTCATGCGGAAGCCGATGGCCACCGCCAGCGCCGACAGGTAGTACGGCGTCGCCTTGTTGATGATCCAGACCTGGCTGTCCGCCTTCGAGCCGAAGTCGACCATGACCTCGTAGGCGTGGAACGGGTCCTGGCCGGTGGCGGCGATGATGATCGAGGTGATGGCCAGTGCGGCCACGATCGCCAGGACCGGGGCGGCCAGACCCAGGATCAGCTTGTCCTTGTCGAACTTCTTCACTTCGCGTCACCGCCTTCCTTCTTCTCGGACTTCTTGTCGGTCTTGTCGGCCTCGGGCTTGTCGGCCTTCTTGTCGGACGCCTCGTCCGACGCGGACTCCTCGGTGGACTCCTCCGTGGAGTCCTCGGGGGCCTCGGCCCCCTCCTGGTGCTCCAGGTGGCCGGACGCGGCACCGGTCATCGCCGAGCCCAGCTCCTCCGGCGTGATCGTCGCGGGGTCGGCGTCGGCGACCAGGCGGCCGCGGAACATCACCCGCAGGGTGTCGGAGAGCCCGATCAGCTCGTCCAGGTCCGCGGAGATCAGCAGGACCGCGAGACCCTCGCGGCGCGCCTCGCGGATCTGGTCCCAGATCTGCGCCTGCGCGCCGACGTCCACGCCGCGGGTGGGGTGCGCGGCGATGAGCAGCTTGGGCAGGTGGCTCATCTCGCGGCCGACGATCAGCTTCTGCTGGTTGCCGCCGGACAGCGAGGCCGCGGTGACGTCGATGCCGGGCGTGCGCACGTCGTACTCGCGCACGATCCGCTCGGTGTCGGCGCGGGCGGCCTTGATGTCGATGAGGCCCTTCTTGCTGTTGGGCTTCTCGGTGACGTGGCCGAGGATGCGGTTCTCCCACAGCGGCGCCTCGAGCAGCAGGGCGTGGCGGTGGCGGTCCTCGGGGATGTACCCGATGCCGTCCTCGCGGCGCTTGCGCGTCGGGGCGTCGGTGATGTCGGCGCCGTCGAGGGTGACGGTGCCGCCGTCGGGGGTGCGCATGCCCATGATGGCCTCGACGAGCTCGGCCTGGCCGTTGCCCTCCACGCCCGCGAGGCCGAGGACCTCGCCCTTGTGGATGGTGAAGGCGATGCCGTCGAGCACCGCGCGCACGACGCCGTCGGGGTCGGTGGCCGACAGGTGCAGGCCCTCGACGGTGAGCATCGGCACGTCGGTGACCGTGGACTCACGGGTCTCCGGCGAGGGCAGCTCCTCGCCGACCATCAGCTCGGCGAGCTGCTTGGGCGTGGTCTCGCTGGGGATCGCCGTGCCGACGGTGGTGCCGCGGCGGATGACGGTGATGTCGTCGGCGACGGAGAGCACCTCGCCGAGCTTGTGCGAGATGAAGATGACCGTCAGGCCCTCGGCCTTGAGCTCGCGCAGGTTGTCGAACAGCGCGTCGACCTCCTGCGGGACCAGGACGGCGGTCGGCTCGTCGAGGATCAGCGTGCGGGCGCCGCGGTAGAGAACCTTCAGGATCTCCACGCGCTGGCGGTCGGCGACGCCGAGGTCCTCCACGAGGACGTCGGGACGGACGCCCAGGCCGTACGCGTCGGAGATCTCCTTGATCTTCGCGCGGGCCTTGTTGCCGATGCCGTACAGCTTCTCGGCGCCGAGGACGACGTTCTCGAGGACCGTGAGGTTGTCGGCGAGCATGAAGTGCTGGTGCACCATGCCGATGCCGCGGGAGATGGCGTCGGCGGGCGTGTGCAGGGTGACCTGCTCGCCGTCGAGCGTGATGGTGCCCTCGTCCGGCTTCTGCATGCCGTAGAGGATCTTCATCAGGGTCGACTTGCCGGCACCGTTCTCGCCGCAGAGGGCGTGGACGGTGCCGCGGCGCACGGTGAGGTGGATGTCGTGGTTGGCCACGACGCCGGGGAACCGCTTGGTGATTCCCGCGAGTTCCACCGCGTGGGCGGTACTGCTGGACTCTTTGGTGGACGCTTTGATGGCGCACTCTCCTCGGAGAAGAAGGGAGCGGGGGCCGGATTGGGCCGTGCGGGGGAACGGAGGGGTCCGGCTGGGCAGGAGGCGACGCTACACGCGTCAATGGAACGCTACGCGCGTAGCGTTGACCGCGTATGTGCGGGCCCGGCGGCAAGGAGTTCCCTTGCCGCCGGGCCCGCAGGTCTTACGGGCCGGTCAGCACCGGCCTGATATCACGGGGAGGTGCGAACCTTGACCTCGCCGTCCGCGATCTTCTTCTTGGCGGCCTCGATCTTTTCCTTGATGTCGTCGATCTGACCACCGGAGGTGGCCAGCGACACGCCGCCGTCCTTGAGCAGGTAGGCGTGCGGGCCCGTGAGCGGCTTGCCGTCCTTGACGCTCTTGATGAGGTCGAAGACCGACACGTCCACGTTCTTCACCACGGAGGTGAGGATGGAGGCCTTGTACTTGTCCAGACCCGGCTGCTGGTACTGGTCGGAGTCGACGCCGATCGCCCAGGCGCCCTTCTGGCCCGAGATGGCCTCGATCGAGCCGTTGCCGGAGAGGCCGGCCGCGGTGTAGATCACGTCGGCGCCGCGGTCCAGCATGCCCTTGGCCTTCTCCTTGGCTGCCGCCGGGTCGTTGAAGCCCTTGTCGTTGTTGGCGTACAGGTACTCCGAGAACACCTCGACGCTGGAGTCGGTGTCCTTGGCGCCCTGCTCGAAGCCGGCCTGGAACTTCTGGATCAGGGCGTTGTTCACGCCACCGATGAAGCCGACCTTGTGGCTCTTGGACTTCAGGGCCGCGGCGACACCGGCGAGGTAGGAGCCCTCGTGCTCACCGAAGGTGATGCTGTCGATGTTCTTGCCCGGGGCAACCGAGTCGACGACCGCGAAGGTGGTCTTCGGGAAGTCCTTGGCGACCTTCTCGATCGACTTGGAGTAGTTGAAGCCCACACCGATGACCGGGTTGTAGCCCGCCTCGGCGAGGGAGTTCAGCCGCTGCTCGCGGTCGGCCTCGGTCTCGCCGTTCTTGGCGGTCATCATCTTGGACTTGACGCCCAGCTCCTTCTCCGCCTTGTCGACGCCGCGGGCGGCGGACTCGTTGAAGGAGTGGTCGTCACGGCCGCCGACGTCGAAGGCGAGACCGACGCCCTTGGCGCCCGAGTCGCCCGACTCGGTGGAGGACTCACCACAAGCGGTGAGAGTGAATGCGAGAGCCGCGGTGCTGATGCCCGCGACAGCGATAGTGGATACCCGGCGCACGAGGGGGCCCCTTCACTCGAAGCGCCTCCGTTGGCGCTGGTCGCCGGAATCGTAACGCGCGTAGATGCAGATAAAAGGGGTGCCTGCAAGCCGTTATCGATTCGTCGTTAACCAGACTTGACCACATTGCCTACATTCGGTTGCCATCCAGCAGTGCGGCGGCCGTAAACAGCTCCACCCCGACCTCGATGGCCTCCTCGTCGACGTCGAAATCACCGCAATGCAGGTCACGGGGGGTCGTATCCCCCACGGGCCGCACCCCGAGCCGGGCCATCGCACCCGGCACGTGCTCCAGGTACCACGAAAAGTCTTCGCCACCCAGGCTCTGCTCGGTGCCCTCCACCGCGTACCGCCCCCGGCGCGCCGTCATGGCACGTCGCAGCAGTCCGGTGACCTCGGCGTCGTTGACGACGGGCGGCACGCCGCGGATGTAGTTGATCTCCGATTTGGCGCGGTGCAGGGTGGCGATCTCGTCGACCGCGGCGTGCACCAGGTCGGGCGCCTCGCGCCAGGTGTGCAGGTCGAGGCAGCGGACCGTGCCGGAGAGCTCGGCATGCTGCGGGATCACATTGGGGGCGTGGCCGGTTTCCAGCCGTCCCCAGGTGACCGAGAGCCCCGAGCGGGCGTCGGCACGCCGGGCGATCAGCGCGGGGACGTCGGTGGCGACCCGGGCGGCGGCCGTCACCAGGTCGGTGGTCAGGTGCGGGCGGGCGGTGTGGCCGCCGGGCCCGGCCAGGGCGACCTCCAGCCGGTCGCAGGCGGAGGTGATGGCGCCCGTGCGCAGCCCGATCCTGCCGACCTCGACCTTGGGGTCGCAGTGCAGCGCGAGGATCCGGCCCACCCCGTCCAGCGCCCCGCACTCGATGGCGTCCAGCGCACCGCCGGGCAGCACCTCCTCGGCGGGCTGGAAGATCAGCCGGACGGGGTGGGGCAGCAGCCCCTGCGCGGCCAGGTCCGCCAGGACCAGGCCCGCGCCCAGGACGACGGTGGTGTGCACGTCGTGGCCGCAGGCGTGGGCCATCTTGGGGATCGTCGAGCGGTACGGGACGGTCTTGGTGTCCGGGATGGGCAGCGCGTCGAGGTCCGCGCGCAGGGCGAGCACCGGCCGGCCGGCGGTGGCGTACGAGGCGCCGTCCCGGCCGATGTCACAGATGAGCCCGGTGCCACCGGTGAGCGTGCGCGGTCTGAGCCCTGCCTTCTCGAGCCTCGCCCGAACCGCCGCGGTGGTGCGGAACTCGCGGTTCCCCAGCTCGGGGTGCATATGCAAGTCCCGCCGGAACGCGATGAGTTCGGCACGCAGTCCGGAGGGGAGCACGCCGGGCAGATCACCTTCGACGGTTTCGGGGTCGGCTTCGCAGGGCATCAGATGATTCACCCTGCGAAGGTTAGAGCCCCGAATGGGGCAACTGTCCCTCAATCAAGAAAAGTTCAGCCGCATGGATGGGTCTGCCGACGGGTATGACCCGTATTTACGGCGTACCTTCGACGACACGCGGCGTCGGAACGGGCATCCGGGACAGCCGGCGTACGTCGCGGGCGCTGCCGGTGACTCCGGCCAGGAAGCCCTCGGCGCGGGGCGAGGCGTGCTCGGTGAGCCAGGTGGGGTCGATGTCGCAGACGGCGACGCTCACCCCCGCGCCTGCCAGGGCCAGCGGCAGGGTGTGCACGACAGTGGAGGGGAAGCTGAGGACGGTGCGGCCGATGGGGCCGCGCCGGGCGACCAGCTCCAGGGGCAGCTCGGGCCGCACGATCTCCAGGCCCACCGCGGCGGCTATCCGGCGCAGCTTGTCGGCGCTCTCGCGGCGGTGGGCGAAGTAGCGGGTGGCGCCGTGGGCCCGGGCGAGGGCGGCGACGGCGTCGAGGTAGCGCCCGGGGTCGACTACACCGGTCTCGACCAGGGAGGTGCCCACGAGGTCGGTGCCACGGGTGAGGCGCGGCGGGCCGTATGTGGCGCGGGTCCAGGCGAAGTCGTTGGCCGTGACCGTCACTCCGGGTGGCGGTTCGACGGGCATCGAGGTGAAGACCTCTACCGAACGGCGGTTGTTCGGGGTGAGTTTCCGGCGCGCTGATGCAGCCACCGGCGCGAAGATGATTCCGCGCGCCCCCAGGGCGGAGCGCCGGTGCCATCGTACGAGGCGTTCCCCCCGGGCGAGTTGGGAGACGAACTCCATGGTCGCCGTGCCGTCGTCCACCACGACCAGCTCCCGGGCGCGGGTGAGGGTCAGCAGCAGTTGGACGTACCGCGAGAAGGGGTCGCCGATGACGACGCGGCGGGCCCGGCGCAGCGGCCCGGCCAGCGAGCCGACGGTGCCGAAGGGCGCGCCGGGGCCGCCCCGGGCCTCCTCCCAGCGCACCCGGTGGCCCTGGTCGCGGGCCAGTTCAGCCATCCGGCGCAGCTGGCCGCGGGTCATCGGGTCGTGCGGGGCCAGGACGACGACGAGGAGGTCGCCGGCGAGCGGGGTGATGTCCCGGTGGTCCGGCTGGCGCGGCACTCCGTCGCACAGCGCAGGCGGTTCGGCGCGCGGGGCGGGCGTGCCGCAGTCGCGCCGGGCCGTGGAGTACGCCCATTCGAGGACGTTCAGCAGCTGCACCGGGCTCTCGACGAAGGCCAGGGTGGGGGCCGCCGCCCCGGGGGGTGGGCCGGGGGACGGCCCCTGGGGTGAGGTCACCGGGGAGCCGCCCGTCAGACCGCGACGGGTTCGCGGTCGCCCGCCTCGGCGACGACGCCGGGCACGCGGCGCAGTTTGCGCATGGGACCCAGCTCGCTGTCGTACACCCGCTTCACTCCGTCGCCCAGCGACTCCTCGACGACGCGGATGTCGCGCACGAGCCGCTGCAGGCCGCCGGGTTCGACGGAGGCGGCCTGGTCGGAGCCCCACATGGCGCGGTCGAGGGTGATGTGCCGCTCGACGAAGGCGGCGCCGAGGGCGACGGCGGCGAGGGTGGTCTGCAGGCCGGTCTCGTGGCCGGAGTAGCCGATGGGGACATTGGGGTACTCGGCCATGAGGGTGTTGACGACCCGCAGGTTGAGCTCGGCGGCCCGGGCCGGGTAGGTCGAGGTGGCGTGGCAGAGCACGATGTTCTCGCTGCCGAGGACCTCGACGGCGTGCCGGATCTGCTTGGGGGTGGACATCCCGGTCGACAGGACGACCGTGCGGCCGGTGGCGCGCAGGGTGCGCAGCAGTTCGTCGTCGGTGAGGGAGGCGGAGGCGACCTTGTGGGCCGGGACGTCGAACTTCTCCAGGAAGGCGACGGACTCGGTGTCCCACGGGGAGGCGAACCAGTCGATGCCGCGCGCCCGGCAGTGCTCGTCGATGGCGCGGTAGTCGTCCTCGCCGAACTCGACGCGGTGGCGGTAGTCGATGTACGTCATCCGGCCCCACGGCGTGTCGCGCTCGAGGTCCCACTGGTCACGCGGGGTGCAGACCTCGGGGGTGCGCTTCTGGAACTTCACGGCGTCGCAGCCGGCGTCGGCGGCGGCGTCGATGAGGGCGAAGGCGTTGGCGAGGTCGCCGTTGTGGTTGATGCCGATTTCACCGGTGATGTAGACGGGGTGGCCGGGGCCCACGGGGCGGTTGCCGAGGACGCGGGTGCGGGTGCCGATGCCGGTGTGCGGGGCAGTGCTGGCGGGACTCATGCGAGGCGGTTCCTTAGGTGGAGGGGACTGTCAGAGGGCGGAGAGCGAGGGGCCGAGGAGCCAGGTGGCGATCTCGCGGACGGCGCCGCTGCCGCCGGGAGAAGCGGTCACGGCGCGGGCGGCGCCGCGTACGGAGCCGTGGGCGTCGGCGACGGCCACGGGCCAGCCGACGAGGCCGAAGCAGGGCAGGTCGTTGACGTCGTTGCCGGCGTAGAGCACCCGCTCGGGGGCGATGCCGCGCTCCTCGCACCACCGCTTGAGGGCGATGTCCTTGCGGTCGGTGCCGTGGATGACGGGCACGCCCAGCTTGCGGCCGCGCGCGGCGACGACGGGGTTGGTCTCGGTGGAGAGGATCAGCAGCTCCAGCCCCGCCCGGCGCAGCGCGGCGACGCCGAGCCCGTCGCCGCGGTGGACGGCGACGAACTCGCGCCCGTCGGCGTCGATGAGCACGCGGTCGTCGGTCTGGGTGCCGTCGAAGTCGAGGACGACGGCGTCGACGTCCTCCCGGGTGGGCAGGGCGCCGCCGTCGGTGTCGAGCAGCGGCGCGAGCGCCCGGGCCCGCTCGAGGTCGTGCGGCTCGTCGATCTCCAGCACGCGGGCGGCCTCGGTCCGTACGAGCTCGGTCCGCCCGAAGAACCGATGCCGTGCGGCCCGGAACCCGTCGGCCCGCATGGCGTAGGCGGCACCGGTCTCGAGAAGATCCTGAGGCCGGTCCTGCCGCCGGGGCCGATGGGCAGCGTCGTGGTTGACACCGAAAGGTTGTGGGCAATCGTTCCGCAAGGCGGAACGGGTGGGCACAACGGAACCACCGGCGGGAACCGCCCCGCCCGAGCCACCGTTCCGCCAAACGAACCCGTGGAACGGCGCCACCGTCAGGGCCGTATCCGCCCCCTCCTCGACCACGGCCGCAGCCACCCCGTCCACGTCCTCACGCGTCAGGAACGGACTCGTGCACTGCACCAGCAGGACCGTGCCCACCGTGCGGTCGCACATCGCCTCGTAAGCGTCCATGGCATGCAGCACCGCCGCCTCGCTCGTCGCGGTGTCCCCCGCGATCGCCGGCGGGCGGCGGACGACCACCGCGCCCGCGCCGCGCGCCGCCTGGGCGATGGCGGGGTCGTCGGTGGACACGACGACGTCCGTGACCAGGCGCGAGGCCCTGCACTGGTGCACCGCCCGGACGACGAGCGGTACGCCCCCGACGGCGGCGAGGTTCTTGGAGGGCACCCCCTTGGAGCCGCCGCGGGCGGGGATGACGGCCAGGACGGCCGGTGGGGCGGACATGGTGGGCTCCTCGGGGTCCGGTGTGGTCGGGGGCGCCGTCACAGCTCGCCCATCCGGCGGATGACGGGCGCCACGCGCTGCACGCCGTGCCGGTACGCGCCGCGGGCGGCGTCGCGCAGGGCGCTGCGCGTGGCGCGGCGCAGGGCGCTCTCCTCGCGTGCCGGGGCCGCGCGCCCGGGCAGCGGGCCGCCCTGGGGGTCGAAGCCGTGGCGGGCGAGGATCGCGGGCAGATAGCCGGGCGCGGTCCGCGCGGTGTAGTAGGGGGCGAGCGGCGGCAGGGCGCTGCGCGCGGTGAGGTCCGCGATGCGCTCGCGGGCTGCGTCGAAGGCGTGCTCGTACGTTCCGTCCGCCGCGACGCCCTGGCGCGCCGTCCACCGGGGGTCGGGTTCGGGCAGGTGGCCGGCGTCGAGCTCGTCCCAGGAGGCGAGGCAGCCGGAGCCGAGGAAGTGGTGGTTGCCCAGGGGCTCGCGGATGCCGAGGTCGGTGAGGACGGCGGTGGGCACGGCACGGTGGAGGGATTCGAGGGCGGCCGTGGAGCTGACGGTCACCAGGAGGTCGGTGCGGTCGAGCACGTCGCCCATGTGGCCGTAGACCAGGCGGCAGTTGGGCGGGAGGCCGCCGGGGACTCTGGCCGCCAGCTTCTGGTAGGGGTGTTCCTCGATGTGGGTGGTGTGTTCCCCAGGTCTGCTGCGCAGTTTGATGAGGACGTCACGTTCCGGGTGCAGACGGGCGTGGCGGGCGGCGCGTTCGAGGAGGTAGATGCGGTCGGCGCGGCCCTCCGGGACGGAGGGCTGGGCGGCGAACACCACGGTGTACGGGCGGTCTTGGGCGGCTCCGGCGTAGCGTTCGCCGCCCAGGAACGGCAGCGCGCATTCGGTGACGCTGTCGTCCGGGGCGCCGGCGCCCGCGTAGACGGCGCGGAAACGCTCGGCGTCGTGGCGGGAGTTGGCGAGGACCACGTCCGCGCCGTGCCGCAGCAGCAGGCCGTCCGCCAACTTCTCGTAGACGACGCCGACATAGCCGGTGACGACCACCGGCCGAGCGGGAGCGGCCGACCAGGCGTGGCCCAGTCCGTGCAGCATGGCCTGGACCGCGCCGCCGACGCAGGCCAGCACGACGACGTCGTACCGCTCCCGCCCGGCCGCGGCGACGAACTCCGCGCCGGTGACCTCGCGCAGCGCGTCCGCGCGGACGCCGACCTCGGCGAGCTGGCGGACCGTGGGGGTCGCGCGCCCGCGCAGGAGGTAGCCGTCGAGGGGGCCGCCGGGGGCGAGCCGGTGCGCGGTGAGCGCCCCCCATTTCCACCGGGTGTCGGAGTCCGCGAGCACGGCGACCCGCGGTGGGGGCGACGGGCATTCAGCACGTGATGGCACGTCGCCGACGATAGAAATCCATTCCGTTTCGTTGCCCAACGGGACTTCAACAGCCGGTAAACAGCACACCGACGGTCGGCGAAGCGGTTGACGCGCAAAGGTGGTTCATCGATCCGCCGTGCTTCGTTCACCTCTCCTTATGCCCTGCGTCAGAACGAATGCCGGGGCGCCACATAGCGTCACGCGCGTGGTCAAGCTCTCCGTCATCGTGCCGTTCTTCAACGTGCAGACATACGCCCCCGACACACTGAGAAGTCTGGGTGCGAACGCACGTGAGGACTTCGAATTCATTCTCGTCGACGACTGCTCGACGGACGGCACGCCCGCCCTCCTGGAGCGCGCCGGCCGCGAGGTGCCGGGGGCGGTGGTGGTCCGCCACGGGACGAACGAGGGGCTGGCCACCGCCCGCAACACGGGCCTGGAGGCGGCGCGCGGGCAGTTCGTCACCTTCCTCGACGGCGACGACTGGCTCGCGCCCGGGCACCTCGCCCGGCTGCTGGCGGTGATCGAGGAGCTGGGCGTGGACTTCGTCCGTACCGACCACGTCCAGTGCGTGGGCCGCAGCCGCACGATCCACCGGGTGCCGATCGGCCGGCGCGGCGTGGCGCTGCGGCCGCGCGAGGCCATACTGCCCGCCGAGCGTTCCACGTCGGTGGACTATCCGTACGCGTGGGCGGGCATCTACCACCGCCGGCTGCTGGACGCGGGGCTGCTGCACTTCCGGCACGGGCTGCGGACCGCCGAGGACCGGCCGTGGATCTGGCGGCTGCACCGCGAGGCGGATTCCTTCGCCGTCGCCGGAATGCTCGGCGTCTTTTACCGGCGCGGGGTGGCGACGTCGCTCACTCAAATCGGTGACGTACGGCAGCTGGATTTCATTCGCGCGTTCGACCAGGTAATCGAGGAAACGGCGCGGGATGTGGATGCGGAGAAACTCCTGCCGAAGGCGGTCCGTACGTATTGCGCGATTATGGCGCACCATCTGGGCTCCATCGAGAGATTCGAACCCGCGGTCGCGAGAACATTGCGTTCGATGTGTGCGGCGGCCATGAAGAGGCTGCCGCAGGATCTTCTCAAGGACGCCCTGAATTCCATGGACGCGGACCGGGCCGCCCGGCTGCGCAGGCTGCGCCGCCGGCCGGTGGCGTCCGTACCGGCGCAGGTGAGCGCCCGATGACCGCACGCCGCCGCACCCAGATCCTGCTCGCCTCGACGCTCTACGGGGCCGCCACGCTCGCCGCCGCGCTCGACGCGGGGCTCCTGGGGCAGGCCGACCGCAGGCTGCTGCTCGTCGCCAACACCGCCGCGGTCCCGGAGACCACACCCGCCTTCGACGAGGCGCCCGGCTTCGAGCAGCTGCGCACCCGCTTCGACGGGGTGCTGTCGTGGAACGAGACGATCCGCCCCTTCCACCCCACCGCCTGGTCCCCGCGCCCGGACGACGTCCCGCTGTGGGAGCGCCACCTGCGGCTGCTGTGGGGGCTCGGCGAGGACGAGGTGACGATCGCCCTGGAGTCCATCCAGGTCAACCCCGCCCTCGCCCTGGTCCAGCTCTTCCCCGACGCGCCGCTGGAGGTCTACGCCGACGGGCTGATGAGCTACGGGCCCACGCGCAGCAAGCTCGACCCGCTGATCGGCACGCGCGTGGCCCGCCTCCTGCACCTCGACCTGGTGCCCGGCCTGGAGCCGTTGCTGCTGCGGGAGTTCGGGGTCGAGCCGCACATCGTGCCGGGCGAGGTCTTCACCAAGGTGCTGGCCGAGCTCGCCGACGCGGCCGACGGCAGCCTGCCGCCGGCCCCGGAGGGGGCGGCGCTGCTGCTGGGCCAGTACCTGTCGGCGCTGGACATCCTCTCGCCCGAGGAGGAGGAGCGGCTGCACGTGCGGATGCTGCGCGGCGCGGTCGGGCGCGGCCACCGCGACGTGGTCTTCAAGCCGCACCCCTCGGCGCCGGCCCGCTGGTCGCGGATGCTGGAGGAGGAGGCGGCCCGGCTCGGCGCGGAGCTGACGGTCGTGGACGCGCCCGTGCTGGCGGAGGTCGTCTACCAGCGGCTGCGGCCCGCGCTCGTCGTCGCCTGCTTCTCCACCGCCCTGCTGACCGCGAACACCTTCTACGGGCTGCCCGTCGCCCGGTGCGGGACCGATCTGCTGCTGGAGCGGCTCACGCCGTACCAGAACAGCAATCGCGTGCCGGTGACCATCGTCGACGCGCTGCTGCCCGATCTCGACGACCCGGTGCGCCTGTGCGGCGACCCGGAGCGGTTGGGCGGGCTGCTCGCGGCCGTCGGCTTCGCGATGCAGCCGCAGGTCAACCCGGGGCTGCGGCCGGCCGCCGAGCGCTATCTGGCCGCGCACCTCGACGCCCGTACCCGGCGCTACTTCAAGCGGCGCCGCCTGACCTCGCTGGCGCTGCCCGGCGCGGTCCCCTCCCAGCTGGCCTTCCTGCCGCGCAGCCCGGCCGTGCGCACGGTGGCGCGCCGGGCGCGGGCGCTGCGCAGAAGGCTGGTCAACAGGAAGACGCGGAAAACGGTGACCACCGCATGAGCGCCACGACCCCGGTCCTGCCCGGCACCCGCATCCGCCCGCCGGCGGGGAAGGCGGGCAGGACCGGGCCGTCCGGGCGGCTGCGGGCCCTGGACGGTCTGCGGCTGATCGCCGCGCTGATGGTGGCGGCGTACCACTACGGCGGGCGGGACGGTGACGTGAGCCGGGCGTGGGGCGCCTCGCCGCGGCACGAGTTCCCGCATCTGTCGGCGGTCTTCGCCTACGGCTGTCTGGGGGTGCAGATCTTCTTCGTCATCAGCGGCTTCGTGATCTGCATGAGCGGCTGGGGCCGCCCTCTGCGCTCGTTCTTCGCCTCGCGTGCGGCCCGCCTCTACCCCGCCTACTGGGCGGCGATCGTGCTGGTCACGCTGGTCTTCGCGCTGCCGTGGGTGACGTACCGGCCGGTGTCGGCCAGCGACGCGCTGGTGAACCTGACCATGCTGCAGCAGCCGGCCGGGGCCGAGCGGGTGCTGGGGGTGTGCTGGACGCTGTGGGCGGAGGTGCGTTTCTACGCGCTGTTCGCGCTGTTCGTGGTGCTGCCGGGGGCGACGCGGCGGCGGGTGGTGCTGTTCTGCGCGGTGTGGACGCTGATGACGGTGGTCACGACGGCGTCCCATGTGGAGTTCCTGCGGGTGGTGTTCATGCCGGAGTACGCGTCGTTCTTCATCGGCGGCGTCGGCCTGTACCTGATCCACCGCTTCGGCCACGACGCGCTGTCCTGGGGCATCGTGGCGGTGAGCTTCCTGCTGGGCCAGCACTACGCGGTGGTGGGGCTGTGGCACCCGCCGAACCCGCACTACTTCTCCTACCGCTCCCCCTACGTCATCATCGCCGTCCTGGCCCTGGGCTACGCGGCCGTCGCGGCGGTGGCGCTGGGCAAGGCGCGCCGGCTGAACTGGCGTTGGCTGCCGTTCGCGGGCGCGCTGACGTACCCCTTCTATCTGGTGCACGAGCACCTGGGGTGGGTGGCGATCGGCGGGCTGCACCGCGGGCTGGGGCTACCCTCCTACGCGACGTTCGCGCTGACGGTGGCGCTGATGCTGCTGCTGGCCTGGGTGCTGCACCGCTGCGTGGAGCGGCGGCTCACACCCCTGCTGCGCGCCTCACTGGGCGGGGTCCGCGGGCGCGGCGGGGACGGTGCGGGAGCCGGGGCCGCGCCTCATTAGGGTGACGCCGATGCCCGCGACGACCGCGGACAGGCCCTCCTCGAAGCCCTGCTCGAGGTCCCCGAAGAACTCCTTGCCGGCTTCGGCGGCGAGCGGAAAGTCCTCCGTCAGGCGGACGTGGTCGGTCAGCATGTGCGTGGAGTCGCGCTCGTCGCCGGGCAGCGGGTGCACGGACTGCTCCTCGATGACATAGCCGACCGCGTAGGTGTGGGCGGTGAACCAGGCACGGGCGCCGGTGCGCACACAGGCGCCCGAGTCGAGCCAGACGCCCAGGAACCTCTCCAGCGGGACCGCGAAGTGGTTCTCGGTGAACCGCGTGCCGCTGAAGACCTTCGCCCCGTCGCGGTAGCCGAGCAGGGTGCGGCGCGTGACGCGGGTGGCCGCGGTCAGGTGCTCCTGCCACGTGGCGGCCTCGATGCCCTCCAGCGGCTCGAGCATGCGCCGCATCATCTCGGTGGCCATCTCGTCGAGCAGTTCCTGCTTGTTCTTGAAGTGCCAGTACAGGGCGGGCGCCTGGACGTCGAGCTCGTTGGCGATCCGCCGCAGGGCCAGCCCTTCGAGGCCCACGTCGTTCAGCACCCGCAGCGCCGTGTCGGCCACGCGTGAGCGGTCCAGTTTTTTCGGTCGAGTTCCCACCTTGACAGCTTAACGGTGTTCAGGCCACGCTGGGTAGCGTGAACTTAACGTCGTTAAGGGGGCTTGCATGAGCATCGACACGTGCACCAGCACATCCACCGGCACCGAGGTGCTGATCGTGGGGTCCGGCCCGACCGGGCTCGTCCTGGCCATCGACCTCGCCCGGCGCGGCATCCGCCACCGCGTCATAGACCGCGCGCCCCGCGGCTTCCCCGGCTCGCGCGGCACGGGCCTGCAGCCGCGCACGCTGGAGGTCTTCGAGGATCTGGGCGTCCTGCCCGCGTTCCTGGCGGACGGCGGACCCTGCCCGCCGATGATGAACTGGGACGGCCCCCGGCAGCTCGGCGAGTGGGAGCTGGTCGAGCGCACCGACCCCACGCCCGCCGCGCCGTACGGCGAAGTGCTGATGCTGCCCCAGTGGCGCACGGTCGAGATCCTGGGCGCCCGCCTGGCCGAGCTCGGCGGCCACGTCGACTTCGACACCGAGCTGACGGACTTCAGCCAGGACGCGGACGGCGTCACGGCCACGCTCACGCACGCCGACGGTGAGCGCGAGACCGTGCGGGTGGACTATCTGGTCGGCGCCGACGGCGGTCGCAGCACCGTGCGCAAGGCGCTCGGCATCGACTTCGAGGGCGACTTCGTCGACCCCCGCCCCGTCCTCCTGGCCGACTTCTCCCTCGAGGGGCTGGAGCGCACGCACTGGCACATCTGGCCCCAGGCGCCGGGCGGAATGGTGATGATGCGCCCCCTGGAGGGCACCGAGTCCTTCCAGTTCCTCGCCCGATTCGAGGACACCGGCCACACGCCGGACGCCGAACGGGACGCCACTCCCGAGGCCCTCCAGCGCCTGCTCGAGGAGCGCACGGGCCGCACGGACCTGCGGGTGGGCGAGGTGACGTGGTCCTCGACGTTCCGGGCGCGGGCAGCGATGGCCGGGCGGTTCCGCTCGGACCGGGTCCTCCTCGCCGGGGACGCCGCGCACGTGCACTCCCCCGCCGGCGGCCAGGGCCTCAACACCAGCCTGCAGGACGCCTACAACCTCGGCTGGAAGCTCGACGCGGTGCTGCGGCTGAACGCCCCGGACACCCTGCTCGACACCTATGAGGCCGAGCGGATGGAGGTGGCGGCCGGCGTGCTGGGGCTGAGCACCCGCGTCCACCGCGCCGACCAGGGGGAGAACCCGCGGCGCGGCACCGAGACCCACCAGCTCGGCATCGGCTACCCCACCAGCCCGCTGACGCGCGAGCTGCGCCAGGACATCCCGGAGGGCGCCCTGCGGGCCGGGGACCGGGCGCCGGACGCGCCGTGCAAGGACCCCTCGGGCGCCACGGTCCGGCTCTTCGATGCCTTCTGCGGCCCGCAGTTCACCCTGCTGGCCGTCGGGTACGAGGCCGATCTGCCGAGCTTCGAGGGCGGCCTGGCGCGGACGTACCGCGTCGAGGGTCCGACGCCGGACCTGCGCGACCCCGACGGCCATGCGCGAGCGGCATACGGGAGCGGGCTGTTCCTGATACGCCCCGACGGGTACATCGGTCTGGCGACCGACGACCCGTCGGATGTGAGCGCGTATCTGAGGGAGATCACCGGCCAGGGCTGACCCCTCCGGCCGGCCGCCCCCGCCCGCCCGCCCGCCGGGGCTCGCTACAGCACGAGCGAGAGGAGGAGGACGAAGCCGATCCCGACGACCGAGATCACGGTCTCCATGAGCGACCAGGTCTTGATGGTCTGGCCGACGCTCATGCCGAAGTACTCCTTGACCATCCAGAAGCCGGCGTCGTTGACGTGGGAGAAGAACAGCGATCCCGCGCCGACGGCCAGGACGAGCAGGGCCGAGTGGGTCGTGCTCATGTCCGCGGCCAGCGGTGCGACGAGCCCGGCGGCGGAGATGGTGGCCACCGTCGCCGACCCGGTCGCCAGCCGGATGCCGACGGCGATCAGCCAGGCGAGGAGGAGGGCGGAGACGGACCAGTCCTCGGAGATGTCCAGGATCATCCGGCCGACGCCCACGTCGATCAGGGTCTGCTTGAAACCGCCGCCCGCGCCGACGATGAGCAGGATGCCGGCGATCGGCACGAGCGACTTCTCCACGGTCCCGGCGAGCCGGTCGCGGCCGAAGCCGGCGGCCCGGCCGAGGGTGAACAGCCCCACCAGGACGGCGGCGAGGAGGGCGATCAGCGGGGAGCCGACGACGTCGGTGACGCGCTGGAGGTGGTTCTTCGGGTCGTCCACGACGATGTCGACGAGCGCCTTGGCGAGCATCAGCAGCACGGGCAGCATGACCGTGCCCACGGTGACGCCGAAGCCGGGGCGGCGGGCCAGGTCCTCCGAGGGACGCTGCGGGATGAGCTTCTCGGGCGGGGCGATGTCGACCCAGCGGGCGGCGTAGCGGGAGAACAGCGGACCCGCGATCACCGCGGTGGGTATCGCCACGAGCACGCCCAGGGCCAGGGTGACGCCGAGGTCGGCGTGGATGGCGTCGATGGCGGCCAGCGGGCCGGGGTGCGGGGGCACCAGCCCGTGCATCACCGACAGGCCGGCGAGGGCGGGGATGCCGATCCGCATCAGCGAGTGGTGGCCGCGCTTGGCGACCAGCAGCACCACCGGGATCAGCAGCACGATCCCGACCTCGAAGAACAGCGGCAGGCCGATGACGCCGGCGATCAGCACGATGGCCCAGGGCATCGAGCGTGTGCCCGCCCTGGCCAGGATCGTGTCGACGATCTGGTCGGCGCCGCCGGAGTCGGCCAGCAGCTTGCCCAGGATCGCGCCGAGCGCGATGAGCACACCCACCCCCGCCACGGTGGCGCCCAGGCCGCCGGTGAAGCTGGCGATGACCTTGTCGAGCGGCGCGCCCGCCACCGCGCCGAGGACCAGCGAGCCGATGGTCAGCGAGAGAAACGCGTGCAGTTTGAAGCGGGTGATGAGGAGGACGATGACGGCGATGCCGATGAGGACGGCGGTGCCCAGCTGTGCGTGACCTGCCGAAGTGATCGGTGCGGTGGGGGCCGCGGCCAGCATCTCGACGCTGAGAGTGCTCACGGGGCTTCCTTGAGAAGGGGGGAGGGGGGAGGTGTTCAGAGCCGCCGCAGCGCGGCGACCGCCCGCTCGGCGATGACGGCCGCCTCGGGCGCGACGTCGACGACGACGCCCACCTCGTCGGCCTCGAGCGGTTCGAGGGTGGCGAACTGGGAGTCCAGCAGCCGGGTGGTCATGAAGTGCCCCTTGCGGGCGGCCATGCGATCGGCGATCAGCTCGCGGTCGCCGGTGAGGTGCAGAAAGACGACCGTGCCGGGTGCGGCGGCGCGCAGCCGGTCGCGGTAGGCGCGCTTGAGGGCGGAGCAGCTGACCACGCCGCCCGCCCCCGCCTCCGCCCGGCCGCGGGCCCAGTCGCCGATGGCGTCGAGCCAGGGGGCGCGGTCGGCGTCGTCCAGGGGGGTGCCCGCCGACATCTTGGCGATGTTGGCGGGCGGGTGGAAGTCGTCGCCCTCGGCGTACGGGACGCCGAGCGCCTCCGCGACCAGGGGCCCGACCGTGGTCTTGCCCGTGCCGGATACGCCCATCACCACGACGACCATCTGTGCCGTACCTCGCTGTCCCTGTCGCCGACGCCATCGGTTGTGCGGCCTCACTGAAACCCACATGTACGACGTATTCAAGGGGGCGTAACTAAAACGTCATACTTATTCCCTCACGCCTGTCATCCGGAGGGGCCCCGTAGGCTGACCCCATGGACAGAGCACAGGGCCAGCACGAGCGCGTGCTCGACTCCCTCGGGCCCGCGATCACCGGGGGCGCCTACCCGCCGGGCAGCGTGCTGCGCACCGACGAGCTCGAGGAGCGCTTCGACGTCTCGCGCACGGTCGTCCGCGAGGTGATACGCGTCCTGGAGTCCATGCACCTGGTCGCCTCCCGGCGCCGCGTCGGCGTGACCGTGCTCCCGGCCGACGAGTGGAACGTCTACGACCCCCGCGTCATCCGCTGGCGCCTGGCCGGCCCCGACCGGCCCCGCCAGCTGCGCTCCCTGACGGTGCTGCGCTCGGCGATCGAACCCGTCGCGGCCGGCCTCGCCGCCCGCCTCGCCACGCCCGAGCAGTGCGCCGAACTGACCGAGCACGCCCTGGGCATGGTGGCCACCTCGCGCGGCCAGCAGCTGGAGCGCTATCTGGTCCACGACATCGCCTTCCACCGGGTGATCCTGCGGGCCTCGGGCAATGAGATGTTCGCGCGGCTGGGCGATGTCGTCGCGGAGGTCCTCACGGGCCGCACCCACCACCAGGTGATGTTCACCGACCCCGACCCGGCCGCGGTGACCCTGCACGTGCGCGTCGCCGAGGCCGTACGGGAGCGGGACGCGGCCCGGGCGGAGGCGCTGACCAGGGAGATCGCGACGGGGGCGATGGCGGAGCTGGACGTCCTGGTGCCCTGAGGGCCGATGCCCTGAGTCCGGGCACCCTGAGGAGGGGCGCCCCGGCGCTCACTTCGCCGGATCCCCCGGCAGCGGCCGCAGTTCGTACCACCGCCGGTCCGCCTCCAGCTGGGCGGCCAGCGAGATCAGCAGCGGCTCGCTGTTCGACGGTCCCAGCAGCTGTGCGCCCATCGGCAGCCCGGCCTCGGTGAGGCCGGAGGGCACGCTCAGGGCGGGCCAGCCCAGGACGTTCCAGGGCCAGGCGTACGGACAGGCCGCGATCATGCGGGAGTTGGTCTCGCGGCCGCCGAGGCCGGCCAGGTCGCCGGTGCGCAGCGGCGGTACGGCCGTGGTGGGCGTCAGCACGGCGTCGAAGCGCCAGAACATCTCCCCGATCCTGCGTCGCAGCGGCGCCTCCGCGGCCCGTGCCGCGCGCAGCAGCCCGCCGCCGAGCAGCAGTCCGCCGCGTACGTTCGCGTGCGTGCGGGGATCGAGCGCCGCGCGGTCGGGCACACGGGCGGACCAGTCGCGCACCCCGGCCATCGAGCGGGGCACGAAGGCGAGGCCGATCGGTCCGTAGCGCGGGTCCTCCTCCACGACCTCGTGCCCGAGCACCTCCAGCCGTTCGGCGATGCGCAGCGTCGCGGTCCGGACGGCCGGGTCCAGCCAGTGCCGGACGGCGGCGAAGGCGGGCCGCAGCGACAGCGCGATCCGCAGCCGGCGCCGCGGCCCGTGCCCGGCGGCGGCGAGGATGTCGACGGCCGGCGGCCGGTGCAGGTCGCCCTCGTGCGAGCCGCTCGCCACGTGCAGCAGCAGCGCGGCGTCGCCGACCGTGCGGGCGAACGGCCCGTCGGCGGTGATGCCCCGGAACGACTCCCGCTGCGGCCACGTCGAGATCCGCCCCCGCTGGGGTTTGATGCCGACCAGGTGCGTCCAGGCGGCGGGTATCCGGATCGAGCCCGCGCCGTCCGAGCCGAGCGCGGCCGGTACGAGCCCGGCGGCGACGGCCGCGGCGGAGCCTCCGGAGGAGCCGCCGGGGGTGTGGCGCAGGCTCCAGGGGTTGCGCGTCACGCCGAAGGCGGGCCCGTCGGTGACGGGCCACTGGCCCAGTTCGGGCGTGTTGGTCTTGCCGACGATCACCGCGCCGGCGGCCCGTAATCGGCGCACGGCCTCGCTGTCGGCCTTCTTCGCCGGGAAGTCGCCGGGGCAGCCGAAGGCGGTCGGCTCGCCGGCCACGTCCATGTCGTCCTTGACGGCGACGGGCACGCCCAGCAGCGGTGCGCGCTCGCCCGCGGCGAGCCGCCGGTCGGCGGCCTCCGCCTCGCGCAGCGCCGCTTCCGCGCGGACCCGCCGGAACGCGTTGAGCGTCGGCTGCGTCGCCTCGATGCGCCGCAGCGACCGCTCCACCAGCTCCCGCGAGGAGACCTGCCGCCCGGCCAGGGCCCGTGTCTGCTCCTGGAGCCCTTCGTGTTCTTCGCCGCTGAAACCGGTCACACCGATCCCCCTTCCCCCACTCGAACACACGTTAACGGCACAGGAGTTGCAGGACCACCAGGCCTCACGGGGCGACGCTGTCCCCCAGGAACAGCGGGAGGCAGGGTTCCAGGCCGTGGATCCCGACGGGGACGGCGCGGTGCGCCTGCCATGCCTCGCGGTCGAGGCGCAGGCGCCGGAAGGTCCGGGGCCGGCCGCGCACGGAGGCGACGAGCAGGCCGTCGGGGCGGTAGCCGAGTCTGCGGGAGACGCCGAGGGAGCGGGGGTTGTCCGGCATGGCGGCCGACGTCATGAACCGGGCGCCCAGCCCCTCGAACGCCAGGTGGGCCACCGCCGCCCGCATCTCGGTGCCGATGCCGCGGCCCTGGTGGGCCAGGCCCAGCCATGAGCCGGTCTCGATCTCCCGGGTCACCGCGTAGTCGACGGCGGTGAGATCCTGCCGGCCCACCGGCTCGCCGTCGCACAGGACGGCCAGGCTCAGCGTCCACTTCTCCGGGCGCCAGTCGGCGACGGTGCCGAGCAGGTGCTGGAACGTCGCCCGGCCGCGCTCGACGGGAGTGCCGTCGGTCCAGGGGATCAGGAAGGGCATCTCGCCCGGTTCGTGCACACCGTCCGCCCCCACGGCCGAGAGGCCGTCGAGCAGGGGCAGGTCGGGCAGTCTCAGTTCGAGTCGAGGCGTGGTGATGCGCAGCCCGTACAGGGGCCAGTAGTGGATTCCCATGACGAAACCCTGCCGGTGGCAGGCCTGTTGACGCGAACCGTTTTACGACGGCTCCCACCGCCGTTGCTCACTCCTTCGAGTGAATGAACGCCCCCAGTGGGCCTAGTCCGGGATGCTCTGGGCATTCCGCACCACGGTGCAGATTCCGCACCGGAAGCAGGGGTGGGAAGGGGTCTCCTCATGGACCAGCACGAGCTGTACGAACCGCCGGCGATGGCGGAAGTCGGCGACTTCGCCGAGCTGACGCGCGGCGAGGCGATCGGGGCGCACTACGAAGGCGGGTTCCCGCCCTACGAGTGGTACCTCGGCCCGAGCTGAGGCCGCCGGTTCATGACGGGTGACGTGTGGTTCGCGGTCCTCCCGGACGGCGAAGCGGGCGCGGCCGCGGCGCGGCTGCTGCGGCCCCGGGCGACCGAGGTCGTCGCCCATCCTTCGGGCCGGCCCTGGCTGCTCGGCAGTTGGCCGGAGGGACATGTGACGGTGGGCGTCGCGGGGCCGCGGCGGCTGGCGGTGATCGGGCGCTGCCCGGTCACCGCCGACGCGCTGGCGGCGCGCGCGGGCCGCCTCCGGGACGTCGCGGACGCGGAGCGGGCGGCCCGGGGCCTGACCGGCAGCTTCCACCTCCTGGCCTCGGTGGACGGGCGGATCCGCGTCCGGGGCAGCGCGTCCGGGGTGCGGCGGATCTTCCACGCGCGCGTCGGCGGTGCGACGGTGGCCGCCGACCGGGCGGACCGGCTCGCCTCGGTGACAGGGGCGGTCGTGGACGAGCGGATCCTGGCTCTTCACCTGCTGGCCTCGCCTCCTCCGTATCCGCTGGACGACCACTGCCTGTGGCAGGGCGTGCAGGGGCTGCGCCCCCATGACTGCCTGCTGCTCGAGGCTGATGGACGGGGCCGTGCACAGCGCTGGTGGAGCCCTCCGGAGCCGGAGCTACCGGCGGCACAGGGGGCGGCGGCGGTGCGCGATGCGCTGTCCGCCGCGGTGGACGCGTGCATCGCCGGGGGCGGCACGGTCAGCTCGGATCTGTCCGGCGGCATGGACTCCACCAGCCTGTGCTTCCTGGCCGCGCGGGAAGCGGCCCGGGACCGGGCCAAGCTGGTGACGCTGCGCTGGGAGAGCCTCGACCCCGCCAACGACGACACCGCCTGGGCCGCACGCGCGGCCGCCGCGCTCCCCGCTGCCGAGCATGTGACGCCGCCCCGCGACCAGTGGCCCCTGTGGTACAGCGATCCGACGGGTCTCGGCGCCGTCCCCACGGAGGAACCCGGCGCCTGGGTCCGCGACAGCGCCAGAATCGCGGCGACCGCCGAGCTGATGACCGCCCGGGGCTCGCGGCTGCACATGATGGGCGGCGGCGGGGACGAACTGTTCACGGCGTTCCCCCCGCACCTGCACGACTACGTCCGCAGCCACCCGCTGGCGGCGTTCGCCCGCATCCGCCGCCACCGCGACTCCCAGCACTGGCCGTTGTGGCCGGTGCTGCGCCAACTGGCCGACCGCAGCACGTACCGCCAGTGGCTGGCCGCCTGGGCGGAGGACCTCACCGGTCCCGAACCCCCTCCGGCGACCGCCGGTCGCCCGGCCCCCTCCACCGCGTGGGGCGTCGACGTGCGCATGCCCTCCTGGGCGACCCCGGACGCCGTCCGGACGGTGCAGCGCCTGCTCCGCGAGGCCGCCGACACCGCCGAACCCCTCGCACCCCGGCGCGGACAACACACCGCGCTGACGTTGGTACGGGCCGGCGGGCGCGGCTTCCGTCTGCTGGAGCAGGTGTTCTCCCGCCTGGGGCTGGACTACGCCGCGCCCTTCCTCGACGACGGCGTGCTCGAGGCGGCGCTGGCCGTCCGCGTGGCCGAACGCAGCACGCCCGTCCGGTACAAGCCGGTCCTCGCCGAGGCGATGCGCGGCATCGCGCCCGACGCCGTCCTGCGGCGCTCCACCAAGGGCGAGTACAGCGCCGACTTCCACGACGCCCTGCGCCGGAACCGGGCCACGCTGGTCGAGTTGTTCGACGACTCCCGGCTCGCCCGCACCGGCCTCATCGACGCCTCGGCCATCCGTACGAGCCTGCTCGGGGTCCACCCGACCCCGAACGCACTGCGTCCCTTGGGCTCCACCCTGGGCAGCGAGACCTGGCTGCGCTCACTGAACGTCGCGACCACCGGAGGAGCACCGTGAGTCTCGCCCTGCGCCATGACGTCTGCGCGACGGACACCGAGGACGGCATGGTGCTCCTCGACGAACTCACCGGCCGTTACTGGCAGCTCAACGGCACCGCCCGCACCGTCCTGCGCGCCCTGCTCGGCGGCGCCACACCGCAGGACGCCGCCCGCCGGCTCCTCGAGGCCTACCCCCAGCTCACCGCCGAACGCGCCGCCGGCGACACGGCCGCGCTCATCGACTCCCTGCGCGCGGCGCGGCTGGTGGTGAGCGCATGAGCCAGCCCATGGCGCCGGCCGCCCGGGAGTCCCTGCCCCTCCGCCACCGCCCGCCGGCGCTCCTGGCCACCGCGGCGGCCCGCCTCCTCGTCCTGCTCAAGCCCCACCGCATCCGCCGCGTCCTGACCCTCATCCGCCGCGGCGCCGCCCCCGCCACGACTGAACAGGCCCTCGCCGCCCGCCGCGCGGTCGTCGCGGTGAGCACACGCTGCGCCGGCGAGGGCTGTCTGCAACGCTCGGTGGCCACGGCCCTGTTGTGCCGGATGCGCGGCGTCTGGCCGGACTGGTGCACCGGGGTGCGCACGGCGCCGTTCCGCGCCCATGCCTGGGTGGAGGTCGACGGCCAGCCGATCGGCGAACCGCACCGGGCGGGCCACTACCACCGGCTGATGGTGGTACCGAGCCGCGCGCGGTAACCGGGGCTCCGCCCCGGACCCCGGTCCTCAATCTCCCCCAGCTACCGCTGGGAGGTGCCCCCAGACGGGCTGAGATTCAGCCCGTCCGGCGATTGAGGACAAGAAACGGTGAAAGGGCGGGGTGAGGTGAGGACATCCCCCCTACCCCTGGGTGGGTTCCCCGATAGGCAGGCGTACCCCGCGTCAACCACCATGGTGCACATGACACTTCGGACCCGCCATGCACTCCTGCTCGCCCTCTCCTCCGCCGTCGTCGCCACCGGCCTCGCCGCCCCCACAGCTACCGCCAAGGACTCCGGCCCCAGACCGCCCACCCTCTCCTGGAAACCCTGCGCCGCCGCCCCCGGGCAGGAGTGCGCCGACCTCTCCGTCCCCCTCGACTACCGCAAGCCCGGGGGCCGGCACATCAGCCTCGCCGTCTCGCGGCTGCGCACCGACCGACCGGAGGCCCGGCGGGGGACGTTGCTCGTCATACCGGGCGGGCCCGGTGGTTCGGGGACGGGGAAGCTCGCCGTCGTGGGGGACGAGCTGCGCAAGGAGACGCGGGGGGTGTACGACATCGTCAGTTTCGATCCGCGCGGCGTCGGCGGGAGCACACAGGCCGATTGCAGGCTCGGCGAGGACGATCTCGAAGTGGCGCACCTGCGGCCCTGGCCGGGGCCCGGCGGGGACATCGGGCCCAGCGTCGTCCGGGGCCGCCGCATCGCCGAGGCGTGCACCCGCAACGGCGGGGAGCTGATCCGGTCGTTCTCCACCGCCAACGAGGTGCGGGACATCGACCGGCTGCGCCAGGCCCTCGGCGAAGACAAGCTGTCGGCGTGGGGCACCTCGTACGGCACGTACGTGGGCGCCGTGTACGCGCAGAAGTACCCGGAGCGCACCGACCGCTGGGTGCTCGACAGCAGTGGCGACCCCGATCCCGAGCGCGTCGCGCGCGGCTGGCTGGCGAACATGTCGGCGGCGGCGGACGACCGGTTCCCGGACTTCGCGAAGTGGGCCGCCGATCCGGCCCGCGACGGCAAGCACCGGGTCGCCGAGCGGGCCGAGGACGTACGGCCACTGTTCCTCTCCCTCGCCGCCAGGCTCGACCGGGTGCCGGAGGAGGCCGGCGGCAAGCAGCTGCTCACCGGGAACCGGCTGCGGCAGGAGCTCCAGCAGGGGCTCTACGCCGACCGTGACTTCGAGCGGCTCGCCGAGCTGATCGTGTCGGCCCGCGACGCCGGGCAGGCGCCCGTGCCCTACGAGCCCCCGCGCGCGACCTCCACCGAGGCCGCCGTCATGGTCGGCGTCATCTGCAACGACGTGCGCTGGCCCCGCTCACTGCCCGACTACGCGCGCGACGTGGCCGTCGACCGCGTCCGGCATCCGCTGACCGGCGGGATGCCCGTCGGCGTGATGCCGTGCGCGTTCTGGCCGGACGGGCCCGCCGACAAGCCCACCCGCATCACCCCGGACGGGCCGTCCAACGTCCTCATGGTGCAGAACCTGCGCGACCACGCCACCCCGTACCGCGGCGCGCTGAAGATGCGCCAGGCGTTCGGCGACCGGGCGCGCATGGTCGCCGTCGACTCCGGAGGCCACGGCGCCTACCTCCGCTCCGGCAACGCCTGCGGTGACCGCGCCGTCACCGCCTTCCTCACCACCGGGAAGCGGCCTGCCCAGGACATGCTGTGCAAATAAGGCAGATAGGTCAGAAGAGCTGCTGCTGGCCGTCCATCGGCGGCTCCTCCGGGTCGAACAGCCGCGGTTCCGTGGCCAGCAGCGGCGCCGAGCGGCGCGAGCCGGGGCAGGACACCAGCTCGTAGGAGAACGCGGGGCGGCGGCCCGGCGGGTCGTGGCGGGCGTAGCGGCCGCCGACGACGGCGATCTCGCGGGTGCATACGGGGCAGGCGCGGCGGGGTGAGGACATACCTCTCAGTGTCCCTCAGCCCGGGAGGAGGTCAGAACGCCTCCGTCGGCACGTGCGAACCCCACACCTCGCGCAGCGCCCCGCACACCTCGCCGACCGTCGCCCGGGCCCGCAGCGCGTCCTTCATCGGGTGGAGGACGTTGTCCGTGGTGCCCTCGGCCGCCTTCTTCAGGGCGGCCAGCGCCGCCGCCACGGCTCGCCCGTCCCGTTCCGCCCGCAGCCGTGCGAGCCGCTCCCGCTGCCGGGCCTCGATCTCCGGGTCGACGCGCAGCGGCTCGTACGGCTCCTCCTCGTCCAGCTGGAAGCGGTTGACGCCCACGACGACCCGCTCGCCGCTCTCCGTCTCCTGGGCGATGCGGTAGGCGTTGCGTTCGATCTCGCTCTTCTGGAAGCCGTGCTCGATGGCGGCCACCGCCCCGCCCAGGTCCTCGACGCGCCGCATCAGCGCCACCGCGGCCTCCTCGACCTCGTCCGTCATCGACTCCACCACGTACGAGCCCGCGAAGGGGTCGACGGTCGCCGTCACGTCCGTCTCGTACGCCAGCACCTGCTGTGTGCGCAGCGCCAGGCGGGCGGCCTTGTCGGTGGGCAGGGCGATGGCCTCGTCGAAGGAGTTGGTGTGCAGCGACTGCGTGCCGCCCAGGACCGCCGCGAGGCCCTGCACCGCGACGCGCACGAGGTTGGTCTCCGGTTGCTGGGCGGTGAGCTGGACGCCCGCGGTCTGGGTGTGGAAGCGCAGCATCAGCGACTTGGGGTCGCGCGCGCCGAACTCCTCGCGCATCACCCGCGCCCAGATCCGGCGCGCCGCCCGGAACTTGGCGACCTCCTCCAGCAGCGTCGTGCGGGAGACGAAGAAGAACGACAGCCTCGGCGCGAAGTCGTCCACCTCCATGCCCGCCGCCACGGCCGTGCGTACGTACTCGATGCCGTCGGCCAGGGTGAAGGCGATCTCCTGCACGGGCGAGGCGCCGGCCTCGGCCATGTGGTAGCCGGAGATGGAGATGGTGTTCCAGCGGGGGATCTCGGCGCCGCAGTAGCGGAAGATGTCGGCGGTCAGGCGCAGCGAGGGCTTGGGCGGGAAGATGTACGTCCCGCGGGCGATGTACTCCTTCAGCACATCGTTCTGGATGGTGCCCGTCAGGCGGTCGGCCGGTACGCCCTGTTCCTCCGCCACCAGCTGGTACAGCAACAGCAGCAGCGCCGCGGGGGCGTTGATGGTCATGGAGGTGGAGACCTCGCCGAGGGGGATGCCGTCGAAGAGCACCCGCATGTCCTCGACGGAGTCGACGGCGACGCCGACCTTGCCGACCTCGCCGCTCGCGAGGGGGGCGTCGGAGTCGTGGCCCATCTGGGTGGGCAGGTCGAAGGCGACGGACAGGCCGTGCGAGCCGTGGGCGATGAGCCGGCGGTAGCGGGCGTTGGACTCGGCGGCGGTGCCGAAGCCCGCGTACTGACGCATCGTCCAGGGGCGGCCGGTGTACATCGTGGGGTACACGCCGCGGGTGTAGGGGTAGGCGCCCGGGTCGCCGAGCTTGTCGGCGGGGTCCCAGCCGGTGAGGGCGCCGGGGCCGTAGACGGGCTGGATGGGCAGTCCGGATTCGCTCGACCGGGTCATGGGATGCCTCCCGCTCTCCGTTTCGGAGGGTCCTCATCCGGACTGTAGCGGTGCGGGGCGGCGGGAAGAGGGGCGGCGCGGGCAGGACCGGGGGAAGAGCCCCGCCCGCGCCGATGCGCGGAGCCGACGGTATGGGGGGAACTCCGGCTCCTGCGCAGCCGATGACCAGTCGGCTTCACTACCTACAGCGCCGTGGCGTCCGAAAGTGTCACACCGGGCGTCGGGACCGGCAGCGGAACGCTCGTGCGGGGGAGGCTGCGGGTGCGCGGCACGGTCCGCGTGCCGCCCGTCAGCGAGCCGCCCGTGGCACCGGCCGTGGCATCGCCGGAGGAGTCGAAGAGGCTGAGGACCTCTTCGCAGTACGTGCGCAGGTCCACGGCGCCCGTGCCGCCGGCGCTGCGCTCGAGGCTGCGCATCTCCTCCTCGCCGACGCCCTTGCCGGAGGCGCCGCGCTTCTTGCCGTTGGTGAGGAACTCACGGCAGATCCTGGCCGCCCAGGCACGGCTGCCCAGGGCGTCGGCGTCGCTGTTCTTGTCGCGGTCCTTCCCCTTGTCGGCCTTGTCGTCGCCGGTGGCGTCGGAGGGGGTCGCCGAGGGGCTGCGGCCCGGTGCGTCCGTCGGGTCGCCGGGGGTGGCGCTGCCGGGCCGGCGGGTGCCGTACGCGTCGGGCTCGGCGCTGTGCCGGCCGCCGCTCGCACCGGGCGAGGGGGTGACGCGGGGGCCGGGGGCGGCGGGGGCGAGGGTCTCGGTCTCGGCGCCGCCGGCCACGGTCACGCTGGTGGCGGGCGTGGGCTCCTTGGCGCCGCGGCCGAAGGGGACGGGCAGGACGCCCGTGCCGGCGGCGACGGCGACGCCGCCCACCGCGCAGCCGGCCAGGGCCAGGGCGAGGGCAGCGTTGAGGGGGCGGCGGCGCAGGAAGGATCGGACCACGCCCGAGGGTCTGGCGCGGTGCGCCGCGGGCGGCGCGGCGGCCGGCGCGGCACCGGCGGCGCGGGCCTCGCGGAAGGCGGCCAGCGCCGCCTCTTCGCCGGGCAGCGGGCCGTCGGGCAGGGGGGCGGTGAGAGAGCGCAGCGCCGCGTCGAGCCGTTCGGCCGCGAGCCGGGCGGCCTTGCCGGGGCCGTCGTCCGTGCTCGTGTCCGTGTCCGCCACGCATCCGGCGACGACGGATTCGCCGCGCAGCACTCGCTCCACGGCGTCGTCATCCAGCCAGTCGTACCGGTGGTCGTCCGCCATCACATGTCCTTCTGCGTCCGCGCGCGCAATTGCGTCACACCGGCAGAAGCGTTGGCTCCGCCCGTTCCGGTGTGTGACTGGCGCTGTCCGGGGGTGGCGTCGGCGACCTGCCGGCCGCCCCCCGCCGTCACGAGCTCGGCCAGCCGCCGAAGGCCGCGGTGTGCGGCGGTGCGCACGGCGCCGGGGCGCTTGCCCAGCACTCCGGCGGCGCTCTTGGCATCGAGGCCGACGACCACGCGCAGCACGACGGCCTCGGCCTGGTCCTGCGGGAGCTGGGCGATCAGGGCGAGGGTCTGCCCCGTGCCGAGGGCCTCGAGGGCCTCCCCGGCGGTGTCCGCGTCGGCGGCGCGGCCGGCGAGTTCGCTCTCGTCCCCGCCAATGGCCGGGCGCCGGCCGCGCATCCGTATGTGATCGAGCGCACGGTTGCGGGCGATCCGGGCCGCCCAGCCGCGGAAGCGGTCGGCGTCGCCGGTGAACCGCTCGAGGTCGCGGGCTATCTGCAGCCACGCCTCCGAGGCCACGTCCTCCGCGTCCGAGTCGCCCACGAGCGTGCGTACGTACCCGAGCAGGCGGGGATGCACGGTCCGGTAGACCGTACGGAATGCCGTTTCGTCCCCGCCCTGTGCCGCGCACACCGCGGCGGTCAGCTCAGCGTCGTCCCCCTGCACGCTCTCATCCTGCACCACGCGCCATACCTGCGGTTCAGTAGCCCTGCGTACCGTTGCCGAAAGGATTCTGCGGACCCGTGCCCGGAGGACCGTACGGAGGCTGTCCGTAGGGCTGCGCGGGAGGCTGCTGGGGCTGCTGCTGCGGCCCCCAGCCGGCGGCCGGAGCCGCCGGGGCGCCATACGGCATCCCCGCCGCGGGCATCGCGCCCATCGGCATCCCGCCCATGGGCGGCACGGCCTGCGGGCCGGCCAGGGCGCGCTGCTCCTGCATCCGCGTCAGCTGCCGGACGACCAGCAGCGCGAGGAGCGCGGCCACGACGTACAGCAGCAGGGCGAGCGTGCTGATCGAGAGCGCGGTCTTCAGCGTCTCGATGTCGTCGCGCACGGAGTCCAGGCTGGTGTGGCGGGTCTTGAGCTTCCGCTCGGCCACCGAGTACATGGCGTTGCCGACCATGCTGATGCCGCCCGCCACCAGCCAGAGCACCCACCAGGCGTTGAGCAGGCCCTTGGGCGCGCTCTGCGGGCCCCCCGGGGCGCTGGCCCGGTAGATGTCGTTGGCCATCTGCTTGGGGAACCAGAGGTTGACGACCGGCGTGAACCACGAACCGACCGCCCAGCCGCTGCCGAAACGGTGCGTTCCGGGCGCGAAGGCCTCGGCGTTGAGCCGCATCCGGCGGAACCAGATGACCCACAGCACGCCCGTGACCGCGAGCGTCAGGATGTAGACGAACAGCATCGCGGCGTAGAAGCCGTCCGCGTCGTCCGCCTTGTCCAGCGCGGCGGACGTGGCGCCGTCGCGCAGCAGCATGTCGACGGCCTCGCGCTGCTGGCCGCGCGCGGCTATCAGGAGCAGCAGCACCGCCATCGCCACCGACAGCAGCACCGTCAGCGAGATCCGTACGCCGCGGCGCAGGTCCACGCCGCCGACCGGCATCGCGCCCGGCGCCGCCGGGTACGGGTACGGCGGCACGGCGGCGGCCATCGGCGCCGCCGGCTGCTGGTACGCCCCGCACGCGGCGCAGCGGCCGTCGTGGCCCACCGCGACTGCGCGGCAGTGACCGCACGGATACATCTCTCAGACCCCCTGGGTTGTGGCCCGGCCAAGGCCACGGGAAAACGGCTATGAGCGGGAGATACTACGCGGCCCGCGCCCGGGGCCCGGGGTGTGACGAATTTTCGATTCCCGGCGCTGTAGGAAGTGCGTACCCCACCAGGGTCCGCAACGGAACGGCGGCCGGAGCCTCTCCTGTGGGGGGTGGCGGCTCCGGCCGTCCTTCGTTCCGTCACCGCTTTCACCGCCCGGCGAGCCGTCGCTCCACCATGCCGAGCCGGGCGAGCAGGTCCCGGAAGAGGTCCTCCACGAGGGGACCGGGCTCCGCGGCCAGCACCCGGGCCAGTTCCGCCGCGTCCGCCGCGCGTCCGACCGCCGCCGCCCACGCCGCGCAGTGCGCCGCCGCCACGGGCGGGGCGGGGAAGAGTTCGTCGAGGCCGAGTCCGGTGTCGGCCATGTGGCGGGCCAGTGCCGTGCGGCCCAGACAGGCCGACCAGCAGGGGCCGCCGGGGCGCGCGCCGCCGATGACGGCGCAGTCGCTCTCCATCACGTACGCGGCCAGGGCCGGTGCGTCCGTGGCGTCGGCCAGGGCGCGGACCAGGGCGTCCGTGCCGGCCGGGTCGGGCGGGCCGGGTCGCTCCCACAGCCGCCAGCCGCCGGCGAAGGTCCGGGCCGGCACCGGTCGGTCGCGGCCCGTGGCGAGGACGGGGCACTCGGCGAGTGCCCCGTCGCCGGCACGGCCGACGAGTAAGTAGCCCCAGAAGCCCATGAGCGTTCTCCCTCTGTCTGTTTCCGTCCGCGAAAACAAACGGCTCTGGGTCTTACAGCGCGGGGAACTCCTCCTCCGTCACACCGGCATCACGCGGTCTCAGGCGTCTTCGCCCACCGCGTCCTTCACCGAGATCGTCAGATCGTTGGTGACGGTGAAGTACGGCCGCAGCCGGACGTCCCCGCGGTTCGCGGCCGGGAAGGTGTCGATGCCCTTGCGGTCGGCGAAGTCGCCGGCGAGCCGGCCCACCCGCACCAGGGCGGCCCCGGCCGCCGGGCGCACGTACAGGTCCCACAGGTCCTGCTCCTCGCCGACGCGCCGGCTCATCGGCCCGTACGGCAGGGTGCCGGCGCCCCCTTCGGCGGGCGTGCGGACGTCGCCCACCGCGCCGTCGGCGCCGCGCAGCCGGGCGACGAGCTCGGCGCCCTCGCCCGGGGCGGTCCCGGACAGGGCGAAGGAGACGCTCACCCCGTCGGCCCCCATCCGTACCTCCGTCGCCTCGGCGTGCTCGGGCCGCAGCCAGGTCCGTACGGCGAGGAAGCCGTCGCTCGTCCCGTACGGCACCCACGCCGTGACGCCCTTGGCGCTCGGCTGAAGGGGAAGGTCCAGCAGCGTCTTCTGCTCGACGAGCGCGGCGCGCAGCCGGCGCCGGGAGGAGTCGCCGGAGCGCTCGACGTAGGTGTCCCAGCGCCCTTCGGACATCATGTGCGCGGTCCGCCCGATGCGGGCCTCCACCCACTCCCCCGTCTCCCGGCCGCGCTCCGGCAGCGGCACCCGGACCGTCTCCTTGCCCTTGCTGCCCCGGTGCCGCAGCAGGACGTGCGTGTCGGCGCCGGTCAGCTCGCCGGCCCGGACGCGTACGAGCAGGGAGCCGTCGGCGTCGACCGTGCAGCGGGCCTCCGGATGGGCGGCGCTCTCCTGCGGGCGCGGCGCGGCCGGCTGCTGCTTGCGGCCGCCGCCGAAGAGACCGCGCAGCAGGCCGCCGCCCTTCTTCGGCCGCTCGGCGGTGCAGCCCGGCCGCAGTTCCTCGAAGAGCTCCTCGTAGCGCCGGGCGACGGCGGAGGGTTCGTAGCGGTGTGCGGCCGTCCGGGCGGCGTCGCCCAGCCGGACCCGCAGGGCGGCGTCCCCGGTCACCTTCAACAGGGCCTCGGCGTAGGCGTCGACGGCGTCGTGCCCGTCCGCCTCCGGGCCGGCCAGCGGCACCAGCAGGCCGTCGGTGCCGTCCGTGAGGATCTCGCGGGGGCCGTACGGGCAGTCGGTGGCGACGACCGGCAGGCCGGCGTGCATGGCCTCGACGATGGTCATGCCGAAGGACTCGGCGTCGGAGGCCACGGCCGCGACGGCGCCCTTGGACCACTCGGTCTCGATGGGCGAGCGGGCACCCATGAGGGTGACGCGCTCGTACAGGCCCAGTTCCTCGATCTGCTTGCGCAGCTTGGCCTTGGCCGGGCCGCGTCCGTAGATGCGCAGGTTCCAGTCCGGGCGCTCGTCGGCGATCTTGCCGAAGGCGGCGATGAGGCGGTCGTAGCGCTTGACGCCGACGAGGCGGCCGGCGGAGACGATCGTCCGGGACGTGCCGTCGGAGGGGGCGGCGGCCGGGGCGGGGACGGCGTTGGGGATGGACAGGATGCGGGCGCCGGCGTCGGGAAGGGCCTCGCGGTAGTGCCCGGCGTCCGCCTCGGAGACGGTGGCGAAGGCGTCCAGCGCGGCGATGGCCGGGTCCATCACGGCGTGCAGCTCCGCGACGTGCGCCTCGTGGGTGAGGTGCTCCTGGCCCAGCCGCAGGTAGGGGCGGTCGGCGCCGTACCGCGCGAGGTAGCCGATGAGCTTGGGCCGGGTGGCGATGACGACGTCCGCGTCGGTCGCGGCGAGGTGGGCGGCGACGCGCTCGTCGGTGAGGGCGGTGGCGGCCATGCGGCCGTTGTCGATGCGCTCGTCCCGGAAGATCTCGCTGGGCCGCTGGTTGAGCGGGGCCTCGTACTCGTCGTGCTCGGTGCCTTCGCGCAGGTCGACGAGGGGCGTCACGCGCACGCGGGGGTCGATGCTCAGCTCGGGCTCGTCCACCGGGCGGTTCACGCTGATGATCCGCACGTCGTGGCGGTCGGCGAGGGCGGAGGCGAGGTTGACGGTGGAGCGGATGGTGCCGCCGATGCCGTAGGCGTTGTGCAGCAGGAATTCGATCTTCATCGGGCCCTCGTTACGGTGCGCGGTGCTTGCGGCGAGGGTACCGGGGGCTCCGCCCCCGGGCCCCCGGTCCTCAAACTCCCCCAGCTACCGCTGGGAGGTGCCCCCAGACGGGCTGGACTCGCTCAGCGCCGCACCTGGCCCACCAGGGCCGTGAAGTCCGGCCACGTGCGTCGTGGCACCCGTGGGTCCCACAGCCGCTGCGCCACCGCCGCCAGCGGCAGCCGGATCCCCGCCGCCACCTGGTCCGCCGTCTGGGCCTCCGGCCGGTCGCACCACACCGCCAGGCGGCCGCCCGGGATGCGGTCCGGGCCCGTCGGCCCGGTCGGCACGGGCGCCGTGCCGCGCAGCACGGCCGGCGACCACTGCCGGTAGATCCGCTCGCCGGTCGGGTAGACGAACTGGTTCGGCTGACCGAGCACGTAATAGAGGTATTCGTCGTTCAGGTTGACCAGCGTGCGTCCCTCGTTCAGGTACTCCTGCGGCGGACGGGCGCCGATCTCCTTGCCGGTCCAGTACTCGACTTCGATGGATTTGTCGGGCGTGACGACGCCGCCCGTGAAGAAGCCGTCGTTCCACGCCTTGGGCGTCTTGCCGAGGCTCCGCACGACCGCCGCCCGGTCGTTGAGCCAGCCCGTCGCCAGGTCCTGGACCCGGGCCTTGGGCCCGTACTTCTGCCGGGCCGCCTCGGCCAGGCGGGGGTAGGAGGCCTCGGGGTCCTTCGCCATCAGGGCGCGGTACTCGTCGGCGCCGAGGTGGAAGTACGGGCCGGGGAAGAGGGCCGCGTACTCGCGGATGAGGTCGTCGACGATGGCGGCGGAGCCGGCGTTGGCGATGTCGACGGCGCCCCGGGCGACCGTCCCGGAGGCGTTGCGGAGCTGCAGGGCGGGGTGGGAGTTCATGACGGCGCCCAGGTGGCCCGGCGAGTCGATCTCGGGGACGACGGTGATGTGCAGGGTCGAGGCGAGGTCGATGATGCGGCGGATCTCGGCCTTGGTCAGGTGCTGCGGGGAGACGATCTCCGGGTGCGAGGTGCTCTCGATGCGGAAGCCCTGGTCGTCGGAGAAGTGCAGGCCGAGCTGATTGAGCTTGAGGTCGGCCATCTCGCGCAGCCGGGCCTCGATCCAGTCGGCGGGGAAGTGCTTGCGGGCGATGTCGAGGTTGAGCCCGCGCTGCGGGCGGTCGGGCCGGTCGCTCAGCGTGCCCTCGGGGATGCCGCCGCCGGTGCGGACGGCCTGCAGGACGGTGCGGGTGCCGTAGAAGACGCCCGCCTCGTCGGGGGCGGTGACGGTGGCCTTGCGGCCCCGGGTCTCCACCCGGTAGGACTCCGGGCCGCCGCTCTGACCCGGACGGAGCATCAGCTCGACGTCACCCGAGTGGGCGGGGCCGGTGGCGAAGGGGAGCTTGAGGTCGGCGGCGAGCCTGCGGCCCTCGTCGGCCAGCGGGCCGTCCGGGGCCACCACGCGGGCGCCGGGTGCGGGCCGCCAGCCGGGGCCGCCGGCCGGGGAGAACGAGCGGACGGCCGGGACCGTACGCGGAAGGGCGCCGGGCACGGGCGGCGGCCCGGGCGCGGCGGTGGTGCCGGCCGGCGAGGTCGGACGCGCCGACGTTCCGTGGGGGGAGCGCGAGTCGCCGTCGGCCGGGCGGTCGGCCGAACCGTCCCGGGGACAGCCCATGAGGGTCATGGTCGCGAGGAGGGCGAAACTCGCCACGGTCCCCCGGACGGCCGACGCACGCGAGAGCCTGACAGAGCGTCCCATGGAGCAAACCTCCTATGTGGTGCTTTGCGGCGAAGATATTGCTTTTCGTCCGTTGTGCTGCGCCTCGCGCCCCGGACACGCCGGGGCAGATCGGACAACCCGGGCTCTGGTTGCCGAAGGGCCTAGGCCGTACGTGCCTCTTTGATCACACCTGACATACCCCGGGGGACCGAACCGACAGAGCGTCGCTACGATGGCCAGGGCCGGTGGACCGTACCCGGCCGGGCCCGACCGACAGAGAAGCCGGCAGGCCCCAATCCCCGCTCCCGGAGGGTTTTCCGTGCCGGCTGGAACGCTGTACCGCGGCCGGGAAGGCATGTGGTCCTGGGTGGCTCATCGAGTCACCGGCGTCCTCATTTTCTTCTTCCTGTTCGTGCACGTCCTCGACACCGCTCTCGTTCGCGTCTCCCCTGAGGCCTACGACGACGTGGTCGCGACGTACAAGACCCCGATCGTGGCCTGCCTGGAATACGGCCTGGTCGCCGCCATCCTCTTCCACGCGCTCAATGGCCTTCGGGTCATCGCGGTGGACTTCTGGTCCAAGGGCCCGCGCTACCAGAAGCAGATGCTCTGGTCCGTCGTGGGCGTCTGGGCCCTCCTGATGGCGGGGGCGATCTACCCCGTGCTCGGGCATGCCGCACGTGAACTGTTCGGGAGCTGAGGCGCCAGATGTCCGCTGAAACCACCCCCGCTGCCGTGAGCGACGTGTCCCTGTACGACGTCGACAACCCGGCCCCGGTCATCGAGGCGCCGCGCAAGCGCACCAAGAAGACCCCGAAGTCCACGCGCACCAACTTCGAGCTGTACGGCTGGCTGTTCATGCGGCTGTCCGGCATCGTGCTGGTCGTCCTGGTCCTCGGCCACCTGCTGATCCAGCTCGTGCTGGACGGCGGCGTCAGCAAGATCGGCTTCGCCTTCGTGGCCGGCCGCTGGGCCTCGCCGTTCTGGCAGGCCTGGGACCTCGTCATGCTGTGGCTCGCGATGCTGCACGGTGCGAATGGCCTCCGCACGGTCATCAACGACTACGCGGAGCGGGACAACACCCGCTTCTGGCTGAAGATGCTGCTGTACACCGCCACGGTGTTCACCGTCCTGCTGGGCACGCTGGTGATCTTCACCTTCGACCCGAACATCCGCTAGAGCCCGGGGCTGACGCGACCATGAAGATCCACAAGTACGACACCGTCATCGTCGGCGCCGGTGGCGCCGGCATGCGTGCGGCCATCGAGGCGACCAAGCGCAGCCGCACCGCGGTGCTCACCAAGCTGTACCCGACCCGCTCCCACACCGGCGCCGCCCAGGGCGGCATGGCCGCCGCCCTCGCGAACGTCGAGGAGGACAACTGGGAGTGGCACACCTTCGACACGATCAAGGGTGGCGACTACCTGGTCGACCAGGACGCCGCCGAGATCCTGGCGAAGGAGGCCATCGACGCGGTCCTCGACCTCGAGAAGATGGGCCTGCCGTTCAACCGCACCCCGGACGGCACCATCGACCAGCGCCGCTTCGGCGGTCACAGCCGTAACCACGGCGAGGCCCCGGTCCGCCGGTCCTGCTACGCCGCGGACCGCACCGGCCACATGATCCTCCAGACGCTGTACCAGAACTGCGTCAAGGAGGGCGTGGAGTTCTTCAACGAGTTCTACGTCCTCGACCAGCTGATCACCGAGGTCGACGGCGTCAAGAAGTCGGCCGGTGTGGTCGCCTACGAGCTGGCCACCGGCGAGATCCACGTCTTCCAGGCGAAGGCCGTCATCTACGCCTCCGGCGGCACCGGCAAGTTCTTCAAGGTGACCTCCAACGCGCACACCCTCACGGGTGACGGCCAGGCGGCCTGCTACCGCCGCGGCCTGCCGCTGGAGGACATGGAGTTCTTCCAGTTCCACCCGACCGGCATCTGGCGCATGGGCATCCTGCTGACGGAGGGCGCCCGCGGTGAGGGCGGCATCCTCCGCAACAAGGACGGCGAGCGCTTCATGGAGAAGTACGCGCCGGTCATGAAGGACCTCGCGTCCCGTGACGTCGTCTCGCGCTCCATCTACACGGAGATCCGCGAGGGCCGTGGCTGCGGTCCCGAGGGCGACCACGTCTACCTCGACCTCACCCACCTGCCGCCGGAGCAGCTGGACGCCAAGCTCCCGGACATCACCGAGTTCGCGCGGACGTACCTGGGCATCGAGCCCTACACGGACCCGATCCCGATCCAGCCCACCGCGCACTACGCCATGGGCGGCATCCCGACCAACGTCGAGGGCGAGGTGCTGGCCGACAACGACACCGTCGTCCCCGGCCTGTACGCCGCCGGCGAGGTCGCCTGCGTGTCGGTCCACGGCGCCAACCGCCTGGGCACCAACTCGCTGCTCGACATCAACGTCTTCGGCCGCCGCGCGGGCATCGCCGCCGCGGAGTACTCCGCGAAGGCCGACTACGTCGAGCTGCCGGAGGACCCGGCGCAGCTCGTCGCCGACCAGGTCGAGCGGCTGCGCAACTCCACCGGCACCGAGCGGGTCGCGGAGATCCGCAAGGAGCTGCAGGAGACCATGGACGCCAACGTCATGGTCTTCCGCACCGAGCAGACCATCAAGACGGCCGTCGAGAAGATCGCCGAGCTGCGCGAGCGCTACAAGAACGTGTCCGTCCAGGACAAGGGCAAGCGCTTCAACACGGACCTGCTGGAGGCCATCGAGCTGGGCAACCTGCTCGACCTGGCCGAGGTCATGGCCGTGTCCGCGCTGGCGCGCAAGGAGTCGCGCGGTGGTCACTACCGCGAGGACTACCCCAACCGCGACGACGTCAACTTCATGCGCCACACCATGGCGTACCGAGAGGTCGACGCGGACGGCAAGGACTCGATCCGCCTCGACTACAAGCCGGTCGTCCAGACCCGCTACCAGCCGATGGAGCGTAAGTACTGATGGCTACTCCGACTCTCGAGAAGACCGGGACCGCGGCGAACGACGTGTCGCCGTACATCACGGTCACCTTCCGGATCCGCCGGTTCAACCCCGAGGTCTCGGCCGACGCCACCTGGGAAGACTTCGAGGTGGAGATCGACCCGAAGGAGCGCGTGCTCGACGGTCTCCACAAGATCAAGTGGGACCTGGACGGCTCGCTGACCTTCCGTCGCTCCTGCGCGCACGGCATCTGCGGCTCCGACGCGATGCGCATCAACGGCCGCAACCGCCTGGCGTGCAAGACGCTGATCAAGGACCTCAACCCGGCCAAGCCGATCACGATCGAGCCCATCAAGGGCCTGACGGTCCTGAAGGACCTCGTGGTCGACATGGAGCCGTTCTTCCAGGCGTACCGCGACGTCATGCCCTTCCTGATCACCAAGGGCAACGAGCCGACGCGTGAGCGCCTGCAGTCCGCCGAGGACCGCGAGCGCTTCGACGACACCACCAAGTGCATCCTGTGCGCCGCGTGCACGTCCTCGTGCCCGGTGTTCTGGAACGACGGCCAGTACTTCGGCCCGGCGGCGATCGTCAACGCGCACCGCTTCATCTTCGACTCGCGTGACGAGGCCGGGGAGCAGCGCCTGGAGATCCTGAACGACAAGGACGGCGTGTGGCGCTGCCGCACGACCTTCAACTGCACCGACGCGTGCCCGCGTGGCATCGAGGTCACCAAGGCGATCCAGGAGGTGAAGCGGGCGCTCATCACGCGCCGCTTCTGACCTCCGGTCCGGCTCGCAGTGCCGTGGGCCCCGCTCCCGATTTTCGGGAGCGGGGCCCACGGCGTTTTTTCGGGGCTCCGCCCCGGACCCCGGTCCTCAAACTCCCCCAGCTACCGCTGGGAGGTGCCCCCAGACAGGCTGTAAGTGCTTGACCTTCACACTGGTGTCATACGGCAGCCTCTGGGTCATGACACAGATCGCCGCACTTTCCACGACCGTCACCGGATCCGGCCCCGGCCTCCTGCTCGCGCACGGCGCGGGCGGCAGCATCGAGGGCAACTACGCACCCATCCTCCCGGCCCTCGCCGAGCACCACACCGTGGTGGCCCCCGACTACCCCGGCTCCGGCGCCACGCCGCGCGCGACCGACGGCATGAGCCTGGACGGGCTGGCCGACGCGGTCGTGGCCGCGGCGGACGGGGCGGGGCTGGAGACCTTCACCCTCGTCGGCTACTCGCTGGGCACGCTGGTCTCCGTACGGGCCGCCGCCCGGCATCCCGAGCGGGTGCGGGGCCTGGTGCTGACGGCCGGTCTGGCCCGGCCCGACAACCGGCTGCTGGCCTCCCTGGACCTGTGGCGCAAGCTGCTCGCGGAGGGGGACCTGCAGGCCTTCGCCCGCTTCGTCGCCCTCAGCGGCTTCGGCGAGGACTTCTTCAACGCCGTGCCGCGGGAGGAGCTCGGGGCCTTCTACGACATGATCGCCGGGGGCGTGCCGGCCGGCGCCGCCGACCAGGCGGCCCTCGTCGAGGTCGCCGACACCTCCGGCGACCTGCCGGGCATCTCGGTGCCCACCCTGGTCATCGCCACGGCGCAGGACACCCTGGTCTCCCCCGCCCACTCCCGCCTGCTGGCCGACCGCATCGCCGGTGCCGAGTACGCCGAGATCGCCACGGGCCACGTCCCCATGGCCGAGCGGCCCGAGGAGTGGCAGAAGCTGATCACGGACTTCCTCGGCCGCCACGGCCTGTGAGGGGGCGGGGCGGGCCCTTTCAGATCCGCCCCAGCATCCACAGCCGCCAGATGCCCGTGCCGTCGGAGAGGTACTGGGTCCCGGAGACGGCGGACCGGCCGAGGACGTAGTCCTTCTTCTGCCACAGCGGCACCAGGGGCACGTCCTCGGCCACGATCTTCTGGATGCTGCGGACCTCGGCCGCCACCCGGTTGCGCTGCGGGTTCCGCCGCGTCACCCGGATGAGGTCCTCCACGCGGGTGCTGGAGTAGCCGGAGTGGAAGGCGTTGTCGGCGCCGACCAGGGGGCTGGTGAAGGTGTCGGGGTCGGGGAAGTCGGCGACCCAGCTGACGCAGTACGCGTCGTACTCCCCCTTGGCATAGCCCTCCTGGAACTCCTGCCACGCGACCCGCAGGGTGCTCACCCGGAACAGCCCCGTCGCCTCCAGCTGCCGCTTGAGCAGCGCCGCCTCCTGGTCCGTCACCGCGCCCTGCGAGTAGGCGATCCGGAAGGCGACCGGCGTCGTGACGCCCGCCTGCTTCAGCAGCTGCGCGGCCCGGCCGGGGTCCGGCCTGGGGTAGGCGTCGAAGAAGGACGTGGCGTGGCCCGTGAGGCCCTGCGGAACGAGGGAGTACAGCGGCTCCACCGTGCGCAGGTGCACGTCCCGGGCGAGCGCCTCGCGGTCGACGACGGCGGCGATCGCCCGGCGCACGGCCGGCGCCCGCAGGGGTGAACCCTCGCGCTGGTTGAAGACCAGGAAGCGGGTGTTGGCGGCGGCATTCTCGCTCACCCGGACGCCGGAGTCGGCGGACGACAGCCCGGCCAGGTCGGCGGGCGGCATCTGCCGGGCGGCCACGTCGACGGCCCGGCGCTTCCAGGCGTCGCTCATCCGGCCCGGGTCGGCGAAGTAGCGCACCGTCACATCGCCGCCGACCTTCTTCACGGCGCCCTTGTAGTGCTTGTTGCGCTCCAGCTCGGCGCTGGCGCCGGGCTCGTAGACGGCCAGGACGTACGGGCCCGAACCGTCCGCCTCCTCGCCCCGGCGGAGCCGGTCGGCGGGGTAGAGCTCGCCGTCGACGATCGACCCCGCCCCCGTGGCGATCTTGAGCGGGAAGGTGGCGTCCGGCACCTTCAGCCGGAAGGTCACCGTCGTCCCGTCGGCGGACGCCTCCACCGACCCCAGCGTCTCCAGCAGCGACCTCGGCCCCTGCGGGGAGTCGATCCGCCCGATGCGGTCGAAGGAGAACTTCACGTCCTCCGCCGTCAGCTCGTGGCCGTTGGCGAACCTCAGCCCCGGGCGCAGCTCGCACACGTACGTGCGCAGGTCGTCGCCCCGGAAGGAGCAGCGGCGCGCCGCGTCGGGCACCGGGGTGCCGGAGCCCGGCCCGAAGGTCAGCAGCGACTGGTAGACGTTGCCGTACAGCGCCCAGGAGCCCGCGTCGTACGCGCCCGCCGGGTCCAGCGTGCTGACCGTGTCGGTCGTGCCCACCCTGACCGGCCCGCCGCCGTCGTCCCCCGCCGTGAGCCCGCAGCCGGACACCGACAGGGCCAGGCACGCCAGTACCGGCAGCACGGCCACTCGTAATCGGACACCACGCATCCCCTGCGCCCCTCCCGCCCAGTGATGCGCATCACCGTAAACAGGCGAACGCGCGTACGTCCCGGGAATGGGGCAAGTGATCGCCCGCGGTCGGGGCGGGGCAGGGACTTGTCCGTTATGAGCTGCGCCGCAACGCCCTGACGCCACGCAACCCGATGAGCCCTACAGCCGTCCCCAGAAGAAACGATGTGATCGCGAGCGTCAGGTGGACCCAGAAGTACGCGGTAGGGGAACCCGCGTCGTCGAAGGCCAGCCCGCTGCCGTCCTTCCAGAGATTTTTCACGAAAGTGGACCAGATGACCCAGCTCCACGCGCCGAAGGCGAGCAGGAACCACGACACGGGACGCGAGAGGGTCGCGGGGGTTCGGGGGGCCGCTTCCCCGGAAGACTTCACCATGGGTTTCAGTATGCGTTTCGGTTCTCGCACTGGTCCTATCGGGTCCTCGACAGACGCCCGCCGTGAGGCACCGTCCACGTTCACAGCGCGTGGAGGTACGTTCACCAGCGTGCCGACGACGACATCACATCCCCCGCGGTACTCCGCGCACCGCACGCGGTACTCCGCAGCGCGCACAGCACGCCGTTCCGCGACCCTGCTGGCGGCCGGCGCCTCGCTGCTGCTGCCGCTGGCGACCGCCGCCCCGGCCCTGGCCGCACCCCCCTCCCCCGCCGCCTCCGCGACCCCCGCGGCCGACGGCAAGGCCAAGCCGCCGAAGCGACCGCCCGCCAAGATGTCCACGGTGGGCGGCGAGCTGCTGGGCAGGCCCGGCGTCCAGGTGAAGCTGGGCCCGGGCGCGCCGGCCCTGCCCAGGGATCTCAGCGGGAACTCCTGGCTCATCGCCGACGCCGAGTCCGGCGACATCCTGGCCGCGAACAACGCGCACTGGGAGCTGCCGCCCGCCTCCACCCTGAAGATGCTCTTCGCCGACACGCTGCTGCCGAGGTTCTCCAAGAACCAGCAGCGCAAGGTGAAGCCGTCCGATCTCGAGGGCATGGGCGAGGGCAGCAGCCAGGTCGGGATGAAGGAGGGCCTGACCTACTCCGTCCACGACATGTGGATGGGCGTCTTCCTGAAGTCCGGCAACGACGCGGTGCACGTGCTGTCCGCGATGAACGGTGGCGTCCGACAGACTGTCAAGGACATGCAGGAGCACGCCGACGCGCTCCAGGCACGCGACACCCACGTCGTCACGCCCGACGGCTACGACGCGGACGACCAGGTCTCCAGCGCGTACGACCTCACGCTCTTCGCACGCTCAGGGCTGCAGAAGGCGGACTTCCGCGAGTACTGCTCGACGGCCAGGACGCGGTTCCCGGACGAGGACCACCCGGGCAAGTTCAAGGAGATCGTCAACACCAACCGCCTGCTCACCGGCCAGGGCATCGAGGCCTACAAGGGCATGGCGGGCGTGAAGAACGGCTCGACGACCAACGCCGGCAACACCTTCACCGGCGTCGCCCAGCACGACGGCAAGAAGCTGCTGGTCACGGTCATGAACCCGGAGATCAAGGAGCCCTACCAGGTCTACAAGGAGAGCGCGGCCCTCCTGAACTGGGGCTTCGAGGCGGCCGGCCACGTCAAGCCGGTCGGCGTGCTCGTGCCGCCCACAGCCGGCGCGAACAAGGCCGGCGGGGTCTCCGGGGGCGGCAACGCCGGCCAGAGCGCCCAGGCGGCGGTCACGGGCGGCGGAGGCGGCATGTGGACCGCGCTCGGCCTCACCGGCGCGGCGCTGGCCGTGCTGGCCGTGGCCGGCTACGTCGTCAACCGCCGCCACCCGCTGCCGCAGCGCGCCCAGCGGGTGGACCACCGCCGCCCCAAGGAGTGACGGCTACGACTCCCCACCGCGCCGCGCGGTCGGCGCCGAAGGGGCCTTCCCGGCCCCGTCGGTCGCCGTCCACGCGGCGCAGTAGAGCGTGAGCTTGGCCGTGAAGTTGATCCACAGCAGCAGGGCGATGGGCGTGCCGAACGCGCCGTACATGCTCTTCGCCGCCACGCCCTGCAGATAGCCGCTCAGCACGAGCTTGAGCACCTCGAAGCCGACCGCGCCTATCAGGGCGGCGATCACCAGCCGGCGCCGCCGGGGCCAGACGCCGGGCAGCCGCGAGAGCACGTAGAGCAGCATCAGGAAGTCGGCGAGGACGGCGATGCAGAAGCCGGCCGCCGTCAGCAGCCCGCCGACCCCGTCCAGCCCGGTCTTCTCGACCACCCAGCCCACGGCCGCCGACGCGAAGGCCGAGGAGCCCACCGACAGCAGCGCCACCCCGCCCAGGCCGATCAGGACCGCCGCGTCCTTGAGCTTGAGCAGGAAGACGTTGCCGGGGGCCTCCTCCACCTCCCACACCGCGCGCAGGCACTCGCGCAGCGAGCCCACCCAGCTCACGCCGGTGAACAGCAGCAGGGCGCCGGCGACGAGCCCGACGGTGCCCGCGTTCTCGGTGAAGCCGCGCAGGTCGAGGCCGGCGGAGACACCGGGCACCTGCTCGTTGACCTTCTTCTCCAGCTCCAGGGTCTGGCCCTCGCTGAGCAGGGCCGCGGCGACGGCCGCGCCGAGGGTCAGCAGGGGGAACAGCGCGATGAAACTCGTGAAGGTGATGGCCGCGGCCAGCCGGGTCCACTTCACCCGTTCGAGGGTCTCGTACGAGCGCCACGCGTGCGTGCGCATCGCCTTCGCGAGGGGCTCTCCGATCAAGGGGAGGCGCGTCAGCCAGTCCATGATCTACGGATACCCCATTTCCCGAGGGCCCGGGGGCGGCGCCCCCCGGGTTACGGGGAGGGCCGGGTCAGGGGGGAGACACCACTCTGACGGGGGACCTCGGGCGTCACGTCCGTCCCAAAGGGAAAGTCGCGCTCGAGGCGCCAGATACCGTCCTCTCCCTGCTCGTACAGCGCGAAGCCCTCGATCGTCCACGCCGCCTCGTAGTCCGCGAGCTCCTCGAAGGCCCGGTCCATGGCCTCCTCGGCGATGCCGTGCGCCACGGTGACGTGCGGGTGGTACGGGAACTGCAGCTCGCGGGCCACGGGCCCGGAGGCGTCCCGCACCCGCTTCTGCAGCCAGGCGCAGGCCGAGGAGCCCTCGACGACGTTGACGAAGACCACGGGCGACAGCGGGCGGAACGTGCCGGTCCCGGACAGGCGCATCCGGAAGGGCCGGCCGGCCGCCGCGACCTCGGCCAGGTGACGTTCGATCGCGGGCAGTGACGAGGCGTCCACCTCGGTGGGCGGCAGCAGGGTGACGTGCGTGGGAATGCCGTGGGCGTGCGGGTCTCCGAAGCCCTCGCGGCGCTTCTGGAGGAAGCTGCCGTACGGCTCCGGGACCGCGATCGAAACGCCGAGCGTTACGGTCCCCACTGCGTTCTCCCTCCTGTGCGCCTGTACGTCCCCGTGGTCAGTGTGACGGCTGCGCCGCACCCACTGCCAGGTCCCCTGGTCCCGCGCGGCCGGGACCATGGGCCCGACGTGCGCGGACGCATCCGAACCGTATCCGGATGGCTCAGTGCTTGGCGGGCAGGAAGCCCACCTTGTCGTACGCCTGGGCCAGCGTCTCGGCGGCGACGGCGCGGGCCTTCTCGGCGCCCTTGGCCAGGATCGAGTCCAGCGTCTCCGGGTCGTCGAGGTATTCCTGCGTACGGGAGCGGAAGGGGGTGACCCACTCGACCATGACCTCGGCGAGGTCGGTCTTGAGCGCGCCGTAGCCCTTGCCCTCGTACTTCTGCTCCAGCTCGGCGACGGTGGTGCCGGTGAGCGTGGAGTAGATGGTCAGGAGGTTGCTGACGCCCGGCTTGTGCTCGGCGTCGAAGCGGACGACCGTGTCGGTGTCGGTGACCGCGCTCTTGATCTTCTTCGCCGAGGCCTTGGGCTCGTCGAGCAGGTTGATCAGGCCCTTGGGGTTCGCCGCCGACTTGCTCATCTTCGCCGTCGGGTCCTGCAGGTCGTAGATCTTCGCCGTCTCGCGGACGATGTGGGCGGAGGGGATGGTGAAGGTGTCGCCGAAGCGGCCGTTGAAGCGCTCGGCGATGTCGCGCGTCAGCTCGACGTGCTGGCGCTGGTCCTCGCCCACCGGGACGGCGTTCGCCTGGTAGAGGAGGATGTCGGCGACCTGGAGGATCGGGTAGGTGAAGAGGCCGACCGTGGTCGCGCCCGCGCCCTGCTTGGCGGACTTGTCCTTGAACTGCGTCATCCGCGACGCCTCGCCGAACCCGGTGAGGCAGTTCATCACCCAGGCGAGCTGCGCGTGCTCGGGCACGTGGCTCTGGATGAACAGGGTGCAGCGCTCCGGGTCCAGGCCCGCGGCCAGCAGCTGCGCGGCGGCGACGCGGGTGTTGGCGCGCAGCTCCTTCGGATCCTGCGGCACCGTGATCGCGTGCAGGTCGACGACCATGTAGAAGGCGTCGTGGGTCTCCTGCAGGGCCACGTACTGACGGACGGCACCGAGGTAGTTCCCGAGGTGGAACGAGCCTGCGGTGGGCTGGATACCGGAGAGTGCGCGCGGGCGATCAAGGGCCATGCACACATTCTCTCAGGTGCGGAACCGGACTCGGGCCCGTGGTGCGAGTCGGGGTGTAGAAAGGCGTCAGCAGCATGCCCCGACACGAACGGAGCACACGTTGACCGCCACGGAACGCAGCATTTCCGCCGCCGACGAGCACAGCGCGCACAACTACCATCCGCTTCCGGTCGTGATCGCGACCGGCGAGGGCGCGTGGCTGACCGATGTCGAGGGACGCCGCTACCTCGACATGCTCGCCGGGTACTCGGCGCTGAACTTCGGCCACGGCAACCGCCGGCTGATCAACGCGGCCAAGCAGCAGCTGGACCGGGTGACCCTGACCTCGCGCGCCTTCCACCACGACCGCTTCGCGGAGTTCTGCGCCGCGCTGACGGAGCTGTGCGGCATGGAGATGGTGCTGCCGATGAACACCGGCGCGGAGGCGGTCGAGACGGCCGTGAAGACCGCCCGCAAGTGGGGCTACCGCGTCAAGGGCGTGCCGGACGGCCGGGCGAAGATCGTGGTGGCCGAGAACAACTTCCACGGCCGGACGACGACGATCGTCAGCTTCTCGACCGACCAGGAGGCCCGGGCGGACTTCGGCCCGTACACCCCCGGCTTCGAGATCGTCCCCTACGGCGACCTGGCGGCCCTGGAGGCCGCTGTGGACGACGACACGGTGGCCGTGCTGCTGGAGCCGATCCAGGGCGAGGCGGGCGTCCTCGTCCCGCCGGCGGGCTATCTGGCGGGCGTGCGGCGGCTGACGAGCGAGCGGAACGTCCTCTTCATCGCCGACGAGATCCAGTCCGGCCTGGGCCGCACCGGCAGAACGTTCGCGTGCGAGCACGAGGGCGTGGTCCCGGACATGTACGTGCTGGGCAAGGCTCTGGGCGGCGGGGTCGTGCCGGTGTCGGCGGTGGTCTCCTCCCGCGACGTCCTGGGCGTCTACCGCCCCGGCGAGCACGGCTCCACCTTCGGCGGCAACCCCCTGGCGTGTGCGGTGGCCCTGGAGGTCATCGCGATCCTCCGTTCGGGCGAATACCAGGAACGGGCCACGGAGCTGGGTGAGCACCTCCACCACGAGCTGGGCCTGATGACCGGTGCCGGCGCGGTCACGGCGGTCCGCGGCCGGGGCCTGTGGGCGGGCGTCGACATCGCCCCCGAGCACGGCACGGGCCGGGAGATCTCGGAGCGGCTGATGGAGCGCGGGGTGCTGGTCAAGGACACCCACGGCTCGACCATCCGGATCGCCCCGCCGCTGGTGATCGCCAAGGAGGACCTGGACTGGGGGCTGGACCAGCTGCGGGCGGTGCTGAGCGGCTGATCCACGACCCGGCCGGGTACCGCCCTGCCGGGTACCGCTCCGGCCCGTACGCACGGGCCGGGGCGGTGCCGGCTGCGGGGACTACGACCAGCGCTTCGCGGCGGTCCGCTCGCTGTTCTCGCACGCGTTGAGCCGGCGCTGGAGCGCGTCCGCCTGCGCGTTGGCGCGGCGGGCCGCCTCGGGCTCGCCCAGGTGCTTGAGCTTCTGGGCCTTGTTGCGCAGGGCGGAGATGTCGTGGCGCATCTCGGCCGGCTTGCAGGTCTTCGCGGGGGCCGCGGTGGCCGTCTGCGCGGGAAGGGCGGCGAACAGGGCCCCTCCGGCCAGCGCCGCGGTCAGGGCGATGGCGGAAATGCGTCGACGCATGGTGTCTCTCCAAGTCCCGGGCCGTAGCGGCCCGTCGAGCGCGGAGCGTAACGGAGGACCAGATTCCAGGGGACCGGGGCAAGCGGGGGCAGAACACGTGATATCCAGCCATCAACTTGCCGTGTCCTGCATCACTTTCAGACATCGCGGCTGAAAAACGACGATGGATGACGGCAGGCCGGAGTCCGGCAACTACGGGCCGTGGCCAGGGGCCTGACGTATGCACATACGCGTGTGCCGCGCCCCGAGGGGCGCGGCACACGCGTATGTCGACTTCCCTGCGGCTGCGTCTAGAGGGCGGAGCCGCCCGTGCGGCGGCGGCGCACGGCGAACACCGTGCCGGCGCCCAGCGCCACGGCCGCGCCGCCCACGACGGCGATCTGCGGGAGCGGGGAGGAGTTGCCGGTCTGGGCGAGAGTGACCGTCGAGGCGCTCTGGCCCTGGCTCTGGCCCGTGCCGGACGCGGTGGTGGTGGCGGCGGTCTGCGACGCGCCGGCCTTGGCCTTGGCCTCGCCCGCGGCCTTGGTGGGACGGGCGGAGGGGGCCGGGGAGGACTGGCCGTTGGCGGTGGAACCGCCCGTCTGGCCGGCCTTCTTGTCGTCCTTCTTGCTCTCGGAGGCGCCGTCCTTCTTGTCGCTGCCGGTTGCGGCGGCGGCCTTGGCGTCGGCGAGGGCCTTCTCGGCGGCGGTCTTGGCGGCGAGGGCCTTCTTGAGGTCGGTCTGCAGCCCGTCGTGGTGGCGGCTGGCAGCGATCAGCTCCTCGGTCAGCGCCTCGAACTCCGCCTTTTCCTTCGCGTCGGCGGCGGACTTGGCGGCGGCGGCCGAGGCGACGGCGGCCCGGGCCTCGGCGACGGTCTTCTGCGCGGCCGTCTTCTCCGCCTCAGTGGCGGTGGCGGGCAGGGCCGCGAGCGCCGCCTCGGCACCGGTCAGCGCCTTGTCCGCGGCGGTCTTGGCGGCCTCCGCGGCCTTGGCCTCCTGGTCGGCGGCGCGGACCTTCGCGCGGCCGGGGAAGCCGTCCTCCCTGAACTTCTTGTAGGAGGCGCGCTCGGCGGCGTAGGCCTCGTCGTACGCCTTCTTCGCCTCGGCGAGGGTCTTCTCGAGCTGCGCGACGGTGGGCTTGCTCTGCGCCTGGGACACCGGCGCGGTCTCCGCGAACGCGGGAGCGGCGGTCAGCAGGGCGGCGGGGACCGTCGCGGCGGCCACGGCGGCCGTGACCAGAGCATGGCGGATCTTCACAGGAGACCTCTCGGGTCCGAAAGAATTCAGGAGCAGCGCGTGTGATGGTCGCTCACAGAGCGCTACTCCGGTCATCGTATATTCGGCATAAAGTCCGGATAGCGATGGGTTGGCGCCCTAGAGGATCACATGGGGGATGAAGCGCGCGTACTCGTCCGTGACCAGTCCCGCCGACTCGCGGATGCCGAGGCCCGCGGCCTCGCCCTCGACCACCCAGGCGCCCAGGACCACGTGGTTGCCGTCGAAGTCGGGCAGCGGGGCGAGCTCTTGGTAGCAGCAGGGCTCGTCCCGGACGACGGGGTCGCCGCCCGGCGGGTGGAGGGTGACGCCCGCGCCCTCGCGGCCCAGCAGGGGCTTGGCCACATAGCCGGCGCCGCCCGCGGCGGCCAGTTCGCGCGGGCCGTCCAGATACGACGGCAGCAGGTTCGGGTGGCCCGGGTAGAGCTCCCACAGGATCGCCAGCAGCGCCTTGTTGGACAGCAGCATCTTCCACGCGGGCTCGATCCACAGCGTGGACCCCGTGCCGCCGCCGTTGTCGAGGGTCTCCAGGGCGCGCGGCCCGAAGTCGTCGTCGGCCAGCCACTCCCACGGGTAGAGCTTGAAGCAGGCCCGTATGAAGCGCAGTTTCTTGTCGACGAACCGGCCCGCGAGCCGGTCCCAGCCGATGTCCTCCATGGAGATGACGTCCGTGGCGAGCCCGGCCTGTTCGGCCGTCTCGCGCAGGTAGGCGACCGTCATCAGGTCCTCGCCCAGCTCGTCGCCGATGGAGTGCGCGAAGTGCACGGGCGCCCCGGGCGGCAGCAGGTGCGCCTGGCGCTTCCAGGCGTCGACCAGCCGCTCGTGCAGCGAGTTCCACTGATCGGCGTGCGGTACGTCCGCGAAGCGCTCCTCCATCCAGAACCACTGCGGACCGGCGGCCTCCACGAGGGAGGTGGGCGTGTCGGCGTTGTACTCCAGCATCTTCGCCGGGCCACCGCGCCCGTCGTAGCGCAGGTCGAAGCGCCCGTAGAGGGAGGGCAGTTCGGCGCGCCGGTGCCAGGACTCGGCGATGAGGGCCGCGAGGTGCGGGTCGGTGATGCCGAGGTCGGCGAAGCGGTCCTTCTCGACGATGTGCGCGGCCGCGGCCAGGCACATCTCGTGGAGTTCCTCGACGACCTCCTCCAGCGCCTCGATCTCGGGGAGGCCGAAGGAGTAGTACGCGCTCTCGTCCCAGTACGGGCGCAGCGAGCCGTCGGGGTGGCGGGCGAGCGGGTAGATGAGGCCCTGCTCCTCGACGGTGGCCTGCCAGTCCGGGCGCGGGGTGGTGCGGTGGCGCTGCATGGGCGCGGTCAGCCGCCGCTCGAGCCGGAGTGGCTCTTGGAGGAGGAGCAGCCGAAGCCGCCGCGGTCGACGGCCTTGGCCTTGTCGAAGGTGCCGGAGTTGGCGTGGGTGCCCTTGCCGGAGCTGTAGTACCAGGTGCCGGAAGAAGAACCGCCGCTACCGGTGGTGCTGCTGCCGTTGCCACCCTTTTTGCAGGCCTTGTTGTCGAGGACCTTGTAGCCCTTGCCGGCCTCGTAGCTGTTGCGGTCGACGCAGCGCTTGTCGGGCTCTGAGCCGCAGGACGTCAGGGCGGTGGCGAGAACGCCCATTCCGCCCAATATGACCGTGCTGGACCGCAAACGCCGTCGCGTTTTCTTTTCCATTTCTGACGCCCCCGTTGCGTTCGAAAGTTCATACACCCTAAACCGGGGGCTTCAAGATCAAGACCAGAGGGGGACGTCCGGTCGGCGTATATCAGGACACCGTCCCTCGCCCGTCCCGCAGCCGCTCGGCGAACGCCCGCGCGGCAGCCAGGTCCCCGGCGTTCGGCCGCTGCTTGTTGATACCGCCGACGGGCTTGAACGGCGCCCAGGTGTCGAACGCCCGGCACGAGAAGCGCCCGTCCACCGCGAAGCCCTTGCCTTCGAGGAGCTGGACCAGCGGGCGGGTGAAAGGCGCCAGCGGTATCTCGGGGAGCCCGCTGGTGGCGAACACGAACGCCCGGCCCCGCCCGGCGGGAAGTGCCTTGACGAATTCGGTCAGGCTCGGGTGGAGCCTGTGGTTGAAGACGCCCGAGCCGAATCCCACGAGCTCGGCGTCAGCCAGCTCCGCCGGGTCGGCCTGCTCGGGGGAGACGACCTTCGCACCCAGCACCTGGGCCATGCTGTCGGCGACACGACGCGTATTGCCGTGCGACACGGAGACGCACACGATGACGGCCTTCATCCTCATGATCCCTTCTCTCGCTTCCGCCGTATGGACACCGCGGCGGCGTCAGGCGTGACACCTTTCGTTCGAATGTGACGGCGGCCACGCCAGTAGCTCGCGGGTACGGGCGAGCAGGTCGTACTGCCGGCGCAGGCCGTCGCCCGACAGGTTGACGACGAAAGTGGTTGCACCCGCTCGAAGGTATTGATCGAGTCGCTCGGCCAGCTTCTCGGGCGGTCCGCTGACCACCAGGCGGGACGCCTGCTGCTCGGACAGCCCCTGTTCACCGGTCAGCGAGCGCAGAAAGCGAACCAGGCGCCGGTGATGCCGGCGGCTCTCCTCGGGATCGGTGCTCAGTGCGGCGAACACCGTGGTGCCGACCTCGGGTGTCCGCGTGCCCGCTTCGGCTGCCAGCGCCGCCAGTTCGGCCGCCTTCTCGCCCAGTTGTGCGGGTTCGAGCAGCGAGGCAAGCCATCCGACGCCGTGGTCGAGGACGCGCCGCAACGCGCGGTCGGACATGCCGCCCACCCACACCGGTGGCGCGGGAACGGCGGGCTCGAGCGTCATGACCGGCTCACCCGGCACGGTCAGCAACGCCGTCGGCCGACCCGCGAACAGGTCGGGCAACGCCCGCAGCACCTCCTCGGTCCGGCGCCCCCGCCCGGCGAACGGAACCCCGCCGACCTGCCAGTCCTCCGGGTGTACGCCCGCGCCGACCCCCAGGACCACGCGGTTCCCCGACAGGTACTGCAACGACGACAGCTGCTTCGCCGCCCACGCCTGCTGCCGCAGCGCCAGCTGCATGACCCCGAAGCCGATCCGCACGCGCTCGGTGACCGCGGCCGCCGCGCTCAGCGCGACCACGCTCTCCAGGAACGGGGTACGCGCACACAGGCGGTCGCCCGCCCACACCATGTCCAGCCCGACCTGCTCGGCGTGCCGGGCCAGGGAGGGTATCTCCCCCATGCCCTCATCGCCGCGCTCGCCGAAGGTCGGCAGACAGACACCAAGGTTGACCGGCATGTCGGGTCCTTTCCCGTGGGGGCGATGGGTGAGGCCGACCTTGCCCGCTCAACCGGGGTTGAGTTCAACTGGTCCGATGAACGATCCGGCTTCGATCCGGCGCGTCGCCGACCATTTCGATCTGCCCGTCTCGACGCTGCACTACTGGGAGCGCCGCGGACTCATCACGCCCCACCGACGCTTCGGCCATCGCTACTACGACGCCGATCAGATCTACCGGATCGCCCTGATCCGTCTGTGGCGAACCACCGGACAGATGTCCCTCAACGAGATCGCCGCGGTCCTTTCCGAGCACGCGGACACTGCCGACTGGCGCGACACCGTCACCGTTCGAATCGCCGCCATCGAAGCCCAGATGACCCAACTGGACACCGCACGCAGCTACCTGCGCGGCCTGCTCACATGCCCTCGCGACGATGCGCTCGAACACTGCGAGGGCTTCCGCGACCGGGTCGCCCTCCCGGCGGAGGATCAGCGGTGATGCACCGCGTTAGTCACGCGTGAGTCTGCCTGGCTGGACAGGGGAGGTCGGGAGCAGCACGATTGGGGGAGCAGGTCACGAGGGCGACGGAGTGGAAGACCGTGCCACCGAGGTAGTGGCCCAGGGATACGTCCCCTCCCCACGTGAGCCGCTCGACTGCAGCCTTCACCAAGAGAACAAGCCTGGCCACCACCCGGTCTTCTCGGAGGCGAAGCGGGGGGCGAACTCGGTGAGCTGGAGGCCGAGCCATTGACCGGCGTCCTTGGGCTCCTCCCATGTCCCCCGGATCATCGAGGGTGGTTTCATGAGCCAGTGCGCCGTCTGGATCGGCGGCACATCGGACGTCGGGAACACAGCGACAGCTTCCCGGTACCGGTCGACCACATCCTTCTCACTGCCCGCAGTCGGGATCTGGCCGGGCGGTCTGCGGATGCTCTCCTTGTCGAACGTCTTCTTCTCCCCCAGCCATGCGTAACCGTGCTGGTGCACTGCTGCTCCGTTCCATGGAATGGCGACGGCCCCGCCCGTCGACGCGAGGGGCAGGGCCGTCGGTTCAGGTGGGGCCGGTGGTTCAGGCGGACAGCGCGAAGCGCGCGGGGTCGATGCCCGCCGCGTTCAGCTCCGCCGTGGTGAAGCGCAGCGGCTCGGCCTCGGGGCGCTTGCTGTCGCCCATGGCCCACGCGTCCGGCCCGATCTTCGCGAGGGTCACGCACGCCTCGCCGTCCGGATGCGCGTTGCCGCCGCACGCCTTCGAGAACTCGGCTCCTTCGATGGGAAGCCCGTACAGGTCGGTCATCGTCGTGTCCTTCCTGATCTGCCTGACGGCCGTTGGAGGCCGTCCTCCGCCCGCAGCGGACGGAAGCTTTGAAGGTGGGCGCTACGATCTCGGCGTGGACCGTCTCGACCGTCACTGTCCTGTCGTCCCGAATGACGAAGGCATGGTTGGCGATGTCCTGCTGTGGCACCGACAGGGGAACGGTCCGGATGTCAATGTTGGGAAGGCGTGAGAGGGAAACGAGTCGGTCCAGTTGTTCCGCCATCCTGGCGGACGACACGATCCGCCACCGAAGCACGGACTCAGTAATGATGAAGTGAAGCTGCTTGGTCGAGTCGTAGAGCACCTGCTGACGGTCGATCCTCGCACTGATGGTGCGTGCGAGAACCTCCTCACCAAGGTTGTGCCGAGCAAGAATGGCTCGTATGTACTCGGGCGTCTGCAGCAGTCCCGGGACCAGGGCCGGCTGGAAGAGGCGCAGCACGGCCATCTGAGCCTCCAGCGATCTCGTCTGCTCCTGCGCCTTGTGCACCCCCATGCGGCGGATCAGGCGCCAAGCCGGGGCTTCCGTGGACGCCGCCCGGGCGACCTCCAGGTACTCGGCCTTGACCTCGTCCGAGACTCCGATGGCCGCAAGGATGCGCTCGACGTCCGCTGGGGACGGTGCGGCCTTCCCTGTTTCAATCTTGCTGAGCTTGCTCGTGGACATCACAGCGCTGCGGGCGACGGTCTTGGCTTCCTTTCCGGATGCCTGCCGAAGCGCCCGCAGCGCTGCCCCTAGCTGCCCTCTGTTCACGCGCCGACGTGCTCCTCCCACCAGGAAGAGAATGGCTCGGCGTGTGCAAGCGCTGTATCCCGGATGGTGACGAAGTCCTGTGCCCGGCTGTAGGGCATCGTCTCCCGCCCTGTGACGGCTCCCTGGTCGTCGTAATGCATGACGACTGCCGTCCTCTCATCAAAGAGCCAGAAGTCTTCCGTCCCTTCAAGCGGGTTGGGCTTGTCCGTTGTGTCGAGGATGAAGAACTCTTCTCCCCCGGTCGCATTCTTCCGGTACCCCCAGCCCAGTTCGAACCGCAGATACGGTGTGAGAGGGCGCGACAGAATGTGCACGCGGTAGACGCGCTTACCGAGGCCTGTGTGGGTCCGGAGCTCCGACACCCATGTTTCGTTGTAGTCGTCGGGCTGTGGCTGCCCGGAGAGGAAGGCTTCGTAGGCGTCCACGTTGCCCGACCCGCTGTAGTCGGCGAGAGTCTCCAGCCTGAAGGCTTCTCGCTCAAAGGTGTCGAACAGCTCCCCGAGAGTTTTAAGCGTCACGAAGGCCCTTCCGGATCAGGTCGAACACAAGCTGCATCGGGATCTCCACGAGGGTCTCGTGTGCCGGAAGCTCCAGCCCGTGGTCGGTGGGCGTCTCCCCCTGCACCAAGAGGGTGTCCCTGTCTGTGGCGTAGATGGTCGGGCAGTCCTTGATGTCGCACGTACTCACGAGCTTGGTGACCTTCACGTGGTTCCTCCCCAGGCTGCTCCGCCGTGTCCGGTTCGATGCTTCCGACCTCGCGGGGTGAGGCGCAAGAGGCTCCGGTTTCCGGAACGGGAAAGTGGGACGGGGGAGGTGATGGCCGCCGTCATGGGCATTCACCAGCGGATGGCGCACGCCTGATCTATTCGTCACCGTACGGGTGTTGGAGGCACGGAGTGGCCCCGTCCACGCATCCGTATCGCGTACGTTGCGGCGCATCGGGTTGCTTCGTACCGCATGCGAAGCGACCCCCGGCGGTGCTACGAACACCGGGCCGGGGGTCTGCACCCGCGAGAGGATCCGGCAGGACTCCCGCAAATGTTCCGGCATGCTATCGCGCCCACGCGCTTCTTCACCCAGATCTCGAACGACATCATCCGCCATCCCCGCCTGTCCTCGGACGCCAAATGCCTGCTGATGTGGCAGCTTTCGCTTCCGCCCGGCGCCGACGAACCGTTGTCCGAGTCCGCCCGGCGTGCCGGGATCAAGAAGACGGCGTTCGGCCGTGCCAAGGGTGAGCTGAAGGCGTAGGGCTACGTGCACGAGTGGCAGCGCTCGGGCCTCCGGGGGCGGTGGTTCACGACGCAGCTGGTGTCGAACGTCCCGCTGACCGAGGCGGAGGCGCTGGCGGTGCGGGACGGTCAGGAGAACCGGCCGCCGACGGTCGCCGTTCCGGCCGTCGGTGAGCCGACGTGTCGGGCGGTCGGCCGCTCCCAGGAAAAGACCGGGGCGAAGACTCCCCACCCTCCCCACCCGCTCACCGAGCGCGGCGCCGATGCGCTCGCGGCCGTGTCGCACAGCGAGCGGCGGCTGCGCCTGTCGGGGCGGGACATCCGGGCGCTCGCGCCGCTGGCGGCGACGTGGTTCGAGCGAGGGGCCACCCTCACGGACCTCCGCGAGGCCCTGACCTCGGGCCTTCCGGACACCGTCCACTCCCCCGCGGGCATCGCCCGCGACCGGCTCGTCCGCAAGATGCCGGATCCGCTCCCCGAGCCGGTGCCCCGCCCGAATCCGCTCCGCGACTGCTCGGGCGGCTGCGGCCGCACCCTCCGGCCGGTGGCGGACGAGACGGCCTGCCGCGACTGCCGCACGCAGCGCGCGGAGGCCGACGTCTCGGGGGCCGTCTCGGCCACCAAACGCGGCGCAGCCGCGGTCAGAGCGACTTTCGTGGGTGTCCGGACCGCCGCACCGAGCTGAGTTGAGGGCTGAGCCACCCGTTCGGGCGATCGGCCCGTGAAGTGGCCTCGCTGCGCGATCTGCGTCTCTAGCGTCCCAGCGGTGGAGGAGCCATATAAGGAGTGCGAGGAATCGCACCCTCATGCCGAGACCATTTACGACCGGACGTTCGAGGAGTCGCCGTGAGCATGGGACGCCACGCCTCGTGGAGGATCCCCGAGGAGCACCGGGTCGATCCGGCGTACATCGAAGCCGGCGACGCCATCGCGATGGGCCAGGCCGTGTACGACCGGCGCATGGCGCTGGGGATCGACCAGGTCGAGCTGGCCGAGCGGGCGGGGCTGAGCGTGGATGAGGTGGACCGGATCGAGGGCGGGGGAACCGCCCCCACGCTTCCGCTCCTGCGCGCCCTCGCAGTGGCCCTCGATGCGAAGCTCGACCTGTCCGTCGACACGGAAGAGACGCACGTTTCCTTCGTGCCGCACGCCGCCTGAGCGGCCCGCGCGTCAGCAGACCCGGCAGGTCGGCCCGTGCCGGACCGATTGTCAGTGGTACCCGGCATCATCATCGGCATGACTCAGAACGCGTCCGCATCGCCCCTGCGCGACCTCGCCCGCACGTATCTCCCCCTCGACGCCGCCGAGCGGTGGAACGGCCTGCTGCGGCCGGCCGTGCGCCTGGTGGCGGTGGCGGAGCCGGGGCCGGGCGATGTGGTGGTCGGCCGGCTCGGGGGGCTGCCCTTGCTGCCGGAGGATGTGGCGTGGCCGGTGTGGGAGGGGCACGGGCCGCTGTCGTTCGTCGCTTCCGTGGACTGTGCCGCGCTGCCGGCCGGTGCCCTGGACATAGCGCTGCCTGCCGACGGCACGCTGGCCTTCTTCTACTTCGACGGCCAGATCGACGACGGTGACGCCCTGGTGGAGGTGGGCGATCCCGGGTCCCAGGCGGGGGCCCGCGTGATCCACGTCCCCGCCGGGGTGCCGGTCGCCGAGCGCGCGCTGCCCGTGGTCGACGACGAGGACGTCGAGTTCGAGGCGTACCCCGAGGTGCCGCTCACCGCGCGCGTGGAGCTGACCGCGCCCGACGCCTGGCACCCGGACGTCATGGCGGCCCTCTCGCCCGGCGGTGTGGTGAAGGACAGCAGCAGCCACCCGAAGGAGGCCGAGGAGTTCCTCGAGAAGCTGTGGGAGCTCGACCGCGAGGCGGACCACCTCATCGGCGGCCACCCCAACCCGGTGCAGAACCCCGTGGAGTACGAGATCGCCCACGGCCTCCTGGGCAGGGACACCGACTGGCACGACCCGCGCGTCGCCGAGGAGGCGAAGCACTGGACGCTGCTCGCGCAGATCGACACCGACAGCGCCGCCGACATGATGTGGGGCGACACCGGCGCCCTCTACTGGCTCATACGCCCCCAGGACCTGGCCGAACTCCGCTTCGACCGCGCGATGTTCACGTGGCAGTGCTGCTGAGGACGTCCGTGCGGGCCGTGCCGCCGGGGCAGTGGGCGCAGCTCCGGCGGGTGGCCTGCTGGTAGGCGCGGGTGGCCGCGCCCAGGGCCAGGCCGTAGGCGGAGAAGCCGCCGTAGGCGACGGCCACGACCCAGCCGTCGATGGACTTCATCCCCTGGTCCACGACACCGGCCCACACGAGCGAGCCGTAGACGAGGAGGTAGACACCGAAGGGCGCCAGGGCGCCCGCGCCCGTCCAGCCGAGGCCCAGCAGCGGCCACCGGGGCAGCCGCCGCCCCCACGGCAGGGTCAGGGCGAGGGCGAGCAGCATGCCGATGAGCGCCAGCACGGCGGTGGTGTCGACGCCGTGGTCGTAGAGCCAGATCAGCGCGTCGCCGGCGTAGTACTCGTCCATGCCGGGCCGCTGCTTGTGGCCGTGGTAGCCCACGTGCGCGCCCAGCGCCCACGCCGTCTTGAGGGCCGTGTACGGGACGAGGGCCGCCACCGCCAGATATCCGGCTCGGGTGTGCCGCTCCACCGCGGCGCGCCGGCCGCGTCCGCCGCAGTGGCCGCAGACGCCGCGCCGGTGCCGCCGGTGGGCGAGGGCGGCGCAGCCCCACAGCACGGCGCCGAGCGTCGCCGCGCCCGAATTGGCCCAGCCGGCCCAGTCCATGGGCGGCTGGTTGCGCGAGACCAGGTCGAGGACGTGCGCGGGGCTGAAGAGGAATCCGAACCCCGACATGAGGGCCAGCAGGGCCACGCCCCAGGCGGCCGCCGGGGGCCATCTCGACGCCGGCCGCCGCAGCATGGCGCAGGCGAGCAGCGCCGCGAGCGCGTACGCGGCCGCCAGCGTCCACTCCGCGGCGGTGCCGCGCCACGTGCCGCCGACCGCGTAGCCGAACGCGAGGCCCGGGCACAGCGCCGCGATCACCGCCCCCGCCGCATAGCCGGCCGACCACACCAGTGCCGCCCGGCCCGCCCACGCGGGCCAGGTCGCCCTCATCGTCGCCATCCGCATACGGCCACCCTGGCCGCGGCGGCACCCGCGCACGTCGCGCCCGCGGCGTATCCCCCTCCGCCGCGCGGCGGAGCGGCGCCACAGGCCCGTCAGACCACGGGCCTCACTCGGCCGGGGGCAGCACGCTCAGCAGTGCCTCCAGGGCGCCGGGGAAAGCGTGGTCCGGCGGCGTGCCGTAGGCGACGGTCAGGCCGTCGCGGGCGGGGGCTGCCTGGGACGGCGGCGCCGCCGGGTGGCGGAAGCGGCTCAGGCCCTCCAGGGCCAGGCCCCGCCAGGCGGCGGCCTGGACGGTGGTGCGCTCGGTGCCCGGGGGGAGTTCGAGGACGGCGTGCAGCCCGGCCGCGATGCCGGTGACGCGGACGTGCGGGGCGTGCTCGGCGAGGGCGTCGACGAGTTGGTCGCGGCGGCGCCGGTAGCGCAGGCGCATGGCGCGCACGTGTCGGTCGTACGCTCCGGTTTCGATGAACTCGGCGAGGGTGAGCTGGTCGAGGGCGCTCAGGCCCCACTCCCCCGTGCGCTTGAGCTCCAGCACGTCGCCGAGCAGGTGCTCCGGAAGGACGAGCCAGGCCAGGCGCACCCCGGGGGCCAGGGCCTTGCTGGCCGTGCCGCAGTAGACGACGTGTTCGGGGGCCAGGTTCTGGAGCGCGCCCACGGGCTGCCGGTCGTAGCGGAACTCGCCGTCGTAGTCGTCCTCCACGATCAGCCCTCCGGTGCGCGACGCCCAGTCGACGGCCGCGGCACGGCGGTCGGGGTGCAGGGAAACGCCCGTGGGGAACTGATGGGCGGGGGTGAGGAGAGCGGCGCCCACAGCGCCGTCCCCCTCGCCGACCCCCGCCCCCTCCTCCATCCCGTCCAGCTCGCCGATCACCGCGCCGTACGCGTCCAGCGCCATGGGCACCGGCCGCAGGCCCGAGCGCTCCACGATCCCCTGGTGCACCCAGAGCCCGTACGACTCGACGCCCATCGCGCGCACTCCGCGCCGCCGCAGCACCTCGCCCAGCAGGGCGAGCCCCTGGGTGAACCCCGCGCACACCACGATCCGTTCGGGGTCGGCACGCACCCCGCGCGCCCGGGCGAGGTAGTCGGCGAGGGCCGCGCGCAGCTCCGGGCGCCCCCGCCCGTCGCCGTAGCCGAAGGCCTCGTGCGGGGCGGCGGCCATGGCGCGGCGGGCCGCGGAGAGCCAGGCGGCGCGCGGGAAGACGGACACGTCGGCGGCGCCGCAGCGCAGGTCGTGCAGGGGGCGCGCCGGCACGCGCGGCGGCGTGCTGCGCCGCTCTCCCGCCCGCCGGGGTGCGGGTGCACTGCGCTGTGCGACGCGCGTGCCCGAGCCCTGCCGGGCGGTGAGCCAGCCTTCGGCGACGAGCTCGCCGTAGGCCTCGGCGACGGTGTTGCGGGCCAGCCCGAGGTCCACGGCGAGGGAGCGCGACGACGGCAGCCGGACGCCCGGGGCCAGCCGCCCGGACCGCACGGCCTCGCGCAGGGCCCGCGTGAGCGCGGCCCGGACCCCTCGCCCGCCCTGCCCCGCGAGGTCCAGGTGCAGGTCGGCGCCGACCGCCGCCGCCATGTCCGCGGCCGTCGCGGTGCCGGCCCCCTCGCCCACCGGTGCGACCGCCGCAGCGTCCCCGTCCCCGTACGGGCCCGAAGTGGCCCACGTTCTTTCCATGGAAATGGACCATACTGCTGGGCTATCCCGGCCGTAGTGTCGACCGCATGACAACCGAAGCCACGCACCAGCACGGTCCCCGCATGCACTTCCACAAGCTCGCCCCCGAGGTCTCCAAGGCGATGTTCGCCCTGGAGAAGGCGTCCCGCCAGGGCCTCGACCCGGTCCTCATCGAGCTGGTCAAGCTCCGCGCCTCCCAGCTCAACCACTGCGCCTTCTGCCTCGACATGCACGCCAAGGACGCCCGCAAGGCGGGCGAGACCGAAGAGCGCATCTACCTCCTCAGCGCCTGGGAGGAGGCCGTCGGCTACTACACCGAGAAGGAGCGGGCCGCCCTCGCCCTCACCGAGGCCGTCACCGTCCTCACCGACGGCTTCGTGCCGGACGAGGTCTACGAGCGCGCCGCCCGCCACTTCCCCGAGCAGGAGCTGGCCCAGCTCCTCGCCATGATCATCACGATCAACGCCTGGAACCGCATCGGCGTGACCACCCGCCTCGCCCCGGGCGCCTACTCGGTCTGACACCCAGGACGCGGCCGGGTTCGTCACTTGGAGTGAAGCCCGTCCGTTCGCTGGAGGGCGCGGGCGGCCGCCCCCGACGATGGAGGCGATGTCCCCACCGCTGAATCAACCGCGCCGCCGCACCGTCCGCAACGCCTGCCTGACCGGCCTGGCCGTGCTGTGCGTGGCCGGCGGAATCTGGGCGTACGTGCCGGCCGACAAGGTCGTCGACGTCTTCGGACTGCTGGTGGCTGTCGCGGCGCTGGCGCTGGCGATCCTCGACCGCTTCCGCCCGCGGGGCGCCCCTGACGATCCGGGTGCGCTCGCGGACGACCTGGCCGGCACGGTCGAGGACCAGTGGTCGGAGGAGGCCGACGCCCGCAACCTCCGCGACCCCCGGGTCCTGCCGCTGAGCTGGTCGGCCAGCACCCGCGCGGTGGCCGACGCGCCCTCGCAGGTCGCCGGGACCACGGCGGGCCAGGTCGTACGGCTGCGGCTCGACGGCCGCCTGGACGGGCGGCTCGACCAGGCCGTCGCCCAGCTGGCCGAGGGATACGGGCGGGTGCACAGCGGACGGCTGGTCGTCCTCGGCGAACCGGGCGCCGGGAAGACGGTCCTGGCCATCCTGCTCGCCTTGGGCCTGCTCAAGGCGCGCGAGCCCGGCGGCCCGGTCCCGGTGCTGCTGGCCGCCTCGTCCTGGGACCCGGTGTGCGAGCCGCTGGACGAGTGGATCGTGCACACCTTGGCGTCCTCCCACTACAGCGGCCGCCGCGAGATCCCGCGCAGGCTCCTGGACCGCGGATTGCTGCTGCCGATCCTGGACGGGCTCGACGAGATCCCCGAGTCCGCGCGCCGCAGCGCCATCCGGGCGATCAACCGCGCGCTCGGCGGGGACCGTCCGATCGTGGTCACGTGCCGCTCGGCCGAGTACGAGGACGTGATCGAGGGCGGGGCGCCGGTGCTGCGCAGGGCGCCGGTCGTGGAGGTCGACCCGGTCGCGGTCGACGACGTCATCGCCTATCTCGGGGACATCGACTGGCCCGACGGCACCGACTGGAGCGAGGTCTTCGCCCACCTCCGCGAGCCCGCCAACGCGGCCGGCGCGGTGACGACGGCGCTGTCCACGCCCCTGATGGTGTCGCTGACGCGGCTGGTGTACGAGCGCGGGGGCGGCGACCCGGGCGCCCTGCTCGACGCGGCACGGTTCGACTGCCGGCACGCCGTCGAGGACGAGGTGCTGGGGCGGGTGATCGACGCCGCGTACGCACCGGAGCGGCTGCCCTCCGGCCATCCCGTGGAGGACGGCTCGCCGCGCTGGGCGCCGGACAAGGCCCGGCGGTGGCTCACCTACCTGGCCCAGTACCTCCACCAGCACCGCGAACGCGACCTGGCCTGGTGGCAGATGAGCCATCGCCTGCTCTCGCCCTGGGTCGCGCCGGGGATCGGCATCGGGGTCGGCGCGGTGCTGATGGTGGCGGTACTGGCGTGGGCGTCGGCTGCGGGCGAGCCCCGGCAGGGCCCGGAGGAAGCCCTTCTCTTCGGCGCCGTCGTCGGCAGCGGCTTCGCAGTCGTCGCCATTGTCATCTGGTACGCCACGTCCGGCCGTTCGCCCGGTCAGCTGTCCCTGGCGCTGCGGGGCTCCCTCGGCCGCCTGCGCCGGGGATTCGCCACCGGCTCGGTCCTCGCCGCGATCCCGGCGCTTCCCTTCATCACCGGCACCTACGTCTACACCTCGCTGGGCGGAAAGTGGTCCCTCGAGGACGACCTGTACTTCACGGTGCTCGTCTCGCTGTGCGCCGGACTGGCGGCGGTCCTCGGCCTCGCCATGGCCGCGCACAACTGGCTCGACGCCCCGCCGGCCCGGTCCACGCAGGCCAGCCCGCTCGCCTTCATCCGGCAGGACCGGCTGTCCTCGCTGGCGGGGGCCCTCGCGGCCGGCGTCGTGGTTGCCGCGACGCTCCTGCTGTCGCTGACCGTCGGCATGGCCCTGGGCTGCTTCGGGGTCCAGTTCTTCACGCGCTGGGCGCACTGGGACTGGGCCGGCAGCCCGACCCTCTCCAGCCTCGGCGCGGACAGTGACGAGTACATCACCGGCATGCTCTCCCGCTCGACGGCGGTGCGGGTCGGCCAGGCCTTCGTCCTTCCCGGTGTCGTCACCGCGCTCCTCGTCCTGCTCAGCAGGGCCTGGACGCGGTTCCTGATCACTCGCGGTCTGCTCGCCGTGCGGGGCCATCTGCCGTGGCGGCTGATGGGTTTCCTCTCCGACGCCCGCGACCGGGGGCTGCTGCGGCAGTCCGGCGGCTCGTACCAGTTCCGGCACATCCGTCTGCAGGAGCAACTCGCCAGGAACGCCCCTGCGTCCACGGCGAACGCGGCGGGTGAGCACCCCGCTCCCGCGGCCACCACCACACGCCGGAAGGTCCTGGTCGGGGCTTCGGCGATCGCCACCGCCGGTGTCCTGGCCCGCGGGGCGGCGGCACTGCCGGCGGACCGATCACTGGCCGTGCTCTCCGACGTCGAACCCCCCGATGACGTGATGAAATCCGTGGTCTTCAGCCACGACGGCCGCACCGTCGCCACGGTCGACGGCAAGGGAACCATCAGGCTCCACAGCCGACGCACCGCACGCGTCACCGCCAGCATCCGCCCCGGCCGGGCGGTGGACGTCCAGAGCGTGACCTTCAGCCCCGATGACCGGCGCCTTGTCGTCAACTGCCAGACCCAGCAGAGCAGTCGGCGAAGCGTGAGCCTGTGGAGGGCCGCCGACGGCCGCAGCGCCGGAACGGTCGGCTTCTCTCCCCTCGGGTACGGGGCGACCAGCGGCAACGGACGCGTCGTGGCGATTGCCGACTCCGACCGGTCGATCACCCTCTGGGACGTGCGTGAGGACCGGCGGGCCCAAGGACCACGAAGCGGCACGAAGGAGACGGGCACCGGCACGTTCACCGCTTGCGCGCTCTCCTACGGGGGGCGCTACCTCGCGGTCGCCAACGACGACGGCACGGTCTGCCTTTGGGACGGCGAGGCCGGGCACCTCATCGGACATGCCAAAATGTCGGGCTCCATCGACATCGTGACCGTCAGCCAGACAGGCACGGTCATCATCGAGGAGACCATCGACACTCCGGATTCCACCCGCAGCGTCTGGCACGTCCGGGACCACGCAATGCGGCCGGTCAAGACGTTCGAGGCACCTGACTACTGGACGCTCAGCGGTGACGGAGGCGTGCTGGCCAAGAGCATCTACCTCGGTCATGAGGACTTTGCGATCGAGGTACGGGAAACCACCCCGTACCGGCTGCGGCGACGGTTCCGCGCCTTCACGGACACCCTGGCGCTCAGCCACGACGGCAGTGTGCTCGCCACCGCCGACGGCATGGACGTCGTCGAGCTGTGGGACACCCGCACCGGTGGTCGTCGCGGCGACCCTCTCGTCGGTCACCGGCAGAGGGTAACCAGCGCGGCCTTCACCGAAGACGGTGAATACCTGGCCACCCACAGCGCCGACGGCACCGTCCGCATCTGGGCCGTGCCCCCGCCGAAGCCGCGTACACGCCCCCTCAAGGACCGGTGACGGCCCCCCCTTCACCCGCTACCGCAGCCAGCCCTTCCAGACGTCCGGGTGACGCTTCACCCACCGCTTCGCGGCCTCGTCCGCGGACAGCTTGTCCTCGGCGATCATCTGGGCGACCTCGTTCTGGTCGTCCTTCGTCCAGCGGAAGTTCTTCAGGAACCGGGCCGCCTTCCCGCCCTTGTGCGCGAAGTCGGTGTTGAGGAACTTCTTCAGCGGCGTCGTCGGGTACGCGCAGTCGAACGTCGACGGGTCCTCCGCGCCCTTCGTCGCGCACGCCTCCGTGTACTCGGGCAGCTTGACCTCGACCATCGGGACCTGGTTGAAGAGCCACTGGGGCTCGTACCAGTAGGTCAGGAAGGGCTTCTTGTCCTTGGCGAACTGCTTGAGCTGTGTGATCTGGGCGGCCTCCGAGCCGGCGAAGACGACCTGGTAGTCGAGCTTCAGGTTGTTCACCAGCGCCTTGTCGTTGGTGACGTAGGACGGGGAGCCGTCCAGGAGCTGGCCCTTGCTGCCGCTCTCGGGGGTGCGCAGCTGGGAGGCGTACTTGTTGAGGTTGCGCCAGTCCAGGACGTCGGGGTGGGCGTCGGCGAAGTACTTGGGGACCCACCAGCCGATGTGGCCGGTGACCCCGAGCTCGCCGGCGTCGGTGACGGTCTTCTTGTCCGCGACGTAGCGCTTCTCCTGGTCCGGGTGGCCCCAGTCCTCGAGGATCGCGTCGACGCGGCCCTGGCTGAGGGCGTCCCACGCCGGTACCTCGTCCACCTGGACGGTGTCGACGCGGTACCCCAGCTCGTGCTCCAGCAGGTACTGGGCGACGGACGTGTTCGCCCGCGCGCCGACCCACGACTGCACGGACAGCGTGACGGTCTTGCCGTCGCCCGCCGCGTTGGCGTACGGGGAGGACTGCTTGGTCATGTCGGCCGCCCCGCAGCCCGTGGCGGTCGCCAGCAGGCCTGCGGCGGCCAGAACGGTCAGTGCCTTGCGCGTCATGTCAGTTCGCCTCCTTCGCCTTCGTCGGCTGTGTCACCCGGTCGAGCATCAGCCCCAGACAGGCGATGGCCGTGCCGGCCATCAGGCCCGTGGCCAGGTCGCCCTGGGCGAGGCCGAAGACGACCTCGTAGCCGAGCGCGCCGCCGCCGACGAGGGCGCCGATGATGACGACCGACAGCACCAGCACCACGGCCTGGTTCACGGCCAGCAGCAACTCGGCGCGGGCCAGCGGGAACTGGACCTGGCGCAGCTGCTGGCCGCCCGTCGCGCCCAGCGAGCGGGCGGACTCCAGGGCCGCGGGGTCGGCCTGGCGCAGGCCCTGGCTGACGATGCGGACGACGGCGGGCAGCGCGTAGACGATCGCGGCCGCGGCGGCCGGGGCGCGGCCGATGCCGAAGAGGGCGACGACCGGGATCAGGTACACGAACTGCGGCATGGTCTGGCAGACGTCCAGGACGGGCCGCAGCAGCCGCTCCACGCGGGGGCTGCGGGCCGCGACGACCGCGACGGCGAAGCCCAGCACGAGGGTGACGGCGACGGCCGCCAGCACCTGCGAGAGGGTGTCCATGGCGGGCTCCCAGCGGCCCAGCACACCGATGGCGGCCAGGGAGAGCACGGCGGTCAGGGCCGTGCGCCAGGTGCCGATGAGCCAGGCCAGGGCGGCGACGATCGCCAGGGCGCCCCACCAGGGGAGGGCCTGGAGGCCGTCGCGCAGCGGGTCGAGGACCCAGCCGGTGTAGTGGGCGGCCCAGTCGGCGGTGCCGCCGATGCCGGGGATGCCGGAGTAGAGGTGGTCGACGATCCAGTCCTTGGCGGTGTTGACGGGGCCTGCGATGGCCACCGTCCAGGTGTCCGGCCACGTCGTGCCGGCGATGCGGCCCAGGGCTACGGTCGCGGCAATGGCGGCTGCCCATGTGGTGGCCGTTCGGGTGCGGGTCCGCTTCCGGTCGTGCCCACCCGTTCCGCCCTGCGGAACGCCTGCCCACGACCCGCGTCCAGCGGTGATGCGGTCCAGGACTATCGCCAGGAGGACGATCGGGATGCCTGCTGCCAGGGCGCTGCCCACGTCTACCGTCGACAGGGCCTGGTAGACGCGGTCGCCCAGGCCGTCGGCGCCGATGACGGAGGCGATGACGGCCATGGACAGGGCCATCATGATGGTCTGGTTGACGCCGAGCAGCAGCTCGCGCCGGGCCAGCGGCAGTCGTGCCGTCAGCAGTCGCTGGCGGCCGGTGGCGCCGAGGGAGTCGACGGCCTCCAGGACGCCCTTGTCCGTGCCGCGCAGGCCGAGGGCGGTGAGCCGGGCCATCGGCGGGGCGGCGTAGACGACGGTGGCCAGGACGGCCGGGGCCACGCCGATACCGAAGACGAGGACGACGGGCAGCAGGTAGGCGAAGGCCGGCAGGGCCTGCATCGTGTCCAGGACCGGGCGCATCGCGCGGAACATGCGGTCGGACAGGCCGCCCGCGAGGCCGAGCAGGGCGCCCACGACGACCGACGCCGCGACGGCGACGATCATCAGCGCGAGGGTGCGCATGGTCGGTACCCACATGCCCAGTGCGCCGCACACGGCGAACGAGGCCAGTGCCGTGCCGGCCGCGCGCACGCCCGCCAGCCGCCAGGCCAGCAGGGAGGCGCCCGCGGTGACGCCCGCCCAGCCGAGGGCGAGCAGCACCACGTACACGCCGCGCACCGCGGAGATGATCGCGTCGCTGATGTGGCCGAAGAAGTACAGGAACAACCAGTGGCTGTCGCGGTTGTCGATGATCCAGTCGTTGGCCTTGCCGAGCGGGCCGTCCAGGCCGACCGTGAGCTCCGAGGGCCATGCGCCGCCGCCCCAGTGGGCGGTGGCGAACGGCGCCAGGGCGGCGGTGACCGCGCCGAGCAGCAGGAGCTTGCGGGCGGCCGGGCGGCGCAGGGCCATGCGCAGCGCGCCCGGCGGAGCGGCCGCCTGTGCGGGGGCGGGGGTGGTGACGGTGCTCATGCGACGGCCTTCTTGAGGGGCTGCACCCGGTCCAGGCCGGCGACGATGCCCAGCAGGCTCTTGAAGTCGACGATGCCCAGGCACCGCCCGGCGTCGACCACGCGGGCCGGGCCGCCGGTGCGGGCCACGGCCTCGATGGCGTCGGCGACGGTGGTGGCGGGGGTGAGGGCGGGGCCGTCCTGGGCCTCGCCGGAGGTGCGGACGGGGCGCATGGCGCGGCGCACGGTCAGGACCTGCTCCCGGGGCACGTCCCGCACGAAGTCGCGTACGTAGTCGTCGGCCGGGGAGCCGACGATCTCCTCGGGGGTGCCGCACTGCACGACCCGGCCGCCGCGCATCAGCGCGATGCGGTCGCCGACGCGCAGCGCCTCGCTCAGGTCGTGGGTGATGAAGACCATGGTGCGGCCCTCGTCGCGGTGCAGGCGGACGACCTCCTCCTGCATGTCGCGGCGGATGAGCGGGTCGAGGGCGCTGAACGGCTCGTCGAACAGCAGGACTTCGGGGTCGGCGGCGAGGGCGCGGGCCAGGCCGACGCGCTGCTGCTGGCCGCCGGAGAGCTGGGCGGGGCGGCGGTCCTCCATGCCGGCCAGGCCCACCTTCTCGACCATCGCGGCGGCCGTGGCGCGGCGCTCGGCCTTGCCGACGCCCTGGATCTCCAGGCCGTAGGCGACGTTGTCGAGGACGGTGCGGTGCGGGAGCAGCCCGAAGTGCTGGAAGACCATGGCGGCGCGGTGGCGGCGCAGCTCGCGCAGGGCGTTCTTGTCCATGCCGCACACGTCCTCGCCGTCGATGGCGACGGTGCCGCTGGTGGGCTCGATCAGGCGGGTCAGGCAGCGTACGAGCGTGGACTTTCCGGAGCCGGACAGGCCCATGACCACGAAGCACTCGCCCTTGCGGACGTCGAAGGAGACGTCGCGCACGGCGACCGTGCAGCCGGTGCGTTCGCGCAGTTCCTCGGTGGTGAGGTCGGCCAGCGCGCCGCCCGGGACGCGCTCGGCCTTCGGCCCGAAGACCTTCCACAGGTTGCGGACGGAGAAGACGGGCGCGGCGGGAGCGGAGGGGGCCCCGGTGGGCTCGGTCGCGGTGTTCGTATCGACGGCAGGCATCTTTATGCCTCACCTCCTTGCGTCGTGGCCCCGACGAGCAGTTCCGCGCACTTCTCCCCCACCATCAGCACGCCGATCATCGGGTTGACGGCCGGCATCGTCGGGAAGACCGACGCGTCGGCGATGCGGATGCCCTCCAGGCCGCGGATGCGCAGCTGCGGGTCGACGACGGCATCGGTGTCGTCGGAGGCGCCCATCCGGCAGGTGCCGGCCGGGTGGTAGACGGTGTGCGCGACCTTGCGGGCGTACTCGCTGATCTCCTCGTCGGAGGTGATCTCCGGGCCGGGGCAGACCTCGCGCTTGAGCCAGCCGGCGAGCGGCTCGGCCTTGGCGATCTCGCGGGCGATCTTGATGCCGTCGACGAGGGTGCGGCCGTCGTAGTCCTCCTCGTCCGTGAAGTACCGGAAGTCGAGGGCGGGCTTGACGGCCGGGTCGGCGCTGGTGAGGTAGAGCCGGCCGCGGCTGCGCGGCTTGGGGATGTTGGGGGTCATCGACACGCCGTGCTCGGGCTTTTCGTAGCCCAGGCGCTCGGGGTTGTCGGTGAAGGGGATCTGGTAGAAGTGGAACATCAGGTCCGGGCCGTTCGAGGCCGGGTCGCGGCGTACGAACAGGCCCGCGTCGGAGTCCATCGCCGAGTTCTCGGGGATGGGGCCGTCCGTCTCCCACACGATGACCGACTCGGGGTGGTCGAGGAGGTTCTCGCCGACGCCCGGCAGGTCGTGGACGACGGGGATGCCGAGCTCCTCGAGGTCGGCCTTGGGGCCTATGCCGGAGTGCAGCAGCAGCCGGGGGGTGTCGACGGCGCCGGCGCACACGAGCACCTCGCGCGCGGCCTCGACGTAGATCTCCTCGCCGTCCTTGGTGCGTACGTGCACGCCCTTGGCGCGGGTGCCCTCCAGCTCCAGCCGGTGCGCCCAGGTCTCCAGCATGAGGTGGAGGTTGGGGCGGTCCAGGAAGGGGTGGAGGTAGGCGACCGAGGCGGAGGAGCGCTTGTTGTTCTCGGGGTGGTAGGCGAGGTCGAAGAAGCCCACGCCCTCGTGGAACGGCTGCTTGTTGAAGCCCTCGACCCGCGGTACGTCCACGGTCTTGCGCGCCGCCTCGACGAAGTCGCGGGCGATGGCGTTGCGGTCCTTCTCGTCCACGGCCACGATGTTGTTGCGCAGCCGGGCGAAGTAGGGGTCCATCGACTCCGCGTCCCAGCCCTCGGCGCCGGCCTCGGCCCACTCGTCCCAGTCGCCGGGCAGCGGCTTGAAGGAGATGAGGGTGTTGTGCGAGGAACAGCCGCCCAGCACGCGCGCCCGGCTGTGCCGGATGTGGGAGTTGCCGCGCGGCTGCTCGGTGGTGGGGTAGTCGTAGTCCAGGTCGCCGCCGAGCAGGCCGAGCCAGCGGCGCAGGGTCAGGACGTCCTCGCGGTCGACGTCGGTGGGGCCGCCCTCGATGACGGCGACGGTCACGGAGGGGTCCTCGGTGAGGCGGGAGGCGATGACGGAGCCGGCGGTGCCACCGCCGATGACGACGTAGTCGTAGACAGGCATGATGGGGGTGAACTCCTTCTGCGGCAAGGAATGTTCTTCGCTGACGAGCGGGCGGGGTGCGGTAGGGCGCCGGGGCGTCAGCCCGCGAACCAGCGCACCGGCTTCGGGTCCAGGTTCTGGTAAATGTGCTTGGCCTCGCGGTACTCGGCAAGACCCGTGGGACCCAGTTCCCGGCCGACTCCGGACTTGCCGAAGCCTCCCCATTCGGCCTGCGGGAGGTAGGGGTGGTAGTCGTTGATCCATACCGTGCCGTGGCGCATGCGCCCCGCCACGCGTCGTGCCCGGCCCGCGTCCTTCGTCCAGACCGCGCCGGCCAGGCCGTACTCGGTGTCGTTGGCCAGCGCCACGGCCTCGTCCTCGGTGTGGAAGGTCTCGACGGTGAGGATGGGGCCGAAGGTCTCCTCGCGGACGACCTTCATCTCGCCGTGGCACAGGTCCAGGACGGTCGGCGCGTAGAAGTAGCCGGTCTCCGGGCGGTGTCCGGCGGACTCGGGGCGCTTGCCGCCGCAGCGCAGGGCCGCGCCCTCGGCGAGGGCGGAGGCGACGTACGCCTCGGTCTTGGCGAGCTGCTGCGCGGAGACGAGCGGGCCGCACTCGACGCCCTTCTCGGTGCCGCGGCCGAGCTTGATGCGCTCGGCGCGGCGGGCGAGTTCGGAGACGAAGCGGTCGCGGACGGACTCCTCGATGATGAGGCGGGAGCCGGCCGAGCAGACCTGGCCGCTGTGGATGAAGGCGGCGTTGAGGGCCTGGTCGACGGCGGTGTCGAAGTCCTCCTCGCTCACGCAGGCGTCGGCGAAGACGACGTTGGGGTTCTTGCCGCCGAGTTCGAGGGCGACCTTCTTGACGGTGGGCGCGGCGGCCGCGGCCACCTTGGTGCCGCTGGCGAGGCCGCCGGTGAAGGAGACGAGGTCGACGTCGGGGTGCTCGGCGAGCCGGGCGCCGACCGGGTCGCCGGCGCCGGTGACGAGGTTGGCGACGCCGTCGGGCAGGCCCGCCTCGGCCAGCAGCCGGACCAGGTGCACGGTCGACAGCGGGGTGACCTCGCTGGGCTTGATGACGAAGGTGTTGCCCGCGGCCAGCGCCGGGGCGATCTTCCAGCTCGCCTGCAGCAGCGGGTAGTTCCACGGGGTGATCAGCGCGCAGACGCCGACCGGCTCGTGCACGACCACGCTGTGGATGCTCGCGGAACCCGCGTCCACGACGCGCCCGCCGCCCTCGTTGGTCACCAGGTCGGCGAAGTAACGGAAGGCATCGCTCACGCAGTCGACGTCGATCCGGCCCTCTTCGAGGGTCTTGCCCGTGTCGCGGCTCTCGGTCAGCGCGATGCTCTCGCGGTCGCGCTGCAGCAGTTCGGCCACGTGCCGCAGCAGCGCGGCCCGTTCGGCCACGGGGGTCAGCGGCCAGGGGCCCGCTCCCCCGTCGAACGCGCGGCGGGCGGCGGCGACGGCCGCGTCGGTGTCGTCCGCACCGCCTTCGGAGACGACCGCGAGGATCGTGGCGTCGGCGGGGTCGAGCACCTCCCGCTGCGCGCCGGACGCGGCGCCACGCCACACCCCGTCGACGTGGATGGTCTCGACTGACGACATCACTCTCTGCCTTCCGGTTCTGAACGGTCCCGTCACCGGTCGGCACGACGGCCGGACCGGCAACGGGACGCCCATAACCAGAAGGCGGAAACCTATGCCTCCTTCTTCACAAAGAGTGACCCGAGTCACTCAGCGTCGTCCCCCGGCGGATCAGCTCGTGCAGGAGGTGGTGGGGCAGAAGGAGCCCACCAGCGTCCGCAGGACCTGGGCCGAGGTGAGCCGCTCGGACGGGGGCCCGGCCACCAGCAGTGCGTACTGCTTCCGGTCGGGCGCGGTGTAGGCGTGGATGACCACCTGGCGGGTGGTGCCGTCACTGAGCGTGTAGGTGTACTCGAATTCGGCGGGGTCCCCCTGGCCGAGGACCCTGGCGAGCCCCAGCCTGCGGTAGTCCTTGTACTGCGAGACGTACGTCTGGGTCTGCACCAGCGAGTCGTACGGCGTGGCCCCGGGCGGCTCGAGGGCGAAGACCTGGATCAGGCTCCGGCCGCCCGGGGACCGGTAGAAGACGCTGGTGCGCTCGCTGCTGCGCAGCCAGCCCACCGGTACGTCCAGCCGGAAGCCCGCCGGGTCCAGGGTGCGTACGAAGCGGGTGGGGAAGCCCGTGCCCGCGAAGGTGCTGGGCGTGGGGCTCGGGCCGAAGGTGAAGCCCCCGGTGGTCCCGGAGCCGCCGGAGCCGCTCGTGCCGCCGCCCAGGGTGGCGGTGGGGCCGGGGGTCGCCGGGGCGCTCGCGCTCGGCAGCCCGTAGCCCCCTTCCTGGTCGTCCCCGTCGTCCTGCACGAGCGCCCAGATGCCCGTGCCGATGCCGCCCGCGAGCACCACGCCGGTCAGGATCGCGGCGAGGACCGAGGCGTGCGAGGGCCCGGCGGGGGCTTCGGGCGGTGTGCCGGGCGGGGGCGGCGGCCCGAGGACCACCTCGGGGGTGCCGCCGTCGTCCGGGGTGGGCGGGGTGTGCTGTCCGGGTGGCGGCTCGGCCACCCATTTCTGAAGGTCGGCGTCCCAGTAGCGCATGCGTACCGCCGCCTCAGGCCAGTAACTGGCTGATCGCCTGGACGACGGCGGCGGCGGACGCCAGTCCTCCGACGAGCGTCGCGCCACCGGTGAGCAGCTCGCGCAGCCGCGTCAGCCGCCCGGAGCGGGTCCGCCCGTCCTGCCGGGCGTCCTCCTCCAGGCCGGTCAGCTCCACGTCGAGGGCGTCGATCTCCTCGGTGCGGGCGAAGCGCGGCAGGTCCAGCCTGAGCTCGCGGACGGCCGTGAGCAGCTCGGGCGTGACGGACAGCAGCCGCCGCGAGGCGTCCACCGCCTCGGCGTTCTCGCCGACGGCGGCCGCGCCGCCGCTCATGTCGAGGATGGCCATGCCGTCCTCCGGCATCCGCAGTCCGTCCGGGACGTGCACCGGCGCGCCCTGTCCGGCCCCGGCGGGCGTGCCGGCCCGCTCGGAGCGGTCCTCGGCCCTGGAGCCCTTGCCGGAGGTGGCCGCACCGCCCGTCATCCGGCCGATGAACATGCCGCCGCCCTTGCGTGGGGCGTCGTCCTCGCGCTGGTCGTCGTGTCCGTCGGTCATCGTCCCCCGCCTCCGGTTCCCGAGAGGTGCTTGGCCTCGGCACCCGCGCCCTGGGCGACCGCGCCGCCGCTCATCGCGCCGATGTAGATGCCGCCCTCGTTGATCTGCACGATCTGCTGCTCGAACTGGTCCGTCTCGTAGCCCTGGGAGCGCAGCGCGTCCCGGACGCCGCTGGCGATGCGGTCCTGGACCGTCTTCACATAGCGGCTGACGTCCATCTCCTGGAAAAGCGAGACCTCCTTGGCCGCGGCCAGCTCCCGTACGGAGTCGGCCGGCCCGTCCGGCACGGCCCGTCGCGGGTCGGCGAGCCAGGTGCGGAAGCCGGAGACGGCCGAGCGGACCATGGAGACCGCCGAGGCGAACCCGGCGGCGGGCGCGGTCAGCAGGGCGCGGACGCCGTCGCGCAGCAGGTCGTCCTCGCCGCGTGCCGCGATGACGTCGACGGCCCGGAACTCCGGCCGGACCGGGGTCAGTACGTGCGGTACGACCTCCAGGACCAGCATGCCGCCCTGGGTGTGGACGCGGACCAGCACGGAGACGACGACCTGCTCGTCCCAGGCGCCGACGCGCACGCGCAGGAAGTAGCGGCGCGCCTCGCCGCCCTCGTTGACGGACTCGGCCAGGTGCCGGCGGACGGTGTGGTCGTCGTAGGCGACCATGGGCCGCTGCGGGCCGACCGGCAGATAGACGAACTCCTCGATCTCCAGGTCCTTCAGCCGGTCCCGGCTGGTCGCGGCGGCCGCCTCGCGCAGGGCCTCCAGCCGGGGGCGGATCAGCTCCACGATCGTCCGGCCGGTGAACGGTGCGAGGCTGCCCCCGATGTCGTCCTCCGCGCCCTTGCGCCGCTTGAGCTCCAGGGCGAAGGACCAGGGCTCGTAGGGGAAGCCCATGCCGATGAAGGGCCGGGACGGATCGTAGATGGTCAGGCCCGCGTACTGCTCGCGGTCGATGGCCTGGGCGATCCGCAGGTGGTAGGGGGAGTTGGGGAAGGGCCTGGGCAACTGCGCGAAGACCTCCTGGCCCAGCTCCGCGCGCATCACGGCGGCCACCCGGGCGCGGTGCATCCACACGGGCACCGCGAGCAGCAGCGGGAAGATGATGCCGACCCAGTTGTTCGCGCCCTGGCTGAGGCCCCAGAAGGTGAACGCCCAGTAGGAGAGCGTCAGCAAGGGGACGCCCACGGGAAGCAGGACGCGCAGGGCGCGGGGGCTGCCACTGCCCCGCAGGGCCTGGCGGAGCGTGCGTTTGTCGACGACGTAGGCGGCCGAGCCGCGCCCGGCGGCGGCGTGTGCGCTCCAGTGGACGAAGCAGACGACGGCGTAGGCGGTCGACCAGATCGGCACCGGCACTTCCGCGCCCTCGGGGGCGGAGGCCTTGTCGACGGCGAAGAAGCCCGTCCAGAGGACGAGCAGGAGTAACGCGGTCAGGGTGTCCTGGCCGCGGGCGCGCAGTGCGTGGGTGAGCACCGGCACCACGTCCACGCCCAGTGAGGGGGCGATGGGTCTTTCCTCATGTTCCACCAGCTCCTCGATGACACGGCGGCGGAAGTCGATGTCGAGGTAGGTCCCCGCGCAGAGTAACCGGGTGGCCTCTGTCGGGGACCCTTGAGCGGACTGACTCATTTCGGGTCCCCCGATCCGTCGAACTCATCTGCGAATTACATGAGTTGACGTACTTTCGGAAGAACTCAGAATAAGCCGAAAGGCCCGTCACCGACCCCGACAGGAGGCGGATGACGGGCCTGAATTCGTCCCGTACGGGCGTACAGCAGCACGCCCGTACGAACGACGACCGGCCGAGGGGGCCGGATGGCGTCCCGAAGAAGACGAAACGGGTCAGATCAGGCCGAGGCTGCGGACGGCGTCGCGCTCCTCCGCCAGCTCCTTGACCGAGGCGTCGATGCGGGCGCGGGAGAAGTCGTTGATCTCCAGGCCCTGGACGATCTCGTACTTGCCGTCCTTGCAGGTGACGGGGAAGGAGGAGATGAGGCCGGCGGGGACGCCGTAGGAGCCGTCCGAGGGGATGCCCATGGAGGTCCAGTCACCCTCGGCGGTGCCGTTGACCCAGGTGTGGACGTGGTCGATGGCGGCGTTGGCGGCCGAGGCGGCCGAGGACGCGCCACGGGCCTCGATGATCGCCGCACCGCGCTTGGCGACGGTCGGGATGAAGTCGTCGGCCAGCCACTGCTCGTCGTTCACGACCTCGGCGGCGTTCTTGCCCGCGACCTCGGCGTGGAAGATGTCCGGGTACTGGGTGGCGGAGTGGTTGCCCCAGATCGTCAGGCGGCGGATCTCGGAGACCGCGACACCGGTCTTCTTCGACAGCTGCGAGATCGCGCGGTTGTGGTCCAGGCGGGTCATCGCGGTGAAGCGCTCGGCCGGGACGTCCGGCGCGGCGGCCTGGGCGATGAGGGCGTTGGTGTTGGCCGGGTTGCCCACGACGAGGACCTTGATGTCGTCCGCGGCGTGGTCGTTGATGGCCTTGCCCTGCGGCTTGAAGATGCCGCCGTTGGCACCGAGCAGGTCGCTGCGCTCCATGTCCTTGGTGCGCGGGCGGGCGCCGACCAGCAGCGCGACGTTGGCACCGTCGAACGCGACGTTCGGGTTGTCGGTGATCTCGATGCCGCGCAGCAGCGGGAACGCGCAGTCGTCGAGCTCCATGGCGGTGCCCTCGGCGGCCTTCAGGCCCTGCGGGATCTCCAGCAGGCGCAGCTTGACCGGCACGTCCGCGCCGAGGAGGTGACCGGAGGCGATGCGGAAGAGCAGCGCGTAGCCGATCTGACCGGCCGCGCCGGTAACGGTGACATTGACGGGAGTGCGGGTCATGGCGATCTCCTGCTGCGAACTGAGGTGGGTGTCCCTGCCCATGTACGAGGACCTCTCTTGGTGTCAAGAGATCCGGCGTCAGGCTATCCGACCGGGCCCCCCTCGAAGCCCCTACCCGGTGTGGGACGCCTCACCGTCGCCCCACCGGGCCCCTCCCTCAGCCGGTGGGTCCCGGCTGCGCCGGGGCCGAGGCGCGCGGCAGCGTGCAGCCCTTGCGGCCGGACATCAGCGTCGCGCACGCCGACGCCTGCCCCGGCTCCCCCACCGCGATCATCCGGGTGTGGCCGTCCGTGCCCCGCTCGACCGTGCCGCTCTCCGCACGGGCCCCCGCGCCCGTGCCGCTTATCCGCAGCGCGTCCCCGGGAACGGCCTGGGTGATGCGGGCCCAGGCGGCGCCGCAGACCTTGCTGTAGCGGACCTCCAGATACGAGGTGCCGACCGTCGCGGACCCGGCCGTCGTGGCGTGGCTGCCGCCGCAGCCCATCTCCTCCGGGTCCTTGCCGGAGCACGCGCCCCCGGCGCACTTGACCCCGGCGGGCACGGTGGCCGGGCCGCTCACGCTGGGCGTGGCCACGGCCCCCTGCGGAACCTTGCCGTCCTCGCCGTCCGCCCCGAGCAGCAGCACGCCCGCGACCGCGACGAAGAGGGCGCCCACGGCGCCGACCGCGAACAGCACGGTGTTGCGGCGCGACCGGCCCTGCCCGGGCGCCCGGAAGGGGATGGCCCGGTCCCGTACGTCGGGGGAGTCCGGCGACCGGGGCAGGCCGGTCCGCGGCGGGCCCCCCTCGCTGCGCAGCGCGGTGCGGACCTTGCCGTCCTCCTCCCGCGCACCCTCCCCCCGCGCCGCCCGCTCCCCCGCACCGCGGCGCTCGCCCGGCGGCGGCCCGAACTCACCCAGGGCCGCCCGCGCCTCGGCGACCCGGACGGCCTCCATCGTCACGTCGTGCCGCAGCTCCGAGCGGCTCCACGCGCGCTCGGCCAGCTCCCACATCGTGCCGAGGTGGCCGACGTCGGTGCCGGTCGCCTCGGCCAGCGCCTCCGCCGCCCCGCGCGGGGGCAGCAGCCGGCCGTTGAGATACCGCTCCCAGGACGTCTTGCTGTAGCCGGTGCGGTCGGCCACGGCGGCGATGCTCATACCGCTGCGCTCGACGAGTCTGCGCAGCTGTTCGGCGAACTCGCGCACCTGCGGGTCGAGTTCCTCCGGTAGCGCCCTCCAACGAGGCATTGCCTCCCCCTAGTCCCCCGGTTCGTACGGTGGTCGTCCCCGTGTCGCTGCGCTTCGCCGTGCCACCCCTGTCGGTAAAGCCTCGCTTTCGGCTACCCAGGGGGATGCCCGAAACCAGCATGTCAGTTCCCAAGAGGGCGGCGCACGGTGGCACTTGGGGTTGATCAAGCCAAGTGGGCGCACGCCCCTGGTGCACGCCCGGCCGGTCCGCCCACGGGCCGCGCCGCGGGCCGGTCACGTGCGGCGGCTCGGTAGGGAAATCGGTACAGAAAACGGACCTGGTCCCGGAACGGTCACACGCGGGCCACAGCGGCCCGCCGGCCCTTGATCCGGGTCACCGCGATCATGATCATCAGCAGTGAGCGGCGGCCGGTCCTCCCACGGGGGTGGAGGACCGGCCGCCGGCTCTCTCCACCCCTTTCTTACCCCTATGTCGCGCGTCCCACTCGGCCCACACACAAAGACATACGACACAGGCATACGACAAGCGGGGCCCAGGGCGGGCCTCATCCTCCGGACGGCGGCGGCGTGAAGCACTCGGGCCGGCCGCCGCCGGCGGGCAACAGGCAGACCCGCGCCCTGCGGGGGTCCTTCGCCACCGACATCCCGGTCACCAGATAGTCCATCGTGTCCTGCCGGCTCACGGCCTCGAGCCTCTTGACGTCGGCCCCCGGCACGGACAGCTCGACCCGGTCGCCGAGGCGCAGGTGCCACGCCCGTACCCACACGGTGCGACACCTCTCGCCGTAACGGAGCTCGACCCGCTGCCCGTCGGCCCCCAGGCGCTGGGCGATCATCGCCGGCGACGGCACGTCGCAGCCCATGTCCTTCGCCTTCTCCCCGTCGCACTGCTCCCCCGCGCAGGCCGGCTCCCACCGCTGGGCGTACGGGGAGGTGGCGGCCAGCCGGTCCGGCTCCTGCTCCTGCTCCCCTGACGCCCGATCGCCGGACGTCAGCAACAGGGCCGCGGCGACGGCGGCGACGAGCGTGACGACGCCCGACAGGGCGTACGCCGCCCTGGAACGCCGGCCGAGCAGCTTCCGCATGCCGCCGCCCCCGCCGGAAGCGGAACCGGAAGGGTCCGGCCCGTCCGCGTCGCCGGACCCCGGCCCCGGGGCCTCCCCGGCCGCCCCGGTCCCGGGCGACGCGGACCGTCCGCTCCACGCCTGCTCCGCCAGCTCCCACAGCGCCAGCAGCCGCCCGGGCGGCTCGTGCGCCAGGGCGCACAGCGCCTCGACCGCCTGCCTCGGCGGCAGCTTCTTGCCGTTGAGATAGCGCTCCCAGGACGACTTGCTGTACGGGGTGCGCCCGCCGAGCGCGGCCAGGCTCAGCCCCGTACGGTCCTTCAGCTCGCGCAGCCCCGCGGCCAGCCGGCCGCACTCCACCGGGAGGGGACGGGCGGTGCTCACCGGCGCAGCTCCCCCCAGGTGTCCGGCCCCACGATGCCGTCGACGACCAGCCCGCGCTCCTTCTGGAAGTCCTTGGCCGCCTCCTTGCTCCGCGGGCCGTAGGAGCCGTCGGTGATGCCGGGGTCGAAGTGGTGGAACTTCAGCAGGCACTGGGCCTCCACGACCTCCCAGCCCGAGGTCTTGAGGTCCATCAGCGTGTCGCGGGTCGAGCTGTACCCGGCGGTCAGCCCGCCGGCCTGGCGCTTCACGTCGCACGGGCGGGAGCGGCCCTTGACGAAGACGAACGGCTCCTGGGAACTGCCGCCGCCCCCGCCGCGGGGCGCCTTCTCCTCGTCGTCCCGCCAGGGGTGCGTGAGCAGCAGCGTGGCGACCAGGGCGACCGACAGCGCGACCACCGCCCCGACGAGCACCCGGGTCCGCCACCGCCCGCCGCGCAGCGCCCGTTCCGGCTCGTCGCCGGGGGCGCCCTCCTCCCCGGCGGGCGCCTCGTCGGACCACGCGTCCGTCGCGACCTCGTGCAGCACCAGCAGGCGGACCGGGTCCGCCCCGCACACCAGTGCCAGCTGCTCGACGGCGTCGGCCGGCGGCAGCTGCTTGCCGTTGAGGTACCGCTCCCAGGAGGAGCGGCTGTAGGAGGTCTTGGCCGCCAGCGCGGCGAGGCTCAGCCCGCTGCGGTCCTTGAGTCTCCTGAGCTGGACGACGAGTTGACGCACTCGCTCGTCCAACGAGACGGGTAATTCCTTCCAACGCGGCATGTTCCACCCCATACGCGTCAAACAGCCCCCGAGGCAACGAGCCTCCTGTGCCGCACATGATGGCGATGCGGGCGTAAGGATTTCCGCACCGTACGACGGGGGCTGCGACTTCCGGCCACCCGTGGCGTGGCCCAGGCGTCCCACCGGGACGTCGTGGGACCCGCCGTCCCCGCAGGTCAGGGTGTGGGACGTCCCATGTCGACCCAAGTGGCCGCGAATATCTGGCAGTTGCGGATGTGGCGCATCAAAGTCAGTCCTGCAAGCCGGACGGCGACGCGGTCCACCCCGTGTCGCCGCGCCACCACTAGGGGAGGAACCCGAACCCATGAACGTACGCAAGCGCATCGCAGCGGGCATCGTCTCGGCGGCCTTCGTCGGCGGCACCATGGCCGCCATCGCACCGGCCGCACAGGCGGCCCAGCCGGCCGCGCAGGAGTCGGCGTCCGCCGGCGTCGCCGCGAAGTGCAACCTGACGGCCGGCATCGGCTGGTACTGCGGCTACTACAAGGGCACCGCCTACACCGACTTCGGCGACCGCGGCGCCAAGGTGAAGGAGATCCAGGCCCTCATCAAGTACACCACCTCGTACAAGGGCAAGCTGGCCGTGGACGGGGACTTCGGCAAGGACACCCTCGCCGCGGTGAAGTGGTTCCAGAAGAACTACGGCGGGGGCCAGGCCGACGGGAAGGTCGGGCCGAAGACCTGGAAGGCGCTGCGCGGCAAGTAAGCACGGCACCGTAACCGGAACCCTCTGAAATAACCGCGGCGGCCCGTCCTCTTTCGGGGGAGAGGACGGGCCGCCGTCACCCATGTGGGTACGCCTACGCCGCGATCTTCTTCCGCAGGTTCTCGTCCAGCGCCGCCAGGAACTGCTCCGTCGTCAGCCACGGCTGGTCCGGGCCGATCAGCAGCGCCAGGTCCTTCGTCATCCGGCCGCTCTCGACGGTCTCGACGCAGACCCGCTCCAGCGTATGGGCGAACGCCGTGACCTCGGGCGTGCCGTCCAGCTTGCCGCGGTGGGCCAGGCCCCGGGTCCAGGCGAAGATCGAGGCGATCGGATTGGTGGAGGTCGCCTTGCCGGCCTGGTGCTGGCGGTAGTGGCGGGTGACCGTGCCGTGCGCGGCCTCGGCCTCGACCGTACGGCCGTCGGCGGACATCAGCACGGACGTCATCAGGCCCAGCGAGCCGAAGCCCTGCGCGACGATGTCGGACTGGACGTCGCCGTCGTAGTTCTTGCAGGCCCAGACGTAGCCGCCCGACCACTTCAGCGCCGAGGCGACCATGTCGTCGATCAGCCGGTGCTCGTACGTCAGGCCCTTCGCCTCGAACTCCGTCCTGAACTCGGCGTCGAAGACCTCCTGGAAGATGTCCTTGAAGCGGCCGTCGTACTTCTTGAGGATCGTGTTCTTGGTGGACATGTAGACGGGGTAGTCACGGTCCAGGCCGTACCGGAACGAGGCGCGGGCGAAGTCGCGGATGGACTCGTCCAGGTTGTACATGGCCAGGGCGACGCCCGGGCCGGGGAATTCGTAGACCTCGAGCTCGATCGGTTCGGACCCGTCCTTCGGGGTGAAGGTCATGGTCAGGGTGCCCTCGCCCGGGACCTTCAGATCGGTGGCGCGGTACTGGTCGCCGAAGGCGTGACGGCCGACGACGATGGGCTCGGTCCAGCCCGGGACCAGGCGCGGGACATTGCCCAGGATGATCGGCTCGCGGAAGATCACGCCGCCGAGGATGTTGCGGATGGTGCCGTTCGGCGAGCGGTACATCGCCTTGAGGCCGAACTCCTCCACCCGCGCCTCGTCCGGCGTGATCGTGGCGCACTTGACGCCGACGCCGTACTCCTTGATGGCGTTGGCCGCCTCGACGGTCACCTGGTCGTGGGTGGCGTCACGGTGCTCGATGCCGAGGTCGAAGTACTTCAGCTCGACGTCCAGGTACGGCAGGATCAGCTGGTTCTTGATGAAGGACCAGATGATGCGGGTCATCTCGTCGCCGTCGAGCTCGACGACGGGGTGGGCAACCTTGATCTTGGTCATGAGCCGGAACGTCCCTCTCGCGCAGCTGGGGTCTCCCCCCACCGGAAGGCAGGGCCCCTCCCCGGCCCGGAGCGCCCTCGGTGGGCGGCCCGGGAGCCGGGGAAGGAAATCTCGACATCAAGCTACTCCAGGGCCGTCCCGGCGGACAGCCGCACGGGACGCGCCCCGCCGGGCGGCGTCCCCGCGCACTTCACTGCACGGTGAAGTGCAGGACGTCGTCCAGGAAGGGAATCTTCAGCCACGGGTGCGGCTGGGCCATCAGGGCGAGCAGCACGATCGCCAGCCCCATCCCGCCGTACGTCAGCATGTCGGTGAACCGTGACCGCACGGCCAGCATGCCCACGTCCGGCAGCACCCAGCGCAGCACCGCACCGCCGATCATGGCCAGGCCGACCAGGATCGTCCCCACCCGGAACGCGTCGAACGCCACGACCAGCAGGCCCAGGCCCGTGGCCCCCAGGACCGCCAGCAGCGGCCACTGACGTGCGGGCGCCGGCGCGTCGCCGGGGGCGGCGCGCCCGCCGCCCTCGGGACGGGCGGTGTCCCGCGTCAGCCGCGGCGGCCGCCGCGAGGGCTTACCGGAGCCGGCCGCAGGGCCGGCACCGGCACCGCCGTCCTGCCCCGCGTCGCCCGGCTGCGCGCCGTTCGCCTGCGCGCCGTTCTTCGAGGCACCGTTCTTCGAAGCGCCCTGCCCGGACGCGTCGGCTCCGGGCGCGTCACCCCCGGACGAGCCACGTCCGGGCGTGCCGTTCTCCGACGCGCCGCTTCCCGGGGCACCGTTCACCGCTGCGGCGAAGCCGTCCAGCGGCGTGCCGGACTCAGCCCGCATCGCCGATTCCGGCAGCGCCCTCGGCGGCCTCCACGACGTTCACCAGCAGCTCCGCACGCGTCATCGGGCCCACGCCGCCCGGGTTCGGGGCGACCCAGCCGGCGACCTCGGCGACACCGGGGTGGACATCGCCGACGATCTTGCCGTTCTCGTCGCGGCTGACGCCGACGTCCAGGACGGCCGCGCCCGGCTTCACGTCCTCCGGCTTGATCAGGTGGGCGACGCCCGCCGCCGCCACGATGATGTCCGCCTGGCGCAGCTGCGCCGAGAGGTCACGGGTGCCGGTGTGGCAGAGGGTGACGGTGGCGTTCTCGGACTTGCGGGTCAGCAGCAGCCCGATCGAACGGCCGACGGTGACACCGCGGCCCACGACCACGACGTGCGCGCCGTTGATCTGCACGCCGTGGCGGCGCAGCAGCTCGACGATGCCGTTGGGGGTGCAGGGCAGCGGCGCCTTCTCGTTGAGCACGAGGCGGCCCAGGTTCGTCGGGTGCAGACCGTCGGCGTCCTTGGCCGGGTCGATCAGCTCCAGGACGCGGTTGGTGTCGATGCCCTTGGGCAGCGGCAGTTGGACGATGTAGCCCGTGCACTCGGGGTTGTCGTTCAGCTCGCGGACGACCGCCTCGATCTCCTCCTGCGTGGCGGTCTCGGGCAGCTCGCGCTGGATCGAGCCGATGCCGACCTGCGCACAGTCACGGTGCTTTCCGGCCACGTACCACTTGCTGCCGGGGTCTTCGCCGACGAGGAGGGTGCCCAGGCCGGGCGTGACGCCCTTGGCCTTCAGTGCCTCCACACGGCTGGTGAGTTCGGACTTGATGGCGGCCGCGGTGGCCTTGCCATCGAGAATCTGGGCGGTCATGTCGTCCATCCTCGCGGATCGGGTGTCGTTGGTTCCACTCAGGTCGCGCCCGTGACGGTCGCGCCGGTATGCGTGCGGTTCGGCGGTACGACCGTATGCCTACGATGACCGCCGCCGTGGTGACAGCCGCGGCCGTCCCCGCTTGTTTCCAGCCACCGCTCGAAGGATCACCAGGTGACCCATCCGAACCCGCCCGGCCAGTACCCGGCGTACCCGCAGCAGCCCGGTCCGGGCTATCCGCCGTTCCCCCAGCAGCAGCAGCCGTACGGCTACCCGCAGCCGGGGCAGGGGTACGGCTACGGGCAGCCGGACCCCTACGCCGCGCAGCGGCCCCCGCTGGCGGGCTGGGGCTCGCGCGTGGGCGCGACGCTGCTGGACATGCTGATCGGCTCGGTCCTGCCGATCATCGGTGTGGTCATCGGAGCGGTGATGATGTTCGCCGCGATCGACGAGGGCGACTGCGTGACGACCACGCACGACACCGCGACCTCGTACGAGGCCGTGAGCGTCTGCGACACCGACACGGCCGCGCTCGTTCCCGGCATCGCCGTCATGGGCGTCTCGCTCCTCGTCGCGATGTTCCTGGGCTTCTGGATGATGTACCGCCAGGGCAAGACCGGTCAGACGCCCGGCAAGAAGGCGCTGGGCATCAGCGTCGTCCGTGAGCGGGACGGGCTGCCGATCGGCTTCGGAATGACGTTCGTCCGCAACCTCTGCCACATGGTCGACGGCATCTTCTACCTCGGCTACCTGTGGCCGCTGTGGGACGAGAAGAAGCAGACGTTCGCCGACAAGATCATCGGTACGGTCGTCATCCGCGTCCGCTGAAGCATCGTGTGAAGCATCGCGCGCGTCCATCGAGCATCGCGCGTGGGCCGCGCCCCCGAGGGGGCGCGGCCCTTTCGCGTCAGTGGAAGAAGTGGCGCGTACCGGTGAAGTACATCGTCACGCCCGCGGCCTTCGCGGCCTCCACGACCTGCTCGTCGCGGACCGAACCGCCCGGCTGGACCACGGCCTTGACGCCGGCGGCGGTCAGCACCTCCAGCCCGTCCGGGAAGGGGAAGAAGGCGTCGGAGGCGGCGTACGAGCCCCGGGCGCGCTCCTCGCCCGCGCGCTGGACGGCCAGCTTGGCGGAGTCGACGCGGTTGACCTGGCCCATGCCGACGCCGACGGTCGCCCGGTCCTTGGCCAGCAGGATCGCGTTGGACTTCACGGCGCGGCAGGCCCGCCACGCGAACGCCAGCTCGGCCAGCTCGTCGGCGGACAGCGCCTCGCCCGTGGCGAGCGTCCAGTTGGCCGGGTCGTCGCCCTCGGCCTGGAGGCGGTCCTTGGCCTGGACCAGCAGACCGCCCTCGACGGGCCGGGACTCGCCGTGCGCCGCGGGGGCGTCGGCGCAGCGCAGCACCCGGATGTTCTTCTTGCGGGCCAGCACCTCGACGGCGCCGTCCTCGTAGGCCGGGGCGATGATGACCTCGGTGAAGATCTCGGCGACCTGCTCGGCCATGGCCACCGACACCGGGCTGTTGACGGCGATCACGCCGCCGAACGCGGACAGCGGGTCGCAGGCGTGCGCCTTGCGGTGCGCCTCGGCGACGTCGGCGCCGGTCGCGATGCCGCACGGGTTGGCGTGCTTGATGATGGCGACGCAGGGGTCGGTGTGGTCGTACGCGGCGCGGCGGGCGGCCTCGGTGTCCACGTAGTTGTTGTACGACATCTCCTTGCCGTGCAGCTGCTCGGCGTAGGCGAGGCCCTTGCCCGTGCCGTCGGTGTAGAGGGCGGCGGGCTGGTGGGGGTTCTCGCCGTAGCGCAGGACCTGCTGGCGCTCGTAGGAGACGCCGATGAAGTCCGGCCAGGGGCCCTCGTCCGCGCCGTAGCCCGCGGCGAACCAGTTCGCGACGGCCACGTCGTACGCGGCCGTGTGCTGGAACGCCTCGGCGGCGAGCCGCTTGCGGGCGGCGAGGTCGAAGCCGCCGTCGGCGACGGCCTTGAGCACGTCGTCGTAGCGGGCGGGGTTGACGACCACGGCGACGGAGGGGTGGTTCTTGGCGGCGGCGCGGACCATGGAGGGGCCGCCGATGTCGATCTGCTCGACGCACTCGTCGGGCGCGGCGCCCGAGGCGACGGTCTCCCGGAACGGGTAGAGGTTGACGATCACGAGCTCGAAGGGGCGCACGCCCAGCTCGTCGAGCTGCGCGCGGTGGGCCTCGAGCCGCTGGTCGGCGAGGATGCCGGCGTGCACGCGGGGGTGCAGGGTCTTCACCCGGCCGTCCAGGCACTCGGGGAAGCCGGTCAGCTCCTCGACCTTGGTGACCGGGACGCCGGCGGCCGCGATCCGGGCGGCCGTCGAACCGGTGGAGACGAGCTCGACGCCGGCGTCGTGGAGACCACGGGCCAGGTCTTCCAGCCCCGCCTTGTCGTAGACGCTGATCAGCGCCCGGCGGATGGGCCGCTGCGAGCCCTCGGAGTGCGTACCTGCGGAGGTCGTACCTTCGGCGGTCACGAGATCCGTACCTTTCGTCCCTCAATGCGATAGCCGTGCCGGGCCAGACGCCCCACGACTTCGACGAGCAGCTGTCGCTCGACTTCCTTGATCCGCTCATGCAGAGCGGCTTCGTCGTCCCCGTCCCCGACCTCGACCACTCCCTGGGCGATGATCGGGCCGGTGTCGACGCCTTCGTCGACGAAATGGACGGTGCACCCGGTGACCTTCACGCCGTACGCGAGCGCGTCGCGGACGCCGTGGGCGCCGGGAAAGCTGGGCAGCAGGGCGGGGTGGGTGTTGACGATCCGCCCGCCGAACCGCGCGAGGAATTCCTTCCCCAGGATCTTCATGAAGCCCGCCGAGACCACCAGGTCCGGCTCGTACGCGGCCGTGGCCGCGGCCAGCGCGCGGTCCCAGGCGTCACGGTCGGCGTGGTCCTTGACCCGGCACACGAACGTCGGCAGCCCGGCGCGCTCGGCGCGCTCCAGCCCGGCGATGGCGTCCCGGTCGGCGCCGACGGCCACGATGCGGGCGCCGTAGCCGTCCGGATCGTCGGCGATGGCGTCCAGCAGGGCCTGCAGATTGGTGCCCGAGCCGGAGACGAGCACGACGATGCGGGCGGGGTGGGCGGGGCGGGGAGGGGCGGCCACGGCGGGGCCCTTTCTCGCGGGTGGTGCGGTTTGTATGGTCGTACGAGACCGAGGGGTCGCCGAATACGGGGGACTCTACGAACCCGTCGACCGCCAGCAACGATACCGGCACACCGAACCGCCCCCACGGGACGGGGGCGCGCACGGGAGGTAGCGTCGGGACCGGACCGGACGACGACGCGGGAATTCGGGGCGCGTCGCCGTAGGCTCGAGGTGCAGGACGACGACACAAGGGGAAGACACACTCCACATGCCGGACCGACGCCGCCACGCGGCTCACCGCCTCCCGCTGCCCGCGGCGGCCCCTGCGCTGCGCGAGCGCCGGTCGCCGTCGTCCTCCCCCGCGGAGGACCAGCGGGACAACCCCTTCGCCGCACCGCCCGAGGGGCAGCCGGACCGGCCCTGGCAGCCACGGCAGCCCCAGGAGCCCCAGCGGCCTTCCGGGAACGGCGAGGACGGCGGCGAGGACGGCCGGGGCGAGCAGCCCCCGGCATGGGGCAGCCAGTGGAGCAGCCGGCAGCCGGGCCGGCAGGACGGCGGCTTCGGCGGGGGCGGCCAGGGCGGCGGCCCGAACCCCTCGGGCGGCCCCGGCGGCCCGGGCGGCCTGCGCTGGGACCCGACGGACCCGGCCCAGCGCCGCGCCCGTTATGCGCTGCTCGCGGGCATGTGGGGCTTCTTCTTCGCCCTCTTCAGCATCCCGCAGGTGGCCCTGCTCCTGGGCGCCCTGTCCGTCTACTGGGGCGTCAGCTCGCTGCGCGCCAAGGCGAAGCCCCGCCCGCACGACCCGGACGTCCCGGCCCCGACCCCGCCTCCCGGCGGCTTCCGCCCCCAGACGACGGCGGCCGTCAGCGGCCTGGTCACCGGCGGCCTGGCCCTGGCCATCGTGGCGGCGACGTTCGCCTTCCACCTCGTCTACCGCGACTACTACGTCTGCGTGGACGACGCCCTGACCCAAACCTCCCGCCAGGCCTGCGAGAACCACCTCCCGAAGCAACTCCGCCCCTTGCTGAGCACGCAGGACTGAGGGTTCGCCCTTCCCGCGCCCCGTCCCGGAAGACGGTCAGCGGTCGTCGCCCGGGAGTGTCAGGTCGCGGGGTTCGAAGTCGGGCATGAGGCCGCCGCCCGAGTCCTTGAGGGCGGCCCAGCGCAGCTGGCGGGAGGCCGGGTCGTGCCAGGCGTCCGTGGACGACGCGTCGAACGGGGCCGGCGAGGCGGGCCCCCGCGACGGGGGCGGGGATTTGTGGCGCGGCTTGTCGCGGCGGGCGGCCTTGCGCCGGCGCGGCCGCCACCGGCGACGCCGGTCGCCACCCCGCACCGCGCCCTCGGGCACACCCGGCGCCGGAACGACCGGCTCCGCCCCCGGAGCCGGCGACGCGTGCGGCTGCGGCATGACGGGCAGCATCTCCGGTTCGTACGCGACCTTCTCGGGCGCCAGCCCCACCGCCCCGCGCACCCCGAAGCCGAACCACGCCGCCACGGCACGCCACCACGACCGCGACGGTCCGCCGTCCCTCTCCGGGTTCCCGACAGGCCCGGTGGCCTCGGACGCCTCGATGGCCTCGATGGCCTCCGCAGCAGAGGCACAGGCCTCCTCCCCCGGCCCCACCGCCAGCCCCAGCGCGTACCCCAGCCGCCGCCACCCCTTGAGCACCTTCCCCTCGTCCCCCTCCTCCGTACGCTCCGGGCGCAGCGCCGCCACTTCGCGCCGCCACCGCACCACGAGCGCCCCCGGCACGCCGAGCGCGGCCGTCCAGCCCGCGGCCGCCGCGCCCGTGCGCCAGCACGACGGGCCGAAGTCCGCGAGCACGGCATTGCCGAGCGCGCCCCCACAGGCGTACGCCAGCACGGTCAGCAGCGCGCCGCAGAGCACCGCGCCCACCAGCGCGGTGGCCACCGCCTCCCGGCGCCCCACCCGCTCGGAGCGCTTCGGCACGGCGGCCCGGGCGAGCGCGATGCCCGCCCCGGCCGTCAGCGCGGCCGCGCCCGCCAGGGCGAGCGGTCCCGCCTGCCCGGGCGACGGCAGCGCGGCGAGCAGCGGGAAGCGCGGCAGCATCGGGCGGCCGTCCGCCACGCCCAGCGGTGCGACGAGGCTGCTCGCCCCCACCGTGAACCCGGGCCCCAGCCCGTACGCCGCCGCCCACACCACCGCGTTCGGCAGCAGGGCCGCGCTCAGCAGCCCCACCGCCACGCGGCCCGACCAGCGCGGGGCCAGCTGGGCGAACGCCTCCCGCGCCTCGTCCGCGTGCAGGGCCAGCGAGACGCCCACCAGCAGCACCCCACCGACGAGCAGCATCGCGGTCGCGGCCGCCCCGGCCCGTACGGCCACGGCCAGCCGGTCCTTCGTGAACCACCGCCGCACCACCCCGGGCACCACCCGGCGCACCGCCGCGGGCGCCGGTGCGCCGGGCCGCCCGGCGGCCGTCCACACGCCGGCGGCGATGAAGGCGGCCGCCACCAGCGGCACATGCAGCAGCGCGCTCAGCGGAGCCACCCGTACCGGGCCGGACGACGCGTACAGCGCCGCGGCCAGCCCCACCAGCAGATAGCCGCCGAGCATGGCGGTGAACGCGGTACGGGGCGGGGGCCCGGGCATGTCCGGCGGGGCGTGCTCGGGGGGCTCGAGGGCGTGCCGGGCCGCGCGGTAGAGCAGGGTGCAGGGCACGACCGACAGCAGCAGCGGCGTCATCCCGATCGGCGCGGGCACGCCCGTCAGCGTCTCGGTGCGCATGAGCGCCGCGCCGTGCGCCAGCAACCACAGGTCGGCGGCGATGCGCAGCGCCCCCGCGGGGCCGCTGTCGGGGTACGGGGAGATGATCCACAGGGCCAGTACGACCATGGAGAGGGCACCCAGCCCCAGCCCGGCGGCCAGCATCCCGCCGAAGAACACCGTGCTCGTCGCGGACGACGGCCCGGTCACGGCGGGCCGATGGCGCGTCGGCGTCGACGGTGTCGACGGACCGTGATCGGCGTATTGGCTCACGGGGCCATGCTGCCAATAACACGGCTTTCATGCCGGTAGCTAGCAATTGACCGTCGTGTCGCTTGTATGGCAGGAAATATGCCTATGAACCGTTTTGCGGGGCATATGGGTGTGGGCCCGTCCCCCTCGAGGGGGGGGTCGCCCCACCCCCGCGGACAGGGGGGCGCGCGGCGCCCGCGCCGG
>NZ_JBFADG010000018.1:0-115965 GCF_040641275.1 Streptomyces sp. NPDC021096 | reverse complement strand
CGACTGGAGCGACCCGGCCCAGGCGAAGGCCGCGAGCCGCTACCGCGACCGGACCATGGCGGAGACCGCCGTGTGGTGGCAGCGCCAGACCGGCGCGATCGCGCGCTCCGCCTCCGGCGAGACGGCCGCCTGGACGAACTCCGGCTCGTGCGGGCCGCAGGCGCCGTCGGTGATGTCCAGCACCGGATGGATCGACGGCACGGCGTGCGAGACGTTGCCCATGTCCGTGCAGGCGAACGCCTCGCGCTGCTGCGGCTCCGGGCGGCCCAGCTCCCGGGCGTTGGCCTGCCACAGGGCGATGAGCCCGGGGTCGGTGCGGAAGTCGAGGTAGTCCGGCTCCGGCCGGGTCAGCGTCACCTCGCAGCCGGTGGCGAGCGCGCCGGCCCGGAAGCAGTCCTCCACGCGCTCGCGCAACTCGCGCAGGTCCTCGGCGGCCGAGGCGCGGATCTCGTACTCGGCGGTGGCGTGGTCGGGGATCGCGTTGGGGGCCGTGCCCGCGCTCGTGGTCACCCCGTGCACCTTCCACTGCGACGGCAACTGCTGGCGCAGCAGCCCCAGGGCGACCTGGGCGACCGTCAGGGCGTCGGCGGCGTTGCGGCCTTCGTGCGCGTTGAGGCTGGGGTGCGCCGAGCGGCCCCGGTACTCGACCGAGAGCGTGCCGAGCGCGAACGAACGGAACTCCGCGACCTCGAACGGGCAGGGGTGCACCATCATCGCGGCGTCCACCCCCTCGAACGCCCCGGCCTCCAGCAGCAGCGCCTTGCCCGCGCCGCGCTCCTCGGCCGGGGTGCCCACGACCCGTACGGTCAGGCCCAGTTCGTCCGCGTACGGGGCCAGCGCGAGCGCCGCGCCCACACCGGCGGCGGCGATCAGATTGTGGCCGCAGGCGTGCCCGAGGCCGGGCAGCGCGTCGTACTCGCAGGCGATGGCCACGGTGACCGGGCCGGATCCGGCGGTCGCCGAGAACGCCGTGTCCAGGCCGTAGGCGGGGGCGGTGACGTCGAAGCCGTGGCCGCGCAGGGCCTCGGCGCACCAGGCGGCGGCTCGGCGCTCGGCGAAGGCGGTCTCAGGGTGTGCGTGGATGCGCCGGCTGAGCGACAGGAGCTCCTCACGATGGGCTGAAACGCGCTCGCGTATGGCGGATTTGAGGCCTTCGGCCACGGTCATGTACGGCTCCTGTGTCATGGGTGTTCGCTCCGCCCCGCGCAGGTCGGGGGCCGCTCTCACAAGCGATCAAAAAATAGCTTAGGCTTACCTAAGCTGACGCACCGGGGGGTCCGGTGTGACCAGGAACGTTTGCCATATTTCGGGAGTCCCCACGCATGCGTGACCACCAGGCCGAGACCACCCCCGCCGAACTGCCGCTGCTCGCCGCGCAGTCCGGCATCCTGTACGCCCAGGCTCTCGCCCCCGACAACCCGGTCTACAACACCGGTGACTGCGTGGAGATCAACGGCAGCCTGGACGAGGAGCTGTTCGAGCGCGCCCTGCGGCGGACCGCCCGGGAGGCCGAGACCCTCGCCCTCGTGGCCACGGCGGACGACCCGCCCGCCCAGCGCGTCGCCTCCGACCGCCCCTGGCCGCTGCACCGCCTCGACCTGCGCACGGCCGACCGCCCGGCCGAGGAGGCCGAGGCCTGGATGCGGGCCGACCTCGACCGGCCCGTCGACCTCACCGAGGGATCCCTGGTCACCCAGGCCCTCATCCGCCTGGCCGACGACCGCTACTGGTGGTACCAGCGCGTCCACCACTTCGCCGTCGACGCCTACGCCCTGACCCTCATCGGCCGCCGCACCGCCGAGATCTACACCGCGCTCGCCGCCGGCACCGAGCCCGCCCCCAACCCCTTCGGCACGCTGCGCGAACTGGTCGAGGACGAGGCCGAATACGCCGCCGGAGAACGCCACGGAGCCGACCGCGACTTCTGGCGCGAGCGGTTCGCCGACCGGCCCGAGCCCGTCTCCCTCGCCGACGGCCCCGCCGCCCCCGCCGACTTCGTCCTGCGCCACGGCGCCGAGCTCCCCGCCGGCTCCCTGACCCGCCTGGAGTCCGCCGCCCGGGCCGCCAGAGCCACCTGGGCCGAACTCCTCATCGCCGCCACCGCCGGCTATGTGCACCGCACGACCGGCGCACAGGACATCGTCCTCGGCCTGCCGCTGATGAACCGCCGCGGCCCCGCCGCCCTGCGCACCCCCGCCATGATGGTCAACGTCATGCCGCTGCGCATCGCCGTCCAGCCGCAGGACACCGGCGCCGAACTCCTGCGCCGCGTCGTCCTCGAGGTGCGGGCTGTGCGCCGCCACCAGCGCTACCGCCAGGAGGACCTGCGCCGCGACCTCGGCCTGACCGCCGCCGAACAGCCCCTGTTCGGGCCGATGGTGAACATCAAGGCCTTCGAGGGCGACCTGGAGTTCGGCGGGCTGCCCGGCATGGTGCGCAACCTCGCCGCCGGGCCCGTCGACGACCTCGCCGTGGCCGTCACCCCCACGCCCGACGGCGCCGTCCGGCTCGGCCTGGACGCCAACCCCGCCCGCTACGACGCCCCCTCGCTCGCCGCGCACGAGAGCGGCCTGCGCCGCTACCTCGACGGCCTCACCGCGCTGCTGCTGGACGACCCGCAGCGGCCCGTCGGCACCATCGACCTCCTGGACGCGGAGGAGATCCGCACCGCCACCGCGGGCCGCACCGAGCCCGCCGCCGAGCGGACCCTGCCCGAGCTGTTCGCGGACCAGGCCGCCCGCACCCCCGACGCCACCGCCGTCCGCAGCGGGGACACCGCCCTCACCTTCGCCGAGCTGGAACGGGCCGCCAACCGCCTCGCCCACGAACTGCGGGCCTCCGGCCTGCCGCAGGGCAGCGCGGTGGCGCTGGCCCTGCCCCGCAGCGCGGACACCGTCGTCGCCCTGCTCGCCGTCCTCAAGGCGGGCGGCGTCTGCCAGCCGCTCGACCTCGGCCACCCCGCGCAGCGCATCACCGCCGTCCTCGACGACACCCGCCCCGGCCGCGTCGTCGGCACCGCCGACGCCGTCCGCGGCCTGCCCGAGCACGGCGTCGCCACCCTGCTCCTGGACGACCCGGCCACCCGGGCCCGCATCGACGCCCGGCCCGCCACGGCCCCCGAGGCCCCCGCACCCGGCCAGGCGGCGTACATCATCCACACCTCCGGCTCCACCGGCCGGCCCAAGGGCGTCCTCGTCACCCACGCCTCCCTCGCCAACCTCCACGTCGGGCACGGCAGCGACCACATCGCCCCGGCCGTGCAGCGCACCGGCCGCGAGCGGCTGCGGATCGCGCACAGCGCCTCCTTCGCCTTCGACGCCTCCTGGGACCCCCTGATCTGGATGGTCCACGGACACGAGCTGCACCTCCTGGACGACGCCGCCTACCGCGACCCCGCCGTCCTGACCGCCTACGTCGACGCACAGCGCATCGACTACCTCGACGCCACCCCCTCCTACGTCGAGGCCCTCATCGCCGAAGGCCTCCTCGACGAGGGCCGGCACCACCCCGCACTCGTCGTGGTCGGCGGCGAGACCGTGCCCGAGCCGCTGTGGCACCGGCTGGCCGGCACCGACGGCCTGAGCCCCATCAACCTCTACGGGCCCACCGAGACCACCGTCGACGCCTACTACTGGCTGCCCCGCGGCCCCCAGGACGGCACCGCCGTCGGCCGTCCCGTGCGCGGCTCACGGGCGTACGTCCTCGACACCTCCCTGCGCCCGACGGCCGTCGGCGTCACCGGCGAGCTGTACATCGCCGGCGCCTGCCTGGCCGCCGGCTACCTGCGCCGCCCCGACCTCACCGCCGAACGCTTCACCGCCGACCCCTTCGGCGCCCTGCACGGCGAGAGCGGCGCCCGCATGTACCGCACCGGCGACCTCGTGCGCCGCCGCGAGGACGGCACCCTCGAATTCCTCGGCCGCGCCGACGACCAGGTCAAGATCCGCGGCTTCCGCGTCGAACTCGGCGAGATCCAGGCCGCCCTGGCCGCCCACCCGGCCGTGGACCGGGCCGCCGTCATCGCCCGCGACACCGCCACCGGCAAGCGGCTCCTCGGCTACGTCGTCCCCGCCGAAGGCGCCGGCGCCGACCCCGAGGCGCTGCGCGCCCACCTCGCGGAGCGGCTGCCCGAGCACATGGTGCCCAGCGCGATCCTCGCCCTGGACGCCCTGCCCCGCACCGCCAACGACAAGCTCGACGTCCGGGCCCTGCCCGACCCGGACCCGGCCGCCGTCGCGGGCGGCGCTCCCGGCCACAGCGGCCCCCGCACCGCCCACGAGGAGATCCTGTGCGGTCTCTTCGCCGCCACCCTCGGTCTGGACGCCACCCCCGCCCCGCAGGCCAGTCTCTTCGACCTCGGCGGCCACTCGCTGACCGCCGGCCGCATCGCCGCCCGCGTCCGCGAGAGCTTCGGCGCGACCGTCAGCCTCGCCGACGTCTTCCGCAACCCCACCCCGGCCGCGCTCGCCGCCCTCCTGCGCGACGCCCCCGCGGCCGACGGCGAGGAGCGCCCCGCGCTCACGCCCGTACCCCGCACGGACCGCATGCCGCTCTCCCCGGCGCAGAAGCGGCTGTGGTTCATGTACCGCCTCGAAGGACTCAGCCCCACCTACAACATCCCCCTCGTGCTGACCCTGACCGGACCGCTCGACCACGACGCGCTGCAGCTCGCCCTGAACGACCTGACGCACGCCCACGAGACGCTCAGAACGGTATATCCGGCCACTGACAACGAGCCCTACCAGCGGATCCTCACCGCCGACGAGGCGAGGACGCGCCTGCACACCGCGCCCGCGGGAGCCGACCTGACCGAGGCCGTCCGCCACTGCTTCGACCTGGCCACCGAACCGCCGCTCAAGGCGACGCTGTTCAGCGACGGCGGCGACCGCCACACCCTGCTCCTCCTCCTGCACCACATCGCCGGCGACGGCGCCTCCACCACCCCCCTGGCCCGCGACCTCGCCACCGCCTACACCGCCCGCGCCGCCGGCCGCGCCCCCGAACTGCCGCACCGGCCCGTGCAGTACGCCGACCACACCGCCTGGCAGCAGCGCCTCCTGGGCACCGCCGACGAGCCGACCGCGCTCGCCACCCGCCAGCTCGGCCACTGGAAGCAGGCCCTCGCCGGCCTGCCCGACCAGCTCGAACTGCCCACCGACCGGCCGCGCCCCGCCGTCGCGTCCTACGAAGGCGACACCGTCCCCTTCCACCTCGACGCGCGCACGCACGCCGCCCTCGAACAGCTCACCCGCACCACCGGCACCAGCGTTTTCATGGCCGTCCAGGCCGCCCTCGCCACCCTCCTCACCCGCTACGGCTGCGGCACCGACATCCCGCTCGGCACCCCCGTCGCCGGGCGCGACGACGACACGACCGCCGACCTCGTCGGCTTCTTCGTCAACACCCTGGTCCTGCGCACCGACACCTCCGGCGCCCCCACCTTCCGCACCCTCCTCGACCGCGTCCGCGCCACGACGATCGCGGCGTACGAACACGCCGACGTGCCCTTCGACCGGCTCGTCGAGGAGCTCAACCCGCCCCGCTCGCTGGCCCGGCACCCGCTCTTCCAGGTGATGCTCGCCTGGCAGTCGCTGCCCGACGCCGAGTTCGCCATGGGCCCGGGCCTGAGCGCCCGCTTGGACGCCGTCCCCTCCGGCACCGCCAAGTTCGACCTCACCCTGAACGCGGGCGAGCAGCCCGGCGGCGGCATATCCGGTTTCCTCGAATACCGCACCGACCTCTTCGACGCCGGCACGGCGGAACGTCTGGCCACCCACCTCGCCGGCCTGCTCACCGCGGCCGCCGCCGACCCGGACACCCCCGTCGGCCGGCTCCCCCTCCTCGACGCGCAGGAGCTGCACCGCTCCCTCGTCGAATGGAACGCCGGCCCGTCCACTCCCACCCCCTCCAAGCAGACCCTCGTCGAGCTCTACGAGGACGCCGCCCGCCGCCACCCCGACCGCACGGCCGTCACCTGCGAGGGCGCCTCCCTCACCTACGCGCAGCTGTCCGCCCGCGCCAACCGCCTGGCCCGGCTGCTCGCCGGGCGCGGCATCGGGCCCGGCGCCATCGTCGCCCTCGCCCTGCCCCGTTCCCTCGAACTGGTCACCGGCCTGCTGGCCGTCGCCAAGTGCGGCGCCGCGTACCTCCCGCTCGACCCGGACTACCCGGCCGACCGCCTCGCGTACATGCTCGCCGACGCCGCCCCGGCCGCCGTCGTCACCGACACCGCGACCGCCGCGCGCATCCCCGCCCACGACCTGCCGGTCGTCCTCGTCGACGGTACCGACGCCGACGCGTACGAGCCCACCGACCTGGACGACGAGGACCGCACCCGGCCGCAGCGGCCCGGCGACGTCGCCTACGTCATCTACACCTCGGGCTCCACCGGCCGCCCCAAGGGCGTCCCCGTCACCCACCACAACGTCGCCCGCCTCTTCTCCGCCACCGACCACTGGTTCGGCTTCGACGAGAAGGACGTGTGGACCCTCTTCCACTCCTACGCCTTCGACTTCTCGGTGTGGGAGCTGTGGGGCGCGCTGCTGCACGGCGGCCGGCTCGTGGTCGTACCCCACCTGGTCAGCCGCGACCCGCGGGCCTTCCTCGGCCTGCTCGCCGACGAGGGCGTGACCGTCCTCAACCAGACGCCGTCCGCCTTCTACCAGCTGATGGCCGCGGACAAGGAGCATCCGGGGCGGGAACTGGCCCTGCGCTACGTCGTCTTCGGCGGCGAGGCCCTGGAACTGGGCCGCTTGGACGACTGGTACGACCGCCATGCCGACGACGCGCCCACGCTCGTCAACATGTACGGCATCACCGAGACCACGGTCCACGTCTCCTACATCGCCCTCGACCGCGCCAGCGCGGCCGCCGGCGCCTCCAGCACCATCGGCGTCAACATCCCCGACCTGCGCGTCTACGTCCTCGACGCGTACCTCCAGCCCGTGCCGCCCGGCGTCACCGGCGAGATGTACGTCGCCGGCGAGGGCCTGGCCCGCGGCTACCTGGGCCGCCACGCGCTGACGGCGGAACGATTCGTCGCCGACCCCTTCGCCCACCTCTTCGGCGAGAGCGGCAGCCGGATGTACCGCTCCGGCGACCTCGCCCGCCGTCGCCCCGACGGCACCCTGGAGTACTTCGGGCGCGCCGACCACCAGGTGAAGATCCGCGGCTTCCGCATCGAGCTCGGTGAGATCGAGGCCGTCCTCGCCGACCACCCCGACGTCGCCGACGCGGCCGTCGTCGTCCGCGAGGACAGCCCCGGCGACAAGCGCCTCGTCGCCTACGCCGTCCCCGCCCGCGAGACCACGCCCGCCCTGCTGCGCGAGCACGCGGGCACCGAACTGCCCGTCCACATGGTCCCCTCCGCCGTCGTCCTCCTGGACCGCCTGCCGCTGACCGCCAACGGCAAGCTCGACCGCAAGGCGCTCCCGGCCCCCGACCTGGCCGCCGCCGTCACGGAGGGCCGGGCCCCGCGCGGCCCCCGCGAGGAGCAGCTCTGCGCGATCTTCGCCGACGTCCTGGGCCTGCCCCGGGTCGGCGTGGACGACAACTTCTTCGACCTCGGCGGCCACTCGCTGCTCGCCGTGCGCCTGGCCGGCCGCGTCAAGGCCGCGCTCGGCACCGACGTCGGCATCGGCACCATCTTCCAGGCACCCACCGTGGCCGCCCTCGACGCCGCCCTCGACGCGGCGGAGAGGACGGACGCCCTGGACGTCCTGCTGCCGCTGCGCCCGGCCGCGCCCGGCGACAAGGCCCCGCTGTACTGCGTCCACCCCGCCGGCGGCCTCAGCTGGTGCTACGCCGGACTGATCCGCCACCTCCCCGCCGACGTGCCGATCTACGGCCTCCAGGCCCAGGGCGTCGGCCCGGCCACCGCCGCCGAGCCGCTGCCGAAGACCCTGGAGGAGCTGGCCGCGCACTACGTCGACCGGCTCCGCGAGGTCCAGCCCGAGGGCCCGTACCGCCTGATGGGCTGGTCCACCGGCGGCATCATCGCCCAGGCCATGGCCACCCGCCTGCAGGACCTCGGCGCCGGGGTCGAGCTGCTCGCCATCCTCGACGCCTACCCCGCCGAGGGCTTCCGCGAGCTGCCCGTACCCGACCAGGCCGAGGCCCTCGAGGCCCTGCTCGCCATGGGCGGCTACGGACCGGACAGCCTCGAGGGCAAGCCCTTCGAACTCGCCCACGTCACCGAGGTGCTGCGCCGCGAGGGCTCCCCGCTGGCCAGCCTCGACGACGCCACCATCGAGGCCCTCAACCGCACGTACCTCAACACCAACCATCTGGTGCGGGCCTTCGACCACCGCGTCTTCGACGGCGACGTGCTCTTCTTCCGGGCCACCGTCGACACCATCGACGACGAGCTCACCCCCGACACGTGGACCCCCTATGTGACCGGGCGGATCGACAACACCGACGTCGCCTGCTCGCACAAGGACATGACCCTGCCCGAACCGATCGCGCACATCGCGAGCGTCATCGCCGACCGTCTGCAGAACCTGGAGAACTGACCCCATGAGCGACGCACCCGCCAACCCCTTCGACGGCGACGGGGAGTTTTTCGTCCTCGTCAACGGCGAAGGGCAGCACAGCCTCTGGCCGGGCTTCGCCGCCGTGCCGCAGGGCTGGACCGCCGCCCACGGGCCGTGCGCCCGGCAGGACGCCCTGGACTGGATCACCGGGAACTGGACCGACCTGACCCCGGCCGCCGCGCTGTGAGAGGCCCCGTCTTTTCCACAAGCAGGGCCGCCCGCATCGCCGTCGTGATCGTCTACACGGTGGCGATGTGCATGAACGGGCTCGACTCCACCATCGTCAATCCGGCGCTGCTCACCATCGCCCGTGACTTCGGCGAACCGGTGTCGGCGGCCAACACCGTCGAGGTGGCCTTCCTCGTGGCGCTCGCCGTCGCCCTGCCCGTCGCGGGCTGGCTCGGCGACCGCTTCGGCACGAAGAAGGTGTTCCTCGGCGCGCTCGCCGTCTTCACGGCGGCATCGGCGGTCTGCGGGCTGGCCCAGAACCTTCCGACGCTGGTCCTCGCCCGCGTCGTGCAGGGCGTCGCGGGCGGCCTCCTCACGCCGGTGGGGATGACGCTGCTCTTCCGGGCCTTCCCGCCGCACGAGCGGATGAAGCTGTCCAAGGTGCTCATCGTGCCGACCGCGCTGATGCCGGCGCTCGGCCCGCCGCTGGGCGGCTTCCTGACCGAGCACCTGTCCTGGCACTGGCTGTTCTTCGTGAACGTGCCGCTCGGCGCGGCCGCCGTGCTGATCGGCGTGCTGGGGCTGCGGGAGCACAAGGAGGAGCCCGAGGGCTTCGACCTGAGGGGCTTCCTGCTGGCGACCCCCGCACTGGGTCTGCTCACCTACGCGCTGGGCTTCGGCCCCACGCACGGCTGGAGCGCGCCCTCCGTCCTGGTCGCCGGTCCCCTCGGGCTCGTCCTGCTGGCCGCCGGGTGCGTGCACCTGCTGCGGGCGGGGGCGCCGCTGCTCCAGCTGCGGCTGCTGGCCGACAAGGTGTTCGCGTCCGCCACCGTGCTGGCGCTGGTCACCTCGGCGGGCCTGATGGGCGTGCTGTTCGCCTTCCCGCTGCTCTACCAGGCGGCGCTCGGCGCCTCGGCCCTGGACGCGGGCCTGAGCGTCTTCCCGGAGGCGCTCGGACTGATGCTGGCCTCCCAGGTGGCCGACCGGCTGATGCCCAGGCTCGGGCCCCGGTGGCTCGCCGTGCCCGCCCTGGTGCTGGCGACGGCCGTCTTCGGCGCGCTGGCCGTGCCGGGCGTGGCCGAGAACGCCTGGGCGGTGCGGGCGCTGATGTTCTGCGTGGGCCTGGTGCTGGGCACGGCCGTGCTCACGGTGCAGATCGCCGGCTTCTCGGACGTCCCGCCGCCGGCCATGGGCCAGGCCATGGGCCTGTTCACCATCGTGCGCACCCTGGGCGGCGCGCTCGGCATCGCGGTCACCGCCGCGGTGATCTCCGCCTGGGGCGGCTCCGGCACGCACGACGCGGACCCGGGCCCGTACCGGGCCGCCATCGCGGTCACCGCGGGCCTCGTCGCCCTCGGCACGCTGTGCGCGCTGCGGATGCCCAAGGAGGCCCCCGCGCCGCCGTCCTTCGACGACGAGCCGCAGGGCGAGGAGTTGCCGTCCGCGGCCTGACGGCTTGTACGACAGAGGTCCCGGACCGGCGCTTGCCGGTCCGGGACCTCTGTCGTCGCAGTGCTACCGCGGCGCCAGCAGCCCTACGAGCCCGTCCGCGAGGCCGCCGCGCCAGCAGGCGTAGTCGTGGCCGCCGTTGAACTCCTGGTACGTCACGTCATAGCCACGTGCTTCCAGCACGTTGCGCAGGTGCCGGTTCTGCGGGAGCAGCATCCACTCCTGCAGGCCCACCTCCACGTGGAAGCGGACCGGCAGCTTCTCGCACGTCGCGTACTGCCGGGTCAGCCATTCGCTGCCGCCGTCGAACTCGGTCCCGTCCGGCCACCAGAAGGAACCCGACTGGGACAGGGCGTTCCCGAACCGCTCCGGCCTGCGGAAGGCGGCGAAGGCCGCCGTCAGACCGCCCGCGCTCTGCCCGGCCACGACGGTGCGCGCCGGGTCGTCCGTCGCCCCGTACGCGCGGGCGGCCCACGGCAGCAGCACGTCCGCCAGCCAGTCGACGAACTCCTCGCTGCAGCTGAGGTCGGCCATGCGCCGGTCGCGGCCCATGGTCTCGACGAACAGCGTCACCGTCGGCGGTATGCGGCCGTCGGCGTGCAGGTTGTCCAGGGTCGCGCCGAAGTCCAGCACGGGGCCCCACATCTCGCCGTCCAGCAGGACGGCGACGGCGTACGGGCCGCCGTCGGCGGTGTGCCCGGCGGGCAGGTGGACGCCCACGGCCCGGCCGTCGACCACACACTCGAACCGCTCCCCGCGCGGCACGGACTCCCGGCGGGAGACCCACTGCTGCGCGGGCGCGTCGGCGAGCTCCATCACTGAGGACGGGTTGCGGCCGTCACGGGCCGCGAGAGCGGGGCCCGCGGCGAGCGGGTCGGGCAGGGCGCCGTCCAGCACGCCCAGCCAGGACCGGCGGTCGGTGCGCAGGGCCTCCTCGCGGGAGCCGCGGTGCACGGAGAACTGGTACGAGGCCCGGTGATCGGCCCGCAGCCGGTGGCTGATGGCCCACACGTCGGTGCCGGGCACCTTGGCCATCAGGTGCGGGGCGAGGTCACGGGCGTGCCGGTCCTTGTCGGTCACCGTGTGCACGAGGGCGAGGACGTCGGTGGCGGGGGCGGCGGGGTCGTCGCGCCAGAGGAAGGTGACGAGGCGGTACGCCGGGTCGGCGTCGGGCTCGACGAGGGGGGTGCCGGTGCGCTGGGCGCGGGCCCAGAAGTCGTTGACGGCGCCGGGGCCGTGGGCCTCGACGGCCTCGGCGAGCTCGCGAAGCGCCGGGCTTTGGATCTCCATGGCTTCCTTTCGGTGGCAGGTGTCCGAGGGGGGAGGAGGGAGCCCCGGTCCCGCCCTTTCACCGTTTCCCGGGGCTGCGCCCCGGACCCCGGACCGCGCTTCGCGCGGTGGCCTCAAACGCCGGCCGGGCTGGATTTTCCGCCGGTTCCGGGCAACAAATCAGCCCGTCCGGCGTTTGAGGACCGGGGGTCCGGGGGGGGGGGCGGAGCCCCCGGTTCGGGAAGGGGCGGGGTGGGGAAGGACCGCCGGAGGCCCTTAGACCCGGGCTGCAGCTGACCTGCCCAGCAGTACCCAGAGAAGGAAGGGCCCGCCCAAGACGGTCGTCACAATGCCCACCGGCACCTCGACCCCGTCGAAGACGATCCGCCCCACCGTGTCCGCCACCACGATCAGCACCGCCCCCGTCAGCATCGACCCCACCACCGGCACCCGCAGCGGCCCGGCCAGCCGCCCCGCGATGACCGGCGAGGCGAGGGCCACGAAGCCCACCGGGCCGCAGATGCCGACCGCGAGGCCCGCGAGCCCCACCGCCAGCAGCAGGCACACCAGCCGCACCCGGCCCGGGGCGACGCCCAGGGAGGACGCCGTGGAGTCGTCGAAGCGCAGCACGTTGAGCTGGCGCGCGACGACGAGCGCGAGCGGTACGAGCACCGCCAGGCCGATGAGGACGGGGACGGCGACGGAGTAGCCGCGCCCGTTGAGGCTGCCGGAGGTCCACACGTACAGGGAGCTCGCGGAGTTGAGGGAGCGGCGGGAGAGGACGACCTGGGTGACGGCCGAGGCGAGCGCCGACATGGCCAGGCCGACGACGAGGACGCGGTAGCCGCGCTGCCCCAGGCCGCCGGAGACGGTGGTGACGACGAGGACGGCCGCGAGGGCGCCCAGCGGGCCCGCCCACCAGGCGCCGAAGGTGCCGGTGAGGGTCGTGGACAGCAGGACGGCCGCGGTGGCGCCGTCGTTGACGCCCAGCAGCTCCGGCGTGGCGAGGCGGTTGCGGGCGAGGGTCTGGGTGAGGCAGCCCGCGAGGCCCAGGGCGGCGCCGGCGGTGAGGCCGGCGACGATCCGCCCGAGCCGGAACTTCTGCACCATCAGCACGTCGAAGTGGTCGCCGGAACCGAAGACGGCGTTGAAGGTGCGGCTCAGGCTCATCTCGTTCTGGCCGGCGTACGCGGACAGCACGACGGCGGCCACCAGCAGCGCGGCCAGGGCGAGCGCGGCGAGCGCGGCCCGGCGCGGCAGCAGCAGCGACAGCGCGCCGCGCCGTACGACCAGGCTCTCGGAACGTTCCTTCGTCCCCTGGGCGGGGCGGGGGATGCGGGGGAGGAGCCGCCGGGGCGGCCGGCCGGCTTCCTGCGTGGCGGGGTCGGTCATGCCCATCGCGCCCATGCGCCGGGAGCGGACGATGCCGATGAGGACGGGGGCGCCGATGAGGGCGATGATGACGGAGACCGGTGCCTCGAAGGGCCGGGAGACGACCCGGGCCAGCACGTCGGCGCCGGTCAGCACGCCCGCGCCGATGAGCCCGGCCAGCGCGATCTGCGCGGTGAGCCGGGGGCCGGTGACGGCCCGGGCCAGGAAGCCGGCGAGCAGGCCCAGGAAGGAGATGGGGCCGACCAGGGCGACGGAGGACGCGGTGAGCAGGGTGACCGCGACGGCGACGACCACCCGGATGGTGGAGGGCCGGTGGCCCAGACCGCGGGCCAGGTCGTCGCCGAGCGCCAGCGCGGACAGCGGGCGGGCGACGAGCAGGGCCACGACGAAGCCCACGGCGAGCACGGGCAGCAGCCCGGTCAGCTTGTCGTAGCCCTCGACCCCCGCGAGCGAGCCCAGGACCCAGAAGCGGAACCGGTCGTAGGTCTCGGCGGAGTTGACGATGATGACGCTGGTGACGCCGCCGAAGGTGGCGCCCAGTGCGGAGCCGGCCAGGACCAGCCGCATCGGTGAACCGCCGCCGCGCCGCCCCGCGATGAGCAGGACGAGCCCGCTGGCGACGATGGCGCCCCCGAAGGCCCACAGCAGGTGGCCCATTCCGCTCTGCACCCCGAGGAAGGCGATGCCGACGACGACGCCGAGCGAGGCGCCCGCGTTGACGCCCAGCAGGCCCGTCTCGGCGAGCGGGTTGCGGGTGACGGCCTGGAGCAGGCTGCCGGACGTGCCGAGCGCCGCGCCGACGAGCAGGGCGGTGAGGGTGCGGGGGAGCCGCAGGTCCCCGACGACCAGGGACAGACGGGAGTTGTCGCGTGCGCCGTCGCGGCCGAGGAGGTAGTCCAGTACGTCGCCCGGCCCGACTTCTCCCGCGCCGACGGACAGGGAGAGGGCGGCGAGCACGAGGACGGCCAGCAGCAGGGAGGCGGAGGCGACCAGAAGGGTCCGGCGGCCGTGCGACGGTCTGGAAAGTGCCTGGTCGTCGACGGCTTCCGCCTCGGTGTCCACGTGCGACAAAGTCATAAGGTAAGGCTAGCCTAATGATATGTGAGGCCCGGAGGGCCTCAAGGGCATCGGCATGCGAATGCGGACACACCGCAATAAAGTGGGCGTCGTTCCGCAGTCGTCCCCCGAGGAGAGGCGCATGCCCACCCGAACGCTGAAGGACAAGGTCGTCGTCATCGGGGGCGCGTCGAGGAACCTCGGCAGCCTCGTCGCGCGGGAAGTCGCCGCCGACGGCGCCAAGGTCGTCGTCCACTACAACAGCCCCTCCTCCAAGGAAGGGGCGCAGCAGACCGCCGACGCGGTCAGGGCGGCGGGCGGCGAGGCGGTGGTCCACGAGGCCGACCTGACGCAGGTCTCCGAGGTCGAGGGGCTCTTCGAGGTAGCGGTCGGGGCGTTCGACAAGGTCGACTGCATGGTGAACACGGCCGGCATGGTCATCAAGAAGCCGATGACGCAGGTCACCGAGGCCGAATACGACAGGATGTTCGCCGTCAACTCCAAGGCGGCCTACTTCATGATGCAGGAGGCGGCCCGGCGGCTGGAGGACGGCGGGAAGATCGTCACCATCGTCACCTCGCTGCTGGCCGCCTACACCGGCCTGTACTCCGTCTACGCGGGCAGCAAGGCGCCCGTCGAGCACTTCACCCGGGCCCTGTCCAAGGAGCTGTTCGGCCGCGGCATCTCGGTCAACAACATCGCCCCCGGACCGATGGACACCGGCTTCTTCTACCCCGCCGAGACCGACGACTCGATCGCCTACCACAAGTCCTCGGCGATGAACGGCGAGCTCACCAAGATCGAGGACATCGTGCCCTATGTGAAGTTCCTGCTCACCGACGGCTGGTGGCTCAACGGGCAGACCCTCTTCGTCAACGGCGGCTACACCACCCGCTGACCGGCGGGCCCGGCCTCCTCGAAGGCGAACAGGCGCACCACCGGCGGGATGAGGCAGCGCGGGTCCCCGGGCGGGCCGTCCAGGACCTCCACGAGCTGGCCGTCCATCAGGTCACCGATGATCCGGTGCGCGCGGGCCACGCTGCACCCCAGCGTCGCCGCGGCGCTGTGCGGGCTGAAGTCCGGCGTCCGGTCCGCCGCCAGCGTCCGCAGCGCGGAGCGCGTCCGCGCGTCCAGCGCGCCGAACGCCGCCGCCATCACGGACCGCACCGTCAGATCGCCCGAGCTCAGCTCCCGCAGCCGGGTCCGCGGATCGTGCAGCACCTCGTCGGCGAGCGTGCGCATCGTCCAGTGCGGCCGGGCCAGCAACCGGCAGCCGACCACCCTCAGGGCGAGCGGCAGATGGCCGCACCACTCCGCCACCAGGGCGGCGTCGGAACGCTCCGCACGGACGCGGTCCTCCCCGAGCATCCTCGCCAGGAACGCGAGCGACTCCTCGGGGCTGAAGGGAGGCGCCTCGACGCACTCGGCGCCCGCCAGCGCCGTGAGCCGGCGGCGGCACGTCGCGATGACGGCCGACTCGCCGACCGCCGGGCGGGCGCAGCGGATCTGCCCCTCCGAGACGGCGTCGTCGAGCACGATGAGCACCCGTCTGCGCGCCAGCACCGCCCGCAGCCTGGCGCTGGCCTCCTCCAGCGGCGCCGCCGCGCCGTCCGCGGCCCCGAGCGACTGCAGGATCCGGCGCACCACCTCGTGGGGCCCGTGCGCGGGCCGGCCGGCCGGGGCCAGGTCGACGTAGATCTGGCCGTCGGGGAAGCGGGAGCGCGACAGGTGGGCGGCGTGCACGGCCAGAGCGGTCTTGCCCGCGCCGGGAAGGCCGACGACGAGCGTCAGCCGCTGCCCGGACGGCGGTGCCCCGGCGGGCCGGCGCCCCCCGGGGGACAACGCGCTGCCCAGCCGCCGCAAGGCCTGCTCACGGGCGGTGAAGTCGGGAATGTCCGGCGGCAGTTCACAGGCGGGAGCGAAGCCGTCGAACGGCAGCGGATCGCGCTCCGGCGCGAGCCGGGCGGCCCTGGCCGCTTCGACGAGCCCCCGGGCGCCCTCCCCGCCCCGGCCGAGCGCCCCGGCCAGCAACTCCACGGACTTGCGCTGCGGACGACCGGTCCGGCCGCGCTCCATGTCGCTGATGGCGCGCACGCTCAGCCCCGACGCGCCCGCGAGCTCCGCCTGGGTCATGCCGGCCGCGAGCCGGCAGCGGCGCAGCAGCGGGCCGAACGAAAGCCCCTGGCCCCCGTCAACCACCTTCGATTCCCCCTCGGCCGTATACGGCTGACCCCAGGTTAGAAGCGTGGCTCCCCCAGTCAAGATGCCCCCGACCGCGCCCCTTGTCGTGCTTCACGGTGGTTGCGCACGCTCAGTGAAATCCGCCCCGAAAAGCGAGCGGCAGCGAGCCGGTGGTTCTCCGGAGGTTCCGGGCCACCGACCGGAAGCCGGCCGGCGATCGGGACGCGGGCAGCGGGGAACGCGTTGCGCGCCGCCGCCCACCGGCCCGAGGATTCCGCGGAAGCGGCCACGGGCCCGCCGTGCCGTCCACGTACCGGGAAGGTGGCCGATGGCTCCCCAGCTCGAAGCGATCGCCCGGAGCCGGAACCCCCATGCCCCGGCCCTGCGTTGAGCCGGGGCCGCGGTACGCCAAGGGCCACTGCTGCGGCGACGGATTCCTCCTCCTGCTCGACCCCGACGACCGGATCCGCCTCTGCGACGACGCCGTGCGCGCCCTGTGCGATCCACGCACCGGGCTGGGCGGCGACGCGCTGCTGCGCCTGGTCCGGACCCCGCGCGACCGTCCGCCCGGCAGGCCGCGCGGCGACTGGTTCGCCGACGTGCGCAACCCCGACGGCTCCCACGCCCTGACGTGCGGCCCCGGCCTCGGCCTCGTCGCCCGCTACCTCACCGCGGTCGGCCTGGCCCCGCCGGGGGAGATCCGGCTCGGTACGCGCGGCGGCGACGCGCGCGCCACGGTCGGCGCCGGCGGCCGGACGACGGTGGAACTGCCGCCCCCGCGCATCCTCGGCCCATCCGAGGTGACGCTGGACGGGTACGCCTTCACCGGGACGGCCGTGGCGCTGGACAGCCTGCACCTGGTCTGCCCCACCGAACTGCCCGTGTCCGGCCTGGACCTGACCCGCGAGCCCCGGCTCGACCTGGCCGACTTCCCGGACGCCTCCGGCGCCATGGTCCCGGACGTGGCCCTGTCGTTCGTCAACGTCCTGCCCACCGGCAGACTCCGCGTCCGCGTCCACCGCCCGCGCCTGGGGGAGTTGCCCTCCCGCGGCAGCGCCGTGTGCGCGGCGGCCGCGGCGGTCCAGCACACCACCGGCCGTGGGGGCCCCTCGGTCGTGGAGAGCGCCTCGGGGCCGCTGTCGGTCACCCTCGGCGGGAACGAGCCGACGCTCCTGACGGGCCCGGCCGGCATCACCTCCGAGGGCGTCCTGGACGCCCGCTGGCTGGCCTCGCTGTGAGCGGGGGCGCTCCCGGAGACGAGGGCGAACGCCGTATGGACAACGGCGGGCGCGGTGCCCAAGGTCGTAGCGGACCCACCACCGCGACCGAGGGGAAGTCATGCGCCCGCTTCGAGCGACCGGCAGACCGTGGATCGTCCCCCTGCTCCTCCTGCTCGTGACCGCCGTCATGGCGCTGCCCGCCCTGCCGCACCGCGCCGGCGGCGGCACGGAACCCGCCGCCGCGGCGGCCCGCGACAGCGGCGGGGGCGCACCCCGGCCCCAGGCCCGGGACGTCGTCCTGGCCGTGCACGGCGGCGCGGGGACCGCGCTGCGGCGGGAGGACACCGACGCCCGGACGGAGAAGGCCTACCGCGACGGGCTCGCCGCCGCGCTGCGCGCGGGAGCGAAGGTGCTGCGCGACGGCGGCGACAGCGTGGCCGCCGTCGAGGCGGCCGTGCGCGTCCTGGAGGACGACCCGCTGTTCAACGCCGGCAAGGGCGCGGTGTTCACCGAGGACGCCGGCCATGAACTCGACGCCTCGGTCATGCGCGGCTCGGACCAGGCGGCCGGCGCCGTCGCCGGAGTGCGCCACGTACGCAACCCCGTCTCCGCCGCCCGCCTGGTGATGGAGAGGACCCGGCACGTGATGCTCGCCGGCGAGGCGGCCGACGCCTTCGCCGCGCGCAGCGGGCTCACGCCCGTGACGCAGGACTACTTCTGGACCCAGCAGCGGTGGGACGAACTGATGAAGGCCAAGGGGACGCGCCCGGCGGCACGCACCCCCGGCGCGAGCACCACCGGCACGGTCGGCGCGGTCGCCCTCGACACCCGCCGCGGTCTCGCCGCCGCCACCTCCACCGGCGGCATGACCAACAAGATGGCGGGCCGCGTCGGCGACTCGCCGGTGGTGGGCGCCGGCACCTACGCCAAGAACGGCAACGTCGCCGCGAGCGCCACGGGCCAGGGCGAGGTCTTCATCCGGGGCGCGGCGACCGCGACGATCTCCCACCTGATGGAGTTCGGCGGAATGGACGTGGCCGAGGCCGCCCACGAGGTCGTGATCCGGAGGCTGCCGAAGCTGGGCGGCACGGGAGGCGTGATCGCGCTGGACTCCCGCGGCACGTACGCCGCCCCGCACAGCAGCGAGGGGATGCTGCACGGCTATGCGACGGCCGACGGCCGGATCGTCACGCGGGTGTTCCCGGACGAGGACGACGGCGGGCGGTGAACGGGCGTCACGGGCACCGCCGGACCTGATGCGGACGTGTGGCGCCGGTCACGGGCCGGGGCCGTCATCCGGCCCGCCACCAGGGCGAATGCACGGGCCGCAAAGCTGCGTTGACGACGTTGCACTGGAGTCGTGCGGTGGGTGCGCCGAGGATCCCGTTCATGAACTCCACCGAGAAGAACCCCACCGGAACGCACCCCACCAAGGCCGCCGCGGCGCGCGACGTGCTGGCGGTCGTCAGCCAGAGCGGCCCGAGCGTCACCTTCTTCGACGCCGTCACCTACGAGCGGCTCGACGTCCTCGAAGTCCCCGCCCAGCCCCACGAGTTGCTCTTCGACGCGGACCGCCGCCTGCTGTACTGCGTCAGCACCTACGTCTCCGGCTACTACAACGCGCACCAGGGCCGGGCCCGTAGCGTCACCGTCATCGACCCCGACACCCGCACGATCGTGGACACCCTCGACACCGCGCCCGATCACGCGCCCCACGGAATCGCCCTGGACCGCGCCCGCGCCCGCCTGTACGTCAGCGTCGAGGCCACCGACACCGCGCCCGGCGGGGTGATCGTCTACGACGCGCAGACCCGCGAGCGCATCGGCAGGATCCCGGTCATGGCCGACGGACCGCACTGGTTCGCGATCACCCCGGACGGGCGCCGTGGCTACTCCACCAACAAGGAGGCGCCCTTCGTCTCCGTCGTCGACCTCGAGAGCCAGGAGTTCACTGGCCGGATCGAGGTGCCCGGCAGCGAGGGCCTGGACGTCTCGCCCGACGGCCGGTACCTCTACGTCGCCGCGCCCAAGGGCGACTTCCACACCCCGCCCGCCGCACAGCCGGGCGTACGCGTGATCGACATAGCCAAGGGCGAGGTCGTCCGCACCCTGCCCACCGAAGGAGTGGTCTTCCCCGTGCACACCACGGCCACCGGGGCCGTGCTCGCCGGGGAGCTGCGGGTGGCCGTGGAGCCCGGCAGCGTGCTCGGCAAGCAGACCGACGGCGTGCTGCACGTCTTCGCGCCGGGGACACACCGGCCGGTGGGCCAGGTGGAGGTCGGCCGGTTCCCGCTGACGATCACCTCTTCGCCGGACGGCTCAGTGGGTTACGTGTCGAACGTCATGTCCAGCACGGTGACCGTGGTCGATCTGGAGCGCATGGAGGTGATCACCACCCTCACCGTCGACCGGGCGGGCGAAGCGGGGGCCCACGGGCTGGCTTACGTGCCCGCGGCCCAGGACTGAGGCGCCGCAGGGGGTTTCGGGCGGCCCGGCGCGCCACCCGGGCGGGCGAACCGCGGCGCTGCCCGCGGTTGCGGGAGCCGTCACATGCCCTGAGGGTGGGTGTCAAGATCATCGAACCGGCGTCGCCGCCGGGGTGAGGTGACGGGCCGCGTGCTGCTGGCGGTCCGTCACCCGTGAGGAGTCGTGCATGTCCGGATACCGTGACGTCTTCCGGCGTGGCCGCGGGCGCCACCGGCGCCGCCGGCGGGCTCCGCTGAAGACGGCCCTGACCGTCTCCGTACTGGTGGCCTGCTCGGCGTACATGGCGCACGCGGTGGACGACGACCCCATGGAGTGCGGCCCCCTGGGCGGCGCCGGGAACAATCCGGCCTGCCCGGGCCAGGCCGTCGGCAAGCGCGTCGACGGCCCGGCCGGCAAGGCGGGCGGCGGCACCGACGCGGTGCCGCAGGAGGGTGACGGCGCGGGCGCGGTCACCCGGCCCCGTACCCCGGAGGCGGACGGGGTCTGGGACCGCGAGCGGTGCGGCAATACGTCCGGACGGGTGCTGCTGACGCTGGACGACTGGCCGTACAACGACCCGCAGCGGTCGGTGCGCATCGGCGCCCAGCTGCAGGCCCAGGGGGTGCGCGCGGCCTTCTTCCTCATCGGCAAGTTCGCCGCCCAGTACCCCCAGATCACCGCGACCCTGCGACAGCAGGGCCACTGGGTGGCCAACCACTCCTTCTCCCACCGCAAGCTGCCCAGCCTGGACGACGACGTCCTGCTGGACGAGATCCGCCAGGGCGTGCCCGGCAACCTGCTCCGCCCGCCCTACGGCGCCGCCGACGAGCGGGAGCGCGACGTCGCGGCCGACCTCGGCTTCCGGATCTGCAACTGGACCATCGACACCCACGACTGGGAGAAGGTCGACGGCAGGCCCCGCAGCGTGGAGGAGATCCGGGCGAGCGTCCGCGACGCCACGCCGGAGGAGAAGAACAACGGCGTCGTCCTCGGACACCTGTTCAGCAACTTCCCCGACGCCCTGCCGGGCATCATCAGCGACCTGCAGAGCCAGGGCTACGGCATCTGCCGCAACAACGGACCGGTCACCGACCAGGTCCCCTTCCCCCTCGACTGCTGACCACCGGTCAGCGGTAGCGCAGATACCTGCGGCGCACCGCCCGGAACGCCGTGAGCTCCTCCTGCCAGGCGCCGGTCACGTCGTCCGTGCCGGCCCCCGCGTCGATCATGGTGCGCAGCCGGGACGATCCGGACAGCTTGTCGATGAAGCGGTCCGGGCGCCAGGCGAAGCCGCGCCACGTCCGCTTGGCGGTGACGAGCAGCGCCACCGCCGTGCGGACCGGGTCGTAGGCGGCCCGGTCGTGGACGTGGATGTGCAGACCACCCACCGTCCTGCCCTGGAACGCGCCGAAGGTCGGCACGTAATAGGCCTCCCGGAAGCGGACCCCCCGCAGCCCGGCGGTGTTGGCCGCCTCCGCCCAGCGGCCGTCGAGGCCCTCGGCGCCGAGCATCTCGAAGGGCCGGACCGTGCCGCGCCCCTCGGACATGGTGGTGCCCTCGAACAGGCCCGTGCCCGCGTAGACCAGAGCGGTGTCGGGGGTGGCCATGTTGGGGCTGGGCGGCACCCAGGGCAGCCCCGTGGCGTCGAAGAAGTCGGCGCGCCGCCAGCCCGACATCTCCACCACCTCCAGTTCCACCGGCCGGCCGGCCGCCGCCCGCAGGAACTCGCCGTTGTAGAGCAGTGCCAGCTCACCGACGGTCATGCCGTGCGCCTGGGCGATCGGCGCCCGCCCGATGAACGTGGCGTAGCGCGGGTCGAGCACGGGCCCGTACGCCTCACGGCCCGAGACGGGGTTGGGCCGGTCGAGCACGACGAAGCGCTTGCCGGCCAGGGCGGCCGCCACCATGCAGTCGTAGAGCGTCCAGATGCAGGTGTAGAAGCGGGCGCCCGCGTCCTGGCTGTCGTAGACGAGCGTGTCGACGCCGGCCTTGGTGAAGACGTCCGCGAGCCGCTGCCCGCTCTTGCGGTAGGTGTCGAGGACGGGCAGCTTCGTCGCGGGATCGGTGTAGTCGCCCTCCGAGAGCCCCGCCTGCGGAGTGCCCCGGTAGCCGTGCTCGGCGCCGAAGACGGCGGTCAGCCGTACGCGGCGGTCGGCGTGCATGATGTCGACGACGCCCCGCGCGTCGGACGTGATGCCGCTCTGGTTGGTGATGATCCCCACGCGCTGCCCGGTCAGCAGCCGGTAGCCGTCCGCGGCGAGCCGTTCGAAGCCGGTGCGCATCCGTGGGGCGGAGCCGGCCCGGGCCGCGGGGCCGGGGGGCCCGGTGACGGCGGTCCGCTGCGCCCCGGTCGCTGCCGCCGGAGCGGCCGGCCACATCGCTCCGGTGGCTCCGGTGGTCAGCAGGGTGCGTCGCGAAACCGTCATACTTCCGCAAATTAGCTCATCAACGGCCCGTGGCCGTGTATCTCACCGGCAAGGCGTGCACGCCGCGCAGCATGAGGCTCGGCCGCCAGGTGAGATCGTCGGGATCGCAGTCGAACGCCAGATCGGGGCAGCGTCGCAGGAGGGTCTCCAGGGCGATGGACGCCTCCATCCGGGCGAGGGAGGCGCCGAGGCAGTGGTGGATGCCGTGGCCGAAGGCGAGGTGGCCGCGTGCTTCGCGGTGGATGTCGAACCGGCCGGGCTCGGCGAAGCGCCGCGGGTCGTGGGCCGCGGCCGCGAGGACCACGATCACGGCCTCTCCGGCGGGCACGGTGGTGCCGCCGATCTCGACGGGCTCGGTGGTGTAGCGGTAGGCGGCCCGCTCCACCGGGCAGTCGTGGCGCAGGATCTCCTCGACCGCGCCGGCCATCAGCGAGCCGTCGGCCCGCAGCGCGGCGAGCTGGCCGGGGTGGCGCAGCAGGGAGTGGACGCCGCTGGAGATGAGGTTGACGGTGGTCTCGTGGCCGGCGACGAGCAGGACGAACGCCATGCCCGACAGCTCGGCGGGGGACAGCCGGTCGCCGTTGTCGGCGGTGCGGGTCAGGGCGCTGAGGAGGTCCTCCCGCGGGTGGCGGCGCTTGGTCTCGATGAGGTCGGCGAGGTAGCCGGTCATCGCCTGCAGGGCGCCCATCGCCGTTTCCGGGGTCGTGGGCAGGATCATCTCGTTCGACCACGCGCGGAAGGCGGCACGGTCGGCGTCCGGGACCCCCAGCAGCTCACAGATGACGGTCAGGGGCAGGGGGAGGGCGAAGGCCTCGACGAGGTCGGCGCGGCCGAGGGGCAGCATGTCGTCGAGCAGCCGGTCGGCGATGTGCTGGATCCGGGGGCGTAGGGCCTCGATGCGCTGGGCGGTGAACTCCTTGGCGACCAGCCTGCGCAGACGGGTGTGGTCCGGGGGATCGGTCTGCAGCATGTTCACGCCGATGCTGTAGCCGCCGTCGCCGTCCCAGCAGGGCGAGTTGCGGATGTCGTGGCTCATCCGGGGGTCGGCCAGCACGGCCCGCGCCTCCTCGTGCCCGACGACGAGCCAGGCCTCGCGGGCGTCGGGGGTGAGGATCCGGTGGACGGGTCCCTGCTCGCGCAGACGGTCGTAGAGGGGGTGCGGGTCGGTGTCGAAGTCCGTTCCGGGGGGCGTCAGTTCCTCGAGCGTGGGTGCGGACACGGGCGTTCCCTTCTCCGTGCGGCGAAGTGCCGGAAGACCCAATCGGGGATCACTCCCCATTTGGCGTGCCGCGACCGTACCAGAAGAGTGGGGAGTGCTCCCCGGTAGGGGGGTGCGGTGCGGGGGAGGGGTGGGCTACGGGCGGGGCCGGCCGGACCGTTCGCCGGCGCGGTCCCCGGCGCGCTCCGCGACGTCCGCGGATTGCGGCTCGGCCCGCACCGACTGCCCGTCGGTATAGGCGGTCAGTACCGGCAGCGTGAGCACCAGCCAACAGGTGGCCAGCAACCAGCCCCCGACGATGTCCGTGGGCCAGTGGACGCCCAGGTAGACACGGGTGGCGGCCACCCCGATCGCCCACAGGGCGCAGCACGCCGCGGCCAGGCGCCCCGCCAGGGGCGGCGCCACGCGCAGCAGGGCCCAGGCCAGCAGCCCGGCCACCAGGGCGCTGGTCGTGGCGTGTCCGGAGGGGAAGGCCGCCCCGGAGGAGTCCGTGACCCGGTCGGCCAGGGGCGGCCGCGGCCGGTCCACCGTGACGCGCAGGGTCATCCGCACCAGCTGTCCGAGGGCCAGCACCGCCACCGACGCCAGGACGACCCTGGCCCGGCGGCAGGCGATCCAGCCCGCCAGCGCCGCCAGGGCGTAGGCGACGACGCCCGTCCCCGTGTCGGTCAGGAGCACCGCGGCGTCCACGACGGTGGCGGACCGCCGCTCGAGCGCCGCGTCGTGCAGCGCCGCGTCCAGGGAGAAGGGCACGCCCCGCGCGGCCACCACCAGAGCCGTCAGCACGGCCAGCGCCAGGACCGCCGGTATGACGATCAGCCAGGCCCGCCGGGAGGGCCGGGGGCCGGTCACGCGGCGGTCAGCAGGAGCGGCCGCAGCCGGCCCTTGCGCGCCCGTTCGACCCATGGGGTGCCCCGGGTCGCGAAGACGGTCAGCGGTACGGCCAGCGCCACCCCGAGCAGCGCGCCGCCGGCCACGTCGTGCGGGTAGTGCATGCCGATCCAGACCCGGGAGGCGGCCATGGCCACGGCCGCCAGCACGGCCACCGCGCCCAGGCGCCGCTCGACGAGCCACAGCGCCGCGGCCGCCGCGAAGGCGATCACCGCGTGGTTGCTCGGGAAGGACCAGTCGCCCGGGGCCGGGCACGACTCCAGCGTGAAACTCCCCGGTATCGACCGGCAGGGCCGCTCCTCGCGCACCAGCGTCCTCAGCATCATGTCCACTCCGTAGACGACCGCCACCACCAAAGGCGTGGCCAGCGCCCTGGCCATCATCGGGGAGTCCGAGCGCCGCGCCTGCCACCAGGCGGCGAGCATCAGCGCGGCGAACAGCCCGAGGCCGAAGGCCGACCACGTGGTGACCGTATCGTTCAGCAGCCAGGGAGCGTGCTGCGCGTCCCGGGTGATCTGCGTGTAGAGACCGCCGTCGATGCCCGAGCCGTCGAAGACGGGGAGCCCCGCGACCGGGAGTCCGGGAAGCGCGGGGAGGTGGACGTGGAGCTGGAGGAGGGCTATGCCGTTCATCGTCCTCCTCCGTCGGAGCCGGCGGACGCGCCCGCTTCCGCGGCGGCCCGGCGGCGGCCGCGCAGCAGCTCCAGGGCGAGCGGCAGCAGCGAGAGCGCGACGACGACGCCCACGATCGGCAGCAGATAGCGGTCCACGTCCGGCACGACGGACCCCAGACCGTAGCCGGCGAGGACCAGCCCCACCGTCCACAGCAGACCGCCGGCCACCTGCCAGAGCGCGAACACGCGCGGCGCCACCCCGAGCGCACCGGCCAGCGGGTTGAGCACGGTCCGTACGACGGGAACGAAACGGGCCAGCACGATCGCGCGGGCGTGCCCGTACCGGTCGAGCAACTCCTCGGCCCGCGCGGCGCCTTCGCACACCTTCTTGCTGCGGGTGCGGGCCAGCAGGGTCCGGCCGCCCCGCCGGCCGAGGGCGTATCCGCACTGCGCGCCGGCCAGCGCGCCGGCCACGGACGCGATCAGCACCTGGGCGAGGTCCAGATGCGGCCCGGAGTGCGCGCCCGCCCTGCTGAGGAGGCCCGCGGTGAACAGCAGCGAGTCGCCGGGCAGGAAGAAGCCGACGAGCAGACCGGTCTCGGCGAACAGCACGACGGCGATGCCGAGCGCGCCGAAGGCCGCCAGGAGGGAAGAGGCGTCCAGGACGTTGACGGCCAGGGCGTGAGCGGATGGTACGAGCACGAGTGCGAGGCCTCCCATGATCGGGGGCGGGCGTGTGGCCGGCCCAAAGGAATTGCCGGGCAAGCTGATTATCCGGATCACGGTGGGCAGTTCATTTCGTCGCCGCCCGGAGATACAAGAATCCCCCCGCCCCGGGGCCCGTACACCCGGAGCAGGGGGATTCCATGGAACCGCGGGGGTCGTCAGTGACCGCCCTCGTGGTGGTCGTGACCGTGGTCGTCCGAGCTGTTGCCCGAACCGTTGCCCGAAATGATCGGGATCTCGTCCAGGAGGTGCGACAGCGGGTCGTCGCCGTCGTTGATCGTCGAGTTGTCCGTGCACTGCTGCTGCTGCTGGGACGTGAGGATCGGAATGTCCTGGAGGTCGATGGGTACCGCCCCGAGGAGGCCCTGCAGGTTGATCTTCCCGATGCCCAGGCACGGCTTGTTGAGCGTGCCCTGGATCAGGCTCATCTGCGGGCTTTCCACGCCCCCGGTCTTGGTGTTGCCGTAGCCGGTCTTCGCACCGTTGCCGTTGGCGACATCCTGGTCGTTGCCGATGGCCATCGCGGGGGTGGTGATGGCGCCGACCGCGGAAGCAGTCACCGCGGCCGTGGCGAGTACCTTCTTGAGCACGTCTATAGCCTTTCGATCGACCGGTGATTCCCACCGGGAAGCGACCTGAGTAACTACAGGCGAATTGAGAAGTTCCGGATTTTCACTCATTCGCGCCAGCGGGCCATTTGCGGGCCGGGGCGGTCAACTCCGTATTAATGGACGCCTTCCGAAGGCGCGGCGTTCAATTGAGTGACGGCGGCGGGGTGCACGCCGCCGGGGCTGGTAGCGTGCGCCACACGGCGGGTTTCTCAGCCGTCGGCCCGCTCGGACAGCGCCCCCCACACGATGCGTCCGGGCGGGCTTTTGGACGCCCGGTGAATCGACCGTGTCGACGGTGCCGATGGAGGAGTGTCTGCGTGACCGTTGAATACATTCGCTACCGCATCGCCGAGCCCGACCGCCGTACCGCCTTCGAGAAGGCGTACGCGGCGGCCGCCAGTCATCTGTACGCCGCGCCCCAGTGCCTGGCCTACGAGTTGTCGCGCGGAGTGGAGGAACCCGAGCGCTACATCCTGCGCATCGAGTGGTCCTCGGTGGAGGACCACGAGCGGGGGTTCCGCGGCGGCCCGCACTTCCCGCCCTTCCTGGCCGAGGTCCGGCCCTACGCCGACGACATCGAGGAGATGCGGCACTACGAGCGGACCCTGGTCGTCGACAAGCGCCGAATGTGAACGGCGTGTGACGCGCGCCACTGTCGTCGGGGCGGTGGAACGCCGCCGGGGCGTATACCCTCGGGGATGTGAACATGCTCGTCAAACGCCGCCACGTGGACTTCGTCCGTGTCACGAGCATGTCCTGTCGCCGCTCCGGCTGATATGTACGCCTGTGCCCAGCCCGCTTTCCGGGCCGAGGCCGCGTCTGTCTTCTTTCTGCTTTTCTGCTTCTCCTTATTCCTAGCCGCTGCCCGGCTCCGCCCTGCCCGCATACCCTGCGGCGCACCCGCGGACCGTCCGGCCACCGCCGGACGCTTACCCGGGCCCCTCACGCTGTGGACCTCTCATGATCAACGAGCTTCCCGTCCTCGACCTCTCCGCCGCCTCCGCCGGCCCCGAGGCCCGTGCGCGCTTCCACGACGCGCTGCACAGCGCCGCCCGCGACGTCGGTTTCTTCCATCTGACCGGCCATGGCATCACCCCCGCCGAGACCGAGGAACTGATGCGCACGATGCGCGCGTTCTTCGCCCTCCCCGAGGCCGACCGGCTGGCGATCAGCAACCTCAACTCCCCCCATTTCCGCGGCTACACCCGCATCGGCGACGAGCGCACCGGCGGCAGCCGCGACTGGCGGGACCAGCTCGACATCGGCGCCGAGCGCGCCCCCCGCAACCCCGGCCCCGACGAGCCCGGCTACTGGTGGCTGGAGGGCCCCAACCAGTGGCCCGACGCCCTCCCGGAGCTGCGCACCGCCGCCCTGCACTGGGTCGACCGGCTGAGCTCGGTCGCCGAGCGGCTGCTGCACGAGCTGCTCGCCGCGATCGGCGCCCCCGCGGACTTCTACGACAAGGCCTTCGCCGACCGTCCCCACCTGCACCTGAAGCTGGTCCGCTACCCCGGCAGCGCCCCCGACGGCGCCGCCCAGGGCGTGGGCGCCCACAAGGACTACGGCTTCCTGACCCTGCTCCTGCAGGACCAGGTCGGCGGCCTCCAGGTCGAGAACCCCGACGGCGACTTCATCGACGTGCCGCCGCTGCCCGGCGCCTTCGTGATCAACCTGGGCGAGCTGCTCGAGGTCGCCACCAACGGCTACCTCAAGGCCACCAACCACCGGGTGGTCAGCCCGCCCGGCACCCGGGAGCGCTTCTCCGTCCCGTTCTTCTACAACCCCCGCCTGGACGCCCGCATCGAGCCCGTGCCCTTCCCGCACGCCGACAAGGCCCCCGGCGTCACCCAGGACGAGACGAACCCGCTGTTCGCCGAGTACGGCCGCAACGAGATCAAGGGCTGGCTCCGCGCCCACCCCGGGGTCGCCCGCCGCCACCACGCGGACCTGCTGGAGGGCGCCGCCACGCCCGCCGTCTGACGCCGAGATCACACCCCCAGCCAGACAAGCCCGCTGATCAAGGGTTTATAAGGTATTCGCTGGGAATGACCTTCGTATGCGCGCTGATGCGCGACGGGGGACCACAGGGGGTGTGATCATGAGCGTTCGGTTGGGGACGGGCATCGGCTGGCGGCCGGAGATCGCGGAGGACATCGCACAACTGCCCGGCGTCGACTGGGTGGAGGTGGTGGCGGAGAACCTCTGCCCGGGCCACCTCCCCGACGCCCTGCGGCTGCTGCGCGAGCGCGGCACGACCGTCGTCCCGCACGGGGTCTCGCTCGGCCTCGGCGGCGCGGACCGGCCCGACCTGCGCCGGCTGGTCGCGCTCGCCGACCTGGCCGACGCGGTCGGGGCCCCGCTCGTCACCGAGCACATCGCCTTCGTCCGGGCCGGGGGCGCGCTCACGCGATCACCACGGATCGAGGCGGGGCACCTGCTGCCGGTGCCCCGCACCCGCGACGCGCTGGACGTGCTGGTCGCGAACGTGCGCATGGCACAGGCCGCGCTGCCCGTCCCGCTCGCGCTGGAGAACGTCGCGGCGTATCTGACCTGGCCCGGCGAAGAGCTCAGCGAGGGCCGGTTCCTCGCCGAGCTGGTCGAGCGGACCGGCGTACGGCTGCTCGTCGACGTCGCCAACCTCCACACCAACCACGTCAACCGCGGCGAGGACCCGGCCGCCGCCCTGGACGAGCTGCCGACCGAGGCCATCGCCTACGTCCACGTGGCCGGCGGCTTCGAGCGGGACGGCGTCTGGCACGACAGCCACGCCCACCCCGTCACCCGGCCCGTCCTGGACGTCCTCGCCGCGCTGTGCGAACGGGTCGAACCGCCCGGGGTGCTGCTGGAGCGCGACGACGACTTTCCCACGGCACAGGGGCTGGCTGCGGAGCTGGACGCCGTGCGCTCGGTGGTCGAGGGGGTGCGCGAGCGTGTCTGACCACGGCACCGGCACCGACGAGGCCCGCGAGCGGCTCGCACAGGCCCAGCTCGCCCTGCTCTCCACGCTCGTCGCGGACGCCCCGCCGCCGGAAGGCTTCGACCACGAGCGGCTGGAGGTCCAGCGCCGCGCCCTGCTCCGCAAGCGCACCGGCGTCGTCGCCAAGGTGGCGCCCGCCCTGCCCGAGATCCTGGGCCAGGACTTCCGGCGCCTGTTCCTCGCCTACGCCCGGGGCCGGCCCATGAGCGAGGGCTATCAGCGCGACGCGCTCGACTTCGCCCGCCATCTGCTGCACACCGGCGCCGTACCGCAATCCCAGCGGCCGCCGCTGACGGCCTGGGTCGCGGAACGGACCGCCTCGCCCGCACCGACCGCAGGCCCGCTGCACCGCCTCGCCACGGCCCTGCGCATCCACCGCGCCGCCGGGCGTACACCGCGCTGAACGAAAGGCACTATCAATGATCGTCGCTGTGACGGTGGCGCTGCTTGCGCTGTGCGCCCCGACCGCCTGGCTGGTCCGCATACGACTGACGGCACGCGGACCGCGCCGCCCCCTCTTCGAGGCCGGCCGGGCGGACCTGCTGCACATGGCCTATCTGATGGGCGGCGCGGGCCGGGTCACGGACACCGTGATCACGAAAATGGAGAGCGACGGCCGCGTCACCGTGAAGAACGGCAGGGTCAAGGTGGCCGACCCCGTCTCCGGCAATCCCATGGAGCGTGCGCTGCTGAAGCAGTGCGACAAGGACTGGAGCCGGTCCCTGCGGGCGCTCCGCGCACAGATGCGGCGGGACGTCGCCCTGGAGTCGATCGACCGCGCGCTGGTGAAATCGGGTCTGCTCCTGACGCCGGAGGTCCGGCGGCTGTGGCCCCGTGCCGCCGTGGCGCAGAAGGCGGGGCTGGTCGTCGCGGCGGTCATCGCCGTGGTGCTGCTCTTGTGGTCCGGCCCCCATCCGGCACCGTTCGTCCTCCTGGCCCTGATCGCCCTGGGCGTCGTGGCGGGCGTGAAGTGCCGGCCCCGCAAGGGACTGGTTCCCCGCACCGATCACGGCGAGCGCGTGGCCCGTGAGCTGCGGATGTCGGGGCCGTGGAGCGTCCGCAACCCCGAACTCCACCCGGAGGGACCGGCGGGAGTCGTCGCCGTCAGGGGCACCGGAGACCTGACCCAGCCGATGCGCGGAGAATTCGACACGGCGACCAAGGCGGCCGTGCGGCGCGCCGCACGTTCCTCCCACAGCCCTTCCGGGGACTGGCGCAGCGCCTCGTCCTGCTCGACCTCCTCCTCGTCCTACACGGCGGTCCTCGTGGGCGCGTCCTGCGACTCGGGCGGGAGCGGCGAGGCCAACCACGCGAGTGACGGCGGCGGTTCGGGCGGCTCGGACGGTTCCGGTTCGTCGTCGAGTTGTTCGAGCGGTTCCAGCTGCTCGTCCGGCAGCTCGTGCTCGAGCTGCGGCGGTGGCAGCAGCTGCTCCTCCTAGGGGCCGTCCCCTCACAGCAGCCGGTACGCCGCGTCCAGGGCGTCGGTGATGAACATGTGCCCCGGCGCGTGGGTGATCGCGAACCGTGGTGCCGACGCCATCAGCGCGGCCTGGGGGGTGACGCCGCAGGCCCAGAAGACCGGCACGTCGCCGGGGTGCAGGGCCACGGGGTCGCCGAAGTCGGGCCGGGAGAGGTCCGTGATGCCGAGGGCGGCGGCGTCCCCGGTGTGGACGGGCGCGCCGTGGACGGCGGGCATGCGGGCGGTCAGCCGCCGTGCCGTGTGGACGAAGTCCGCGGGGACGGGCCGCATGGAGACGACCATGGGGCCGTGCAGCCGCCCGGCGGGGCGGCACCCGCGGTCGGTGACGTACATGGAGACGTTGCGCCCCTGCTCGATGTGGCGCAGGGGGACGCCCGCCTCGCGCAGGGCCCCCTCGAAGGTGAAGCTGCAGCCGATGAGGAACGCGACCAGGTCCTCGCGCCACAGCCCGGTCACGTCCGTGGGCTCCGCCACGAGCCTGCCCTCGCGCCACACGCGGTACTTGGGCAAGTCGGTACGCAGATCGGCGCCGGGGGCGAGCGGGGTGGTGGGGACGCCGGGCTCGGTGACGTCGAGGACGGGACAGGGCTGGGGGTTGCGCTGGGCGAAGAGCAGGACGTCGTAGGCCCAGTCGGCGGGCACGGCGATCAGGTTGGCCTGGGTGCGGCCGTCGGCCCAGCCTGCGGTCGGTTCCGCGCGGCCCGCCCGGAAGGCCGCCCGGGCTTCGGCGGGCGTGACCGTGGAGTGGGGGCCGTACGTGTGCGTGGTGGTTCCCATGAGCACCTCTCGAAGGCGGAAGCGAGGGCGAGGGTGGGGGCACGGACGCGGTGATTGCCGGTCAGCGTATGGATTGTTGAACAATTCTACAAGGAGGGAAGCGATCGGTCCGGATCGCCGGGAGCGGAACGGCGAGTACCGGACAGTCGCGGGCCTCACCGTCCGTTATGTGCTCGGCGGTGCACGGTGTCCGGTCGCGCACCGCCGTGTCGTTGACCTCTGACGCTTCGTCAAACCTTTGATATGGACGCCCTTTTACTGCGCTCTCCTGGGCGATTGTGTGTGACCGGATGTCTTCTTGTGTGCCGCCTTGTCCGGACGGACGCTGGTCCGGCAACTCTTGGCATGGACGCGACGTGCGGTCGTCCTCATGCCGCATGAATCCTCCGGGCCCGTACGCCCCTCGCGCTGCGGGCACACCCCCCTCACAGGAGGTCGACGAGTTGAACCACTCACGCATACCCGGACGGCGCACCGCGCTGGCCGTCGCGGGCGTCCTGGCCCTGTCCACCGCCTCCCTCACCCTCCAGAACGCCACGGCGGCCCCGGCCGCACAGCCGGGCGTCGCGCACTCGGCCGCCGACCTCGCCTCGGCCCAAGAGGCGCTCGACGCCCAGGCAGCCGTCCCCGGCACCGCCTGGTCCGTCGACCCCCGGCTCAACAAGGTCGTCGTCACCGTCGACAGCACCGTCAAGGGCGAGAACCTGGCCCGGCTCGAGAAGGCCGTCGCCGCCCTCGGCGACAAGGTCGCGGTCAAGCGGACGACCGGGCAGCTGCGCCCGCTGATCGCCGGCGGCGACGCCATCTGGGGCAGCGGAGTGCGCTGTTCGCTGGGGTTCAACGTCTCCAAGGGCGGCCAGCCGTACTTCCTCACCGCCGGGCACTGCGGCAACGCCTCCGCCAGCTGGGCCGGCTCGCAGGGCGGCGCCCGCATCGGCACCGTGGAGAAGTCCTCCTTCCCCGGCAACGACTACGCCCTCGTGAAGTACACCTCCTCCACCGACCACCCCAGCGCGGTGAACCTCTACGACGGCGGCCGGCAGGACATCGCCAAGGCCGGCGAGGCCACCGTCGGCCAGCAGGTACGGCGCAGCGGCAGCACCACCCAGGTCCATGAGGGCGAGGTCACCGGCCTCAACGTCACCGTCAACTACCAGGAAGGACAGGTCAGAGGACTCATCGGCACCTCCGTGTGCGCCGAGCCCGGCGACAGCGGCGGCGCCCTGTTCGCCGGCGACACCGCACTCGGCCTCACCTCCGGCGGCAGCGGCGACTGCAGCTCCGGAGGCGAGACCTTCTTCCAGCCGGTACCCGCCGCCCTGAAGGCGGTCGGAGCCCAGCTGCCCTGACCGCCCCTACAAGCCGGGGTGCGGCGCCGGAACCTGCGACGCCGCACCGTCGGCCCCGCCCAGCGCCCAACTGGCCAGCAGCCGCAGGGACTCCGCGGACGGCGAAGCGGGCTCGGCGTGATAGGTGACCAGCTGCTGCTCCGGGTCGGCCGGCAGGACCAGCGTCTCGTAGGACAGGGTCAGCGCACCCACCACCGGATGCCGCAGCCGCTTCACCCCGAAGCCCTTGTCCTGCACGTTGTGCGCCGCCCACAGCGCCCGGAACTCCGGGCTCTTGACGGACAGCTCGCCCACCAGGGCGGCCAGCTTCGGGTCGTCCGGGTGGCGGCCGGCCTCCAGACGCAGCAGGGCGACGATGTCGGCTGCCTTGCTCTCCCACTCCACGTACAGCTCACGGGTGGCGGGGTCCAGGAAGACCAGCCACGCCAGATTGCACTGCTGGGGCGGCAGGGCGGCGAAGTCGCCGAGCAGGGCGCACGCGAACCGGTTCCAGCCGATGATGTCCAGGCGCCGCCCGATGACATAGGCCGGGACGCTGTCCATGGTGTCGATGAGCTGCTGAACCGCCGGACGCACCCGCTGCGGGCGGACCGCCGAGGCCCGCGAGGGCCGGTCGGCCGGCCTCGCCAGCCGGTTCAGATGATCCCGCTCGGCCCTGTTCAGCCGCAGCGCACCGGCTATCGCGTCGAGCACGGCCGCCGAGACATTCTGCCCCCGGCCCTGCTCGAGGCGCGTGTAGTAGGCCACGCTCACACCGGCGAGCTGGGACAGCTCCTCACGGCGCAGCCCCGGCACCCGGCGCCGCCCGCCGTGCGGGGACAGCCCCACGTCCTCGGGCCGCAGCCGGGCGCGGCGGGAGCGGAGGAACTCGCTCAGTTCGGTGCGCTGATCCATGGACACCAGTATGCGTGCGCTCCCCACCGGCCAGGGTGGTCCTGCCAGTGGTAGGAACGGCAAGCGTGGGCTCAGCGGAGTTCTGGCTACGCACGCCCGCCGGGCGCAGGATCGTTGCCATGACGCACACCACCGTCCACGCATACGCGGCACCCGCGCCGAAGGCCCCGCTGGAGCGGACCACCATCGTCCGCCGTGAGCTGGGCGCGCACGACATCCTCATCGAGGTCAAGTACGCCGGCATCTGCCACTCCGACATCCACACCGCCCGCGCCGAATGGGGCGAGGGCGGGCACTTCCCCATCGTCCCCGGCCACGAGATCGCGGGCGTGGTCGCCGAGGTCGGCTCCGCCGTCACCCGCTACGCGCCCGGCGACCGGGTCGGCGTCGGCTGCTTCGTCGACTCCTGCCGCGAGTGCGAGAACTGCCGGGCCGGCCTGCAGCAGTACTGCACCGGCGAGCTCGGCAACGTCGGCACCTACGGCGCCACCGGCCGCGACGGGCAGGTCACCCAGGGCGGCTACTCCACGCACCTGGTCGCCGACGAGAACTACGTCCTGCGCATCCCCGAGAGCATTCCGCTGGACGCCGCGGCCCCGCTGCTGTGCGCCGGCATCACGCTCTACTCGCCGCTCGCGCACTGGAAGGCCGGCCCCGGCAAGAAGGTCGCCGTCGTCGGGCTGGGCGGCCTGGGCCACATGGGGGTCAAGATCGCGCACGCCATGGGCGCCGAGGTCACCGTCCTGAGCCAGTCGCTGCGCAAGAAGGAGGACGGCCTGCGGCTGGGCGCGGACCACTACCACGCCACCTCCGACCCGGCGACCTTCGAGGAGTTGGCGGGCACCTTCGACCTGATCCTGAGCACCGTCTCCGCCGAGCTCGACCTGAACGCCTACTTCGGCCTGCTGCGGACCGACGGCACCTTCGTCCAGCTCGGCCTGCCGGAGCACCCGCTGCCCGTAGCGGCGTTCGCGCTGGTGACGCAGCGCAAGTCCTTCGCCGGATCGATGATCGGCGGCATCCCCGAGACCCAGGAGATGCTGGACTTCTGCGGCGAGCACGGCATCGCCTCCGACATCGAGCTGATCCGCGCCGACCAGATCAACGAGGCGTACGAGCGGGTGCTGGCCAGCGACGTCCGCTACCGCTTCGTCATCGACGCCGCGACCATCTGAAGGCGACGCCCCGCACGGGGGCGGGCGGCCGGCAGGCGGCCGGGAGGGCTCACTCCCGCTCGCGTGCCGGCTTGTCGTCCTCGGCCTTGTCCAGCTCCCGCATGCGCCGCTGGACGGCCTCCCGCAGGTTCGGGCCGCCCGGACCGGTGCGCGGGCCCTCGGCCGGGCCGGTGAGCGGGCTCTGCGCGCGCTCCCCGGTGGCGGCCCGCCCGGCCTTGAACCGCTCGATCATCCGGTGCAGCTCGCGGGCGCGTGCGCTGCGCTTGGCCGCGTCTGATGTGTTCTCGCCCATATCGGACCCTCCTCGGGCGGCCGGGCCGCGCGGAGTGGCGGCCCCGCCCTCAGCCATTGTCCTGCGTTCCGCCTTCCCATGTGCCTTCGGCGCTCCGGCCGGCCTGCAGGGACTCGATCTGGGACCGCCAGCCGCTGGCCCGGGAGCTGGTGGACTCCTTCACGCGCGCCGTCAGGCTCCGGGCCGCCGAGAAGCGCTCGGAGGTGGGGCCGCTGCTGGCGATGCGCTGAGCGGTCTTGGTGCGGGCGTCGATGGCCGCGCGCAGGCTTCCCGCGCGTGCGGTGAGCTTGCCGAGGTCGCGGAACTGCGGCTTGTCGGTGCCGAACCAGATCTGCTGCCACCAGTGGTCGGTGACCGGGTCGCGCCAGCTGATGTAGCCGCCCGGCAGGATCTGGCGCGGGCCCGGCAGGTGCCCGCCGAAGCTGTAGCGGACGCCGGGCGCGGCGACGGGGTCGTAGAAGTGGGGCGTGAAGAAGTCCGACACCAGCATCCCGTTGATCGTGTAGCCGAACTCGGGGGCCTCCGGCGGGTCCGCCACTTCGACGAGGAACTCCACCACCCCTTGTCCGGGCTTGGGCGACTGGCCCGCCACCAGCCGGTTGCCCCACGGGTCGCCGAGCATCTCCAGCATCTCGTGGCTCGCGGTCAGCGACCAGCTGTCGCTGTACTCGATCAGGGAGAACGGCTGTCCGTTGTCGTCCATGTGGACGCCGGCCGCGCCCTCCATGCCGATGTCATCCCTGACGATCATGGGCCAGTAGCCGACGGGGACGTCGTCCAGCTTGTCGAAGGCGTCGACCGAGGCCGGCAGGTTCCACACGGGCGCGAAGTCGCGGATGGCCTGCTTCTGCAGGGCCGCGGCGACCCGGTTGAGCTGGGAAGGGGTGATCTGATCCGTCTCGGAGACCAGGGCGAGCTGGGTGACGAGCATGCGGGGGCCGTCTTTCTGGGGGCGTGGTGGGCGGGTCGTGGCGCGGGGCGGGGCCCGGGCAGGATGCGGTGACTGTGCCCGGCTTTCGGCTTTTGTCACCCATGACCGCCCGCATGGAGTACGGCCTCCGGGCGGGGTCAGTGCTCCTCGTCCGGGCCGAGCCGGCGGCCCACCCGCGCGTGCAGCCGGGCCAGGGGAGCGGGCGCCCACCAGTTGAGCCGTCCCGCCACGGTCAGATACGCCGGGACGAGGACGCCCCGGACCAGCACCGCGTCGACCAGCACGGCCACCGCCAGCCCCGTGCCCAGCACCTTGAGCATGGTCACTCCCGACGTCGCCAGCGCTCCCGTGACCACCGCCACCGCAAGCGCCCCCGTGGTCACCAGCCGCCCCGTCCGGGCGACGCCCTCGACCACCGCCCGCCGGTTGTCGCCGGTCAGTCGGTAGTGCTCACGCACCCGCGACAGCAGGAAGATCTCGTAGTCGAGGGCCAGACCGAAGGCGATGGAGAACATCAGCAGCGGCATCGTCATGTCCAGCGCCCCGGTCACGGCGAACTCGCCGAGCAGGCCCTGCAGACGGCCGTCCTGGAAGACCAGCACCATCACCCCGAAGCTCGCGCCCAGGCTCAGCGCCGCGATCAGCAGCCCCTTGAGGGGGAGCAGCACGCTTCCCGTGAGTAGGAAGAGCATCGCCCACGTCGTCGCGGCGGCGACGGCCGCCGCCAGCGGCAGCCGGTCCCGCACCGCCTCCCGGGTGTCGGAGAGCATCGCGGCCCTCCCGGTCACCAGCTGCCCGCCGCCGGGCCCCGGCAGGGCCCGCAGCCGGCGCACCAGGTCCCGGGCCTCCTGCGAGTGGGGATCCTGCGGGCCGGACACCTGCAGCACCGCGCCCGTGCCCATGCCGGGCGGGACCGCGGTGCGGGCCCACCCCGCCCGCTCCACTCCCGCAACCGCGGCGACCTTCCGCTCGTAGGCGGCCAGCGCCGCGCCGTCCCGGGCGGGGACCGCGTCGGGAAGGACCACCGTCACCGTCCGCTCGGGGCGCACGGGGAAGCCCTCGCGGATCTCCGCGGCCGTCCGGTGCGCCTCGGTGTGCGCGGGCAGCACGCGCTCGTCCGCCAGGCCGAAGTGGACCCGGGCGAACGGCGAGGCGAGCAACAGCAGGATGATCGCGCACCCGCCGCCGTAGTACAGCGGACGCCGCGTGACGGCCCCCGCGACGCTCCGCCACAGCGGGCTGTCCGGCCGCGGCGGACCGCATGGTCGCCGCCCGCGCAGCAGGCTCAGCGGGTCCCAGCGGTCGATCCGGGTGCCGATGAGCGCCAGCACGGGGGGTACGAGCACGGTCGCGGCGGCCGCCGAGAACACGGCGACCGCCATGCCGGCACAGGCCATCGACCGCAGGAAGGGCAGCGGCAGCACCAGCAGGGCCGACATCGACAGCGCCACCGCGGCCGCCGACACCGCGACCGTGCGGCCCGCCCGTCGCGTGGTGCGCCGCACCGCCTGCTGCACGCCGCGGCCGGCGAGCAGCTCCTCGCGGTAGCGGGTGACGAGGAACAGTCCGTAGTCCACGGCCAGTCCGAAGCCCAGGGCGCTGGTGAGGTTCATGGCGAAGACGGACACGGGCATGGCGAGGGTGAGCAGCTTCAGCAGCGCGAAGGTGCCGACGACGGAGACCGCCCCGATCGCCAGCGGGACGAGGGCCGCGACCAGCGACCGCAGCGCGACCAGCAGGAGCAGCAGGGTCAGCGGCGCGGCCACCAGCTCGGCGCGCACCAGGTCCTGCCGGCCGGCCCGCCGGGCCTCCGTGCTGACCCAGGCGGCGCCGGTCGCGGAGACCTCGAGCACGCCGTGGGTGCCGGTCAGGGCGGGGACCAGGGTCTCCGCGGTGCGTGCCGCGTCCCGGTCGGCGCCGGTGAGGTCGGCGGCGAGCAGGGCCCGCGAGCCGTCCTCGGACCTTAGGGAGGGGTCCTTGTCCGTCCAGTACGAGCGCACGCTCGCCACTCCGGCGGAGCGCGCGAACCGCCGCGCGAGGCGGCGTCCCTCCTCGCGGGCCCGGGCGGTGTCCACGCCGCCCTCGGCCCGCGCGAGGAGGATGACGTCGGGGTAGCCGGCGCCGAAGCGGTCGGCCAGCAGGGCGTCGGCGCGGGCCGATTCGGTGCCGGTGGCGGCGTAGCCGCCGTTGGCGAGCCGTTCGGAGGTGCCGGCGCCGGCCAGGGCGAGCAGCGCCGTCAGGACGACCGCGACCGCCGGCACCAGCCAGGGCCGCAGGCGTCCCAGGACGCCCTCGGCCGGACCGGGCGCCGTTCCCGCGGCCGTGGTCCCGGGGCCCAGGGCCGCCGTGTCGAGGTCCCGGGGCGGGGTCATGCGGTGCGGAAGAACAGGACGGCGTTCTGGCCTCCGAAGCCGAACGCGTTGCTGAGCGCGCCGTCCATGCGGTGCCGCCTGGGCGTCTTCGTCACCACGTCCAGGTCCATGCCCTCGTCGAGCCGGTCGTGGTTGGCGGTGGGCGGGATGAGCTGTCGCTCCAGCGTCAGGACGGTGCACGCGGCCTCGATCGCCCCGGACGCTCCCAGCGAATGGCCGATGGCGCCTTTGACCGAGGTGACCGGCGGCGGTGTGCGGAACACCTTGCCGAGCAGGGTGGCCTCCGCGCGGTCGTTGAGGGGCGTCGACGTGCCGTGCGCGTTGACGTGGTGCACCTGGGAGACGTCGGCACGGGCGTCCGCCAGCGCCGCGGTCAGCGCGCGCAGCCCGCCCGAGCCGTCAGGGTCCGGCCGCGTGGCGTGGTAGCCGTCGCTGGAGGCTCCGTAACCGGAGAGGAAGGCGCGTGCCCGTACGCCGCGTGCCCGCGCGTGGCGCTCCCGCTCGAGGACCAGCATGGCCGCCCCCTCGCTCAGGACGAAGCCGTCGCGGTCGGCGTCGAACGGCCGGGAGGCCCCGGCCGGGTCGTGGCGCCGCCGGGAGAGCGCCTGCATCTTGTAGAAGGTGGCCGAGCCCATGGGTACGCGGGCGCAGTCGGCGCCCCCGGCGATCGCGATGTCGCAGGCGCCCGCCCGCAGCAGGTCGCGGGCGGTGCCGATCGCCGTGGCCCCCGAGGCGCAGGCGGTGGACGTGGTCAGGCAGGGGCCGAGGGCCCCCAGGTCCGTGGACACCTCGCCGGCCGCCATGTTGGGCAGGGAGCGCAGCAGGGCGGTCGGCGCCACGGCCTCGACGCGGCCGGCGGCCAGGTGCGCGTACTCCTGCGGCCAGCGGTCGCCGCCGTTGCTGGCGACGCCGATGACGACGGCGACCCGGGCCCCGTCCCAGTCGGCGCCGGACAGCGCGGCGTCGGCGACGGCCTCGCGGGCGGCGACCATCGACAGATGGATGAACCGGTCCGTGCGCCAGGTGATCCTCCTGCCCAGCAGGGCGCCCGCGTCGAAGCCGGGGACCTTGCAGGAGAAGTCGACCGGCAGCCCGGCCAGGTCCTCGTCGGTGGCGCCGAGACCGACGCCCGCGCACAGTCCCTCCCAGGTCGCCTCGCGGCCGATGCCGGCCGGGGTCACCATGCCGACGCCGGTGACCGCGACCTCCCGTTCGCTCACCGCGCGGGCCGGGCCGGCGTCACGGATTCGGGCTCGCCCTGCTGCTGGGGGCCGATGTTGCCGGCCCCTGTCGCCAGGACCCGTTCGATGAAGGCCGACGTCTCGCCGAGCGTGGCGTCGACGGGATCCTGACCCAGCGTCACCTTCAGCCGGTCCTCGAGCACGGTGATCAGCTCGGCCTGGGCGAGGGAGTCGATGTCGAGCTCGTCGAAGGTCAGGTCCGGGGAGATCTCCTCCTCGGGGACGCCGAAGTGCTCGGTGAGCAGACGGGCCATCAGGTCGTACACGGGTTCCATCGATCGTGCTCCTCGATCGGGGGCGGACACCGGGCACCAGGCACATGGGTCATCTCATGCCATAGCACTCTTTTCCGGTTGTTTCGATGCGCAGCAGCGTCCCCCGGCGGGCGGCCGGGGACGGGGAGACACGCGCGCCGCCGACGGGCGCGTCACCCGTCCTGCCGACGGCCGCCGCCGGCCCCCCGCCCCGGCCCCCGGTTCACCGGGTCCGCTCGAACGCGGCCCACTCGGCTATGGCGAACCCGCCGCCCTCCCGGCGTACTTCGGCCCCGCCGTGGCCGGGCAGGTGCGCCGGGAAGACCAGCGCACGGGTGTCGGCGGCCTGCTCCAGGATGCGGCGCCGGGAGCGGGTGGCCGCCACCTGGTCCTCGCTCAGGCACGTGTCGCAGTCCGGGTAGGCGATCTGCAGCGGACTGTGCACCAGGTCGCCGATGAACAGGGCGCGGTCCGCGCCGGAGTCCAGCCGCAGCACCGCCGAGCCGGGCGTGTGGCCGGGGGCGGGCTCCAGGCTCAGGTGCTCGTCGATGCGGTACCCGTCCTCCCACAGCAGGGCCTGACCGGCCCGGTGCACCGGCTCCACGCTGTCCTCGAACATGCTGCCGCCGGCCCGGTTGATGCCCACCCCGCCGATCCCGCCGCGCTTGCGGTGGCCGTTGGCCGGGTTCCAGTAGTCGTAGTCGGCCTTGGAGATGACGTACGTGGCGTTGGGGAACGTGGGCACCCACTCCCCGTCCACCAGCCGGGTGTTCCAGCCCACGTGGTCGGAGTGCACATGGGTGTTCACCACGACGTCCACGTCCTCCGGCCGGACCCCGGCCGCGGCCAGCCGGCCGAGGAAGTCCGTCCGCAGCCCCGACCAGGCGGGCATGTCCGGCCGTTCCTTGTCGTTGCCGACGCCGGTGTCGACGAGGATCGTCTTCCCCCCGCTGCGCAGCACCCACGTCTGCACGTTGGCGATGAGGGAGTCCGTCTGCGGATCCCAGAAGTCCGGCGCCAGCCAGGAGGCGTTGTCCTGCCACATGCGGGGCGTGCTCGCGGGGAAGATGTCGGAGGTCGGTGCGACCGGGGCGTGCCATTCCACGACGCGGGTGATGTCCACGTCGCCCAAGGTGATCGTCTGCATGTCCACGACGTTATGCGGGGTGGGCGAGACGGCCAATGCGCCTGCGTGCCCTGTCTATGCGTCATCGTCTCACCGGGGGCGCCCGACCGGCCGCGAGGGACGGTGCGCATACTCGGTCCATGGACGTGCTCAGCGACATCATGGCGGCCCTGCGCACCGGCCGGCCCCACTCGGCCTTCTCCGAGTGGCGCGGACAGTGGCGGACGGACATCGGGTCCTACACCGGCGCCGGCTTCCACATCGTGCTCGAGGGCACGTGCAGGCTGGTCCCGGCCATGGGCGGGGAGCCCTTCGAGCTGGCGGCCGGGGACGCGGTGTTCCTGCCGCACGGCACCGCGCACACCCTGATCGGCGACTCGCCCGGGCCCATCGTGATGCTGTGCGGCGCCTACCACCTCGACCGGTCCCGGGCGCACCCGCTGCTGGGGGACTTTCCCGAGGTCGTCCACCTGCCCACGCGCGGCGGCCGGCACCCGGCGCTGGGCGCCGTCGTCGCCCTGTTCGGCGACGAACTGCGCACCCCCGGCCCGGGTACGGACGCGGCCCTGCCCGCCCTGCTGGAACTGCTGCTCGTCCACCTGATGCGCGCGTGGTTCGTGGAGCGCACCGACCGGCACATCTCCACCGGCTGGTGCGGGGCCCTGGCCGACCCGGCCATCGGCCCCGTCCTGCGCGCCCTGCACGGCGAACCGTCGAGGCCGTGGACGGTGGCCGACCTCGCCGTCCGGGCCGGCCTGTCGCGCGCCGCGTTCGCCCGCCGCTTCTCCGCGCTGGTCGGCCGGCCGCCCCTGGCCTATCTCACCTGGTGGCGGCTGACCCTGGCGGCGCGGCTCCTGCGGGAGTCGGACGCACCCCTGGCGGCCATCGCCCAGCGCATCGGCTACACCTCGCAGTTCGCCTTCGCGCACGCCTTCAAACGCGCCTACGGGGTCTCCGCGGGCCGCTACCGCAAGGAGCGCCACGACGACCACGAACCCCTCGGCGCCTGGGAGATGACCACGGTGACGGCCGGCACCGCCGCACTGTGACGTCGCTCGCGCCCTGCCGCCCGGAAAACTCCGGGCGCCCGGGCGCGGCCCAATGGCATGCTGTGGGACGTGAACGGACCCGAGATCTCCATCAGCTTCGCCCCTGAGCTGCAACTTTTCATCGCCGCCGAGCGCCGTCGGCCGGGTGCCACCGTCGTCACCGACGGCGCCTCCACCCTCGGGCACGTGGTCGAGTCCCTCGGCGTCCCGCTCACCGAAGCGGGCCTGCTGCTCGTCGACGGCCGCCCGGTGCCCGCCTCCCACGTGCCGGCCGCGGGCGAAGAGGTGGAGGTCCGGGCGGTCACCCGCCCGCAGGAGGTGCCCGGGGCTCCGCTGCGCTTCCTCCTCGATGTGCACCTGGGAACGCTCGCGCGGCGACTGCGGCTGCTGGGCGTCGACGCGGCCTACGAGAGCGAGGACATCGGCGACCCGGCGCTGTCGGCGCTCTCCGCCTCAGAGCGCCGCGTGCTGCTCTCCCGCGACCGGGGCCTGCTGCGCCGGCGGGAGCTGTGGGCGGGCGCGTACGTCTACAGCGACCGGCCCGAGGAGCAGCTGCGGGACGTGCTGGGCCGCTTCACGCCGCCCCTCGCCCCCTGGACGCGGTGCACCGCCTGCAACGGCCCGCTCCGGGACGCCGACAAGGACGCGGTCCGCGAACAGCTCGAGCACGGCACGCGCCGGACCTACGACGTCTTCGCTCAGTGCGTGACCTGCGGGCGGGTGTACTGGCGCGGCGCGCACCACAGGCGGCTGGAGACGATCGTCGAGAAGGCGGTGCGCGAGTTCGGAGCCGCGGCGGCCTGACCCGGATGCACGCTGGACGAGCCGGGTGCACGCTGGAGGAATAGCGCAGGAGGTGGACGCCATGCAGACGATCGTTGGTTGGCACATCGAGGTCGAATTCGAAGAGGTCGAGAAGCGGACGCGCGCGGCCGCGATGCTCCGGCTCCAGGACGGCACGGAACTGAGGGCCCGCGGCCATGCCACCCGCCACCCCGACGACCCCGAACAGCAGCGCGTCGGCGAGGAGCTCGCCGCGGCGAGGGCGCTCAACGAGCTCTCCCGGGAACTGCTGAAGAAGGCCGGACACGACATCGAAGAGGTCACCCACGTGGAGGCCCACCCGGCGATGTGAGCCGCCCGCACGCGATGCGAGGGCACCGGCCGGCGGTCCGGCGGACCGTCCCCGGGCAGGATCATCAACTTTGGTAGGACCACGGCGCGACCTTCGGCGCATGTGCCCGACCGGGGAGACTGCCTATGGTTCGAGGGTGAACGTACGAACGTGGGCCCGTGATCTGTGGGAGCGGCTGACCGACCCGGGGGAGTGGTCCCGGCGCCGGACGGTCGGCGAGATCTCCCTCGCCCTGACGCTCGCGCTGCTCGCGGGCTGGGCGGAGACCGGGCACAGCTGGCTGCGGATCATCGCCGTCGCCCTGGCCGTCGGCGGCCTGTGCCTGCTGCGGCGCGCCCTGCCCGCGACGGTGCTGATCGCGGCGGGCCCGCTGGCCGGCTTCTCCGGCGGTGGGGGGATGCTCCTGCTGGTGGTGGCCGGCTGGTCCGCCGGGCGCAGGATCGCGGGGGTCCTGCGGGCCCTGGTCGCCTTCAGCCTCTCCTTCGTGCTCTCCCTGGCCCTCGCGTTGTGGCAGACGCCCGACCAGCTGCTCCTCACGCTGGTCTTCTTCACACCCGTCTTCCTGGTGTCCACGGTGGTCCCGGGTCTGGCCAACCGCTACTGGACCCAGCGGCGCACCCTGCTGCAGACCCTCACCCAGCGCAACGCCCAGCTGCTGCGCGAGCGCGAGATGGTCGCCGGCCAGGCCCGGATGCGCGAGCGGCAGCGCATCGCCCAGGACATGCACGACAGCCTGGGCCATCAGCTCGCGCTCATCGCCGTGCAGACCGGGGCGCTGGAAGTGGACCGGGAGCTGACCGGGCGGCAGCGCGAGGCGGTGGGCGTGCTGCGGGAGGCCTCGGTGGCCGCCATGCAGGAGCTGCGCGAGGTGGTCGGCATCCTCAAGGACGGCACCCCGGAGGAGGAGCAGCCCACCTCCCGGGTGGTCGCCGGCATCGAGGAGCTGGCCGACGCGGCCGCGGCGGCGGGGATGCGGGTGAGGCTCGAGCGCTTCGGTGAGGCCCGGCCGCTGGCGCCCGCCGCCGACCACGCGGGCTACCGCATCGTGCAGGAGGGGCTGACCAACGCGGCCAAGCACGCTCCCGGCGCCCCCATCTCCATCGCGCTGCGCTACGAACCCGACTCGCTCCTGGTCGAGGTCGCCAACGGGCCGGTGCCCGAGGGCGGCGGGCCGCCGCCGGAGACGGTCAGCGGCGGGCAGGGGCTGACCGGGCTGCGGGAGCGGGCCCGGCTCGTCGGCGGCATGGTCTTCACCGGCCCCGCCGAGGGCGGCGGCTTCCGGCTCGCCGGAGTCCTGCCGTACGACTCGGCGGAGGCGAGGGAGGCCCGTAAGACGCGGGGGGCCGGCGGCACGGGCGCGACCTTCGTCGACGCGGGGGGCGACTTTGGGGAGCAGACCGCGCAGGGGGCTCCGGGCGACGGTGGACCGGTCATCGACCGGCTGGATCCGCGCGAGGAGTTCAAGGACATCATGAGCACGAAGAAGAGCAACGGCTGCCTGATCGGCTGCGGCATAGGCCTGCTGATCCTGGTGGGCCTGGCCGCGGCGGCCGTCCTCGGATTCGGAAAGATCATGGAGGAGGCCGACAAGGCGATGATCGATCCGAGTGTCTACGCGTCCGTGCACACCGGGGACCCCGAGCAGCAGGTGCGCGAGAAGCTGCCGTCGGGGAAGTCCTTCCTCACCGCCGACGTCAAGGACAAGCTCCCCGCCGAACCGGCCGGCACCACCTGCCTGTCCCTGCTGTCCACCGACACCTCGAAGGGGCTGAGCACCGACACGGTTTACCGCTTCTGCTTCAAGGACGGGAAACTGTCCGACAAACGTGAGTTCCACGTCAAGAGCTAGTGCACCCACAGCACACGACCGTGAGCAGAGGTAGACCAGGTGATCCGCGTCCTCATCGCCGACGACGAGCCGCTCATCCGGGCGGGCATCCGGATGATCCTCACCTCGGCCGACGACATCGAGGTCGTGGCCGAGGCGGCGAACGGGCGCGAGGCGGTCGAGCTGGCGCGGCTGCACGGGGCCGACGTGGCGCTCCTGGACATCCGGATGCCGGTCATGGACGGCCTGGCGGCACTCGCCGAACTGGGCCGGGCCGTCCCCGGCGTCCGGGCGCTGATCCTCACCACCTTCGGCGAGCGCGACAACGTCCTGCGGGCCCTGCGACAGGGCGGGGCCGGCTTCCTGCTGAAGGACTCGGCGCCCGGTGAGCTGATCGGCGCGGTACGGGCGGCCGCGGCGGGCGACGCGTATCTCTCGCCCGCCGCCACCCGGCACGTCGCCGACTCGCTGGCGACCGGCGCCGCCGCCGGCCGGGGCGAGGAGGCCCGGGAGCGGGTGGCGGTGCTGAGCGAGCGGGAGCGCGATGTCCTGGCCCTGCTCGGCGAAGGGCTGTCCAACGCCGACGCCGGCCGGCGGCTGCACATGAGCGAGGCCACCGTGAAGACGTACGTGAGTCGGATCCTCGCCAAGCTCGATTGCGACAACCGCGTCCAGGCCGCCCTGCTGGCGCGCGACGCGGGACTGGGCGTTTGAGGCCGTACGCCGAAGAAACAAAGGTTTTTGGCCACCTTCGCCTGACATGTGTTCAGAGAACCGGGGATTTTGCGATATCTTTTGCGGCGTTCCCTCGTGAACGAGCGTCGGACGCGACGCCGGAGCGACGTCGGGAGTGCGCTGTAGGCATCCCGCGGAACACCCAGCACAGGCACATGGCGAGCGAACCCCCTTCGCCGCCACGCATCGCCGTGCCGCAAAGTCCTCAGCTCTGTCCCGTATCACCTAGGCAAAGGCCGCATGTCCGTTCATCCGCTATCGGACCTCATACGTTATGCCCGTCATAACTCTCCCTTTTACTCCGCGCTCTACGCCGATCTGCCGCCCGGCACCGATCGCCTCGGCGACCTCCCCGTCGTCGACCAGAGCGCCTTCTGGCAGGCGAACACGCTCCACGACAACCGGGTCCTGACGGCCCCGCTCGGTGAGGCGGTCGTCTACAAGACCGGCGGCACCACCGGAGCGCCGAAGTTCTCCTGCTACACCCGCGAGGAATGGCGGGAGTTCGTCACCGCCTTCGGCCAGGGCCTCGTCGACGCGGGGCTACGCCCCGGCCACCGGGTGGCGGACCTGTTCTACGCCGGTGAGCTCTACGCCAGCTTCCTCTTCATCCTCGACTCCCTCGCCCACGCCCCCGTCGACAACGTACGGCTGCCCATCGGCGGCGCCGCGCCGCTGGAGACGACGGTCCCCACGCTCGAGGACTTCGCCGCCCAGGTGGTCGCGGGCACCCCCACCACCCTGTGCCGGCTCGCCGAGCACCTGGTGGCCACGGGCCGTCAGCTCCCCGCCGTGGAGTTGCTGTTCTTCGGCGGCGAAGCGCTCTTCGACGACCAGCGACGCCTGCTCGCCGCCGCCTTCCCCAACGCCGAGCCGCGCTCCCTGGGTTACGCCAGCGTCGACGCCGGGCTGCTCGGCGCCCCCGTACCGGGCGCCGACCCGCGGGTGCACCGCGCCTTCACCCCGCACACCGTCGTCGAGATCGTCGACGAGAGCACCGGCGAGCCCATCCACGAGGCCGGGCGGCCCGGGCGCGTCCTGGTGACCCAGCTCTACCGCCGCCTCATGCCCGTCATCCGCTACCCCGCGGGCGACCGCGCCGAGTGGACCGACCCCGAAGCCGGGCACTTCCGCATCCTCGGCCGGGCCGAGGAGGGCGTGCGTGTCGGCCCCGTGTCGCTGTACTCCCAGGACGCCCTCGCCGCCGTCGCCGAGGCGGACACCGACGGCCGCGTCATGGGCACCCAGCTCGTCGTACGCCGCTGGGACGGCCGCGACGGACTCGTCCTGCGCCTGGCCACCGCCCCCGGCGACGACGACCCGGCCACCCTCGAGGTGCTCGCCAAGGCGGTCGTCACGGAGCTCGGCACCGCCCGGCCCCTGTACCCCGACAGCGTCCGCGCCGGATATGTCCACCCCCTGACCGTGGAGTGGGTCCGCCACAGCGACCTGGTCGTCAACTCCCGCTCGGGCAAGCTCGTACGCGTCATCGACGAGAGGCCGACCGCATGACCGCCACCCCGGTGGACGCGGGGCACCGACTGCCCCTCGTCCTGCGCAACCGTGCCTTCGGCACCGTATGGCTCGGCCAGGTCCTCACCCAGGCCGCGGTCCGCATGTTCCAGGTCGGTGTGTCCTGGTGGCTGATCGCCTACGCCGTCAGCGGCGGACGCGGACTGGCCTCGGGCCTGTTCATGGCGGTCAGCACCCTGCCCGCCGTCGTCCTGGCCCCCGTCGTCGCCCGGACCGTCGCCCGCTTCGCGCACCGCTCGGTGCTGCGCGCGGCCGCCGCCGGCGCGGGCACGGCCGCCGCGGCCCTGGCCGTATGGGCGTACGCGAGCGACCTGCCGCTCGCCGCCGCCTACGCCGCCACCCTGGCCCTCGCCGCCGGACAGGCCTTCTTCGACCCCTGCCTGACCACCTCCGTACCCGAGCTCGTCGACGACGAGGACATCGAGGCCGCCACCGGCTTCGAGCTGTCCACCCAGTCGCTCGCCAGCCTCGGCGGGGCGCTGCTGGGCGCCCTGATCGTCGACGCCGCCGGAGTGGCGGGCCTGGCCGTCGGCTGCGCCGCCGCCTATCTGACGGCCGCGGTGCTCATCACCACCGTCAGGTTCCGGACCACCGCCGCACCGTCCCCCGAGGCGGGCGAGGGGGATGAGGGAGCCACCCAGGAGGAGCGGCGCACGCTGCGCGGCATCCTCGCCGACCTGCCGTACGTCCGGCGCATCCTGCTCTGCTTCACCGCGGCCAACCTCTTCACCACCGCCGTCTTCGTCGTCATCCCGCTCTACACCAAGTCGGTGCTGCAGGACGGCGGCTCCACCGTCGCCCTGCTGGAGGCGTCGCTGGGCGTCGGCACCCTGATCGGCTCCTTCACCGGCGCCCGCGTCCCCGGCCGTCCCACCGCCCTCGGCGCCTGTCTGCTCGGTGCCATGTCCGCGGCGTTCGCCGTCGCCGGGCTCCTCACCGGACGGTTCGTCATCGCGGGCTGTCTGGTCGTGGCCGGCTGGTGCGTCGGCGTCATCGGGGTCCGCTTCGTGGCGCTGTTCCAGCGGCTCGTCCCCACGGCCGACAAGCCGGGCTTCTTCGCCGTCATGCAGGCCGTGCTCGGCGCCACCTTCCCGCTCGCGTCCCTGCTGTTCGGCCTGCTCGGCGACCACCTCTCCGCGCAGACCCTGTGCCTGATCCAGGCCGCCGGCCTGGTGCCCGCCGCCTGCGCGCTGGCGCTGCTGCGCGAGCCGGCGCCGGACGCCCCCGCGCCCGCCGCCGCAGCCGAACCGTCCCCGCTCGTGGCCGCCGGAGGAGAGCGATGACCGCCACCATCGACCGGGCGACCCCCGCCGACATCGCCGACCTGCGTCAGCTCTACTACGCCGTCTACGGCCCGCACTACCCCGTCGCGCTCGGCACCGACCCCGCCGAGATGTCCCGCCTCATCGCGGACCCGCACTCCCTCTGGCTCGTCGCCCGCTGCCCGCGCACCGGCCACCTGGCCGGGTCGGCGGCCATCCGCAGCGAGGCCGGCAGCCGCACCGGCAAGCTCGAGGGCCTCGCCGTCCACCCGGACCACCGGGCGGGCGGACTGGCCGGGGCGCTGACCGAGGAGCTGTGCGCACGGATGCTGGACACCGGGCGGCTGGACTCGGTGTACGCCACCGTCCGCACCGTCAGCGCCGGACCGCAGCGCGTGGTCTCCCGCAACGGCTTCCGTCCGCTGGGCGTCCTGCCCAACGCCGTGGCCCTCAACAGCCGGGAGAGCCTCGCACTCTACGCGCGTCACTCCGCCGGGGTCCTGAACCGCCGCGTCCCCGTCCCCGAGGTGCCCGCCCCGCTCGCGCCGCTCCTGCGCACCGTCGAGCGCAACCTGGGCATCGACTACACGGCCACCGCCGTCACCCCGCCCCGGCCCACGCCCGGGAACACGACCACCGCACGGCTGGAGATGATCGAGGCGCCCGGCTTCGTACGCCGCCGCTTCCACGACCGCTTCCCCGACGCCGACCGCTGGTTCTACCCGCTGCACACCCCCAACACCCTCCTGGTGCCCGACGACGACCGCTTCGAGGTGTACGCCTACCTCAACCGCACCGGACGCTACTGCGCCCTGGTCGCCGCGCACCCCACCCCCGCCGTCGCCGCCGACTGCCTGGAGGCGATCACCCGGACCCTGACCCGGGCCGGCGCCGGCTACGTCGAGGCGCTGCTGCCGCTCTCCGAGCACGGAATGCTCTCCGCCTTCCTCGCCCAGGGCTTCATCCCCAGCGCCCTCTACCCGGCGATGCGCCCGGAGGCCGACGGTGAGGGCTTCCACGACTACGTCGTGATGTCCCGCACCGCCGAGCAGATCGACTTCCGCGGCGTGGTCGTCGACGAGCCGCTCCAGCCCTACCTGGACGCCTACGTGTCGGCCTGGGCGTCGACCTACCTGCCCACACTCGAGGTTGCCTCATGAATCCGACCAACCCCCACCTCGCTCCCGTCGACGTCCCCGACCCCCGGCTGCTGCCCCGGGTCCAGGAACTGTGCGACCTGACCGACCCCTACGCCTGCGGCCCCGCCGAGGACGAACTGTTCGCCGCGGCCATGGCCGAGACCAACGCCTGGCACAGCGAACGCTCCCCGTTCTTCCGCAGCCTGCACGAGGCCACCGAGGAGTCCGGGGCGTTCCGCGCCCCCCTGGTGCACGCGAACTTCTTCAAGCGCCACGAAGTGCTCTCCATCCCGCGCGACGACGTCCACCTGCACCTGACCTCCTCCGGCACCACCGGCCAGAAGTCGCAGATGTTCTTCGACGAATGGACCATCCGCTCCGCCCAGCGCATGGTCGCCCGCATCTTCGAGCGCAACGGCTGGATCACCCCCGACCAGCAGGTCAACTACCTGCTCTCCAGCTACCAGCCGGCCTCCGGCCTGAAGCTGGGCACCTCCTTCACCGACAACTACCTCTGCGACTTCGCCCCGGCACGCAACGTCGAGTACGCGCTGCGCCACACCGGAGGCGGCCACGAGTTCGACCCCTTCGGGACCATCGCCGCCCTGCGCCGCTACGCCGAGGACGACGCGCCCGTACGCATCCTGGGCTTCCCCGCGTTCATCTGGTTCGCCCTGGAGCGGATGCGCGCCATGGGGCTGCCGCCCCTGACCCTGCCCGAGGGCTCCCTGATCCTCTTCGGCGGCGGCTGGAAGGGCAACGCCGACAAGCAGATCGGCAAGGACGAGCTCTACGGCCGCATCACCGAACAGCTCGGCGTCCCCTCCGAGCGGATCCGTGACACCTTCGGCTCGGTCGAGCACTGCATCCCCTACATCGAGTGCGCCCACCACCGCCTGCACGCACCCGTCTACTCCCGGGTGTTCATCCGCTCCACCCGCACCCTCGAAGCGCTGCCGTACGGCGAGACGGGCTACCTGCACCTGGTCTCGCCCTACATCACCTCCGTACCGGCGCAGAGCGTCGTCATGGGCGACCTCGCCACGCTGCACCCCGGCGAGGAGTGCCCCTGCGAGCTGGACACCCCCTGGTTCACCCTCCACGGCCGCGCCGGAGTGAGCCGCAACAAGAGCTGCGCGGTGGCCGCCGCCGAACTGATGAAGGGCATGTCGTGATGACCGAGAGCGTGCAGCACCACTACTGGCAGGGCGCGTTCGTCGACGACGAGGAGGCGGGCCGCCGCCTGGCGGCCCTGCCCGCCACCGTCGAGGCCGCGCTGGCCGAGCCCCTGGACACCGAGACCGTCCTGGCCGCCTGCGAACGGCTCGCGGCCGCCCTGCTCGACCCCTCGCACCCCACCCGGGCCCGCCTCGCCGAGCACCTTCCCGAGGGCGACGACGGCGCCGTCCTCACCGAACTGGCCGCCTTCCTCAGCCGGCCGGAACTGACCCGCAAGCTCCGCCGGGAGCTCGGCGGCACCGCCCCCCAGCGGCTCACCCGGCCCGACGCCAAGGAGAGCGTCTACGAGGCGTGGGCACCGGTCGGCCTGGTCGCCCACATCGCCCCGGGCAACGCCGCCACCGTCGCGCCGCTGAGCCTCGTCGAGGGCCTGCTGGCCGGGAACGTCAACGTCCTGAAGACCAGCAGCTCCGACACCCTCCTCGCACAGAGCCTGCTCGCCGAACTCGCCGCCCTGGACCCCACGGGAGCCATCGCCGAGCGCGTCATCGTGCTGCGCTTCCCCTCCTCCCGGCAGGACTGGCTGGGCATGATGTGCGCCCCCGCCGACGCCGTCGCGGTGTGGGGCGGCGAAGCGGCCGTCGAGGGCGTGGCCGCCCATGTGCCGCCGGGCTGCCGCCTGGTGGAGTGGGGCCACAAGATCTCCTTCGCCTACCTGACCCGCGACGCCTGGCAGGACGAGGCCGCCCTGACCGCCCTGGCCGCCGACGTCTGCCTGCACGAACAGCAGGCGTGCTCCAGCCCCCAGGTCGTCTACCTCGACACCGAGGACCACGCGGAGGTCTTCGCCTTCGCGGAGCGCTTCGCCGCCGTCCTCGCCGCCGTGCCCGCCGCCCGCGAGGACGCGCTGAGCCCCGCCGAGGAGGCCGAGCTCAGCACCACCGAGCTCATCGCCCGCCTCGAGGAGCACCTGGGCCTGACCCGCGTCATCGCCGCGCCCGACGGCTCCTGGCGGGTCATGGCCGACACCCGGCCCGCCCTGACCGCCTCCCCGCTGCACCGCAGCGTGTGGGTCAAGCCGCTGCCCCGCAAGAGGCTCCTCGCCACCCTGCGCCCCATGCGCCGCTACCTGCAGACCGCCGGCATCGCCGGCAGCCGCACCGACATCGCCGAACTCTCCCGCCTCGCCCTGGCCTCCGGCGCCACCCGCGTCACGCCGCTCGGCCGGATGCTGGGCGGCTACTCCGGCGAGCCGCACGACGGCGTCTACGCCCTGCAGCGCTACAGCCGCCGCGTGGCCGTCCAGACCGACGAGCGCTTCGCCACCACCGCCTGCCTCGACGACCTGACCCGGCCGGCCGCCTTCCCGCCCCCCACCGGGCCGCTCCTCGACAAGGCCGCCGTCCAGAAGCTCAACGACGGCGTCGACCCGCGCGACGCGGAGCTGTACTTCCGCAGCGGCGGCAGCACCGGCAGGCCCGCCCTGTCCCTGTTCACCTACGACGACTACGACACCCAGATGCGCGCCGCCGCCCGCGGCCTGCTCGCCGCCGGCTACGACCCGGCGCGCGACCGCACCGCCAACCTCTTCTTCTGCGGCGGCATGTACGGCGGCTTCATCAGCTTCTTCTCCATCCTGGAGCGGCTGGGCGGCACCCAGATGCCGATGGCGGCCGGCCCCGACCACCGGGTCACCGCCGAGATGCTCGTCACCCACGAGGTGGACACCCTCTTCGGCATGCCCTCCTACCTGTGGCAGCTCCTCCACGACCAGGCGGACCTGCTGCGCTCCTACGGCGGCATCCGCAAGATCTTCTACGGCGGGGAGCACTTCACCGCCGAGCAGCGCCGCGTCCTGACCGAGGACTTCGGCATCGAGACGGTCCGCTCCATCACCTACGGAAGCACCGACCTCGGCCCCCTCGGCTACCAGTGCACCGAGTCCACGGGCGGTGTCCACCACCTGCACGCCGACCTGCACACCATGGAGATCCTGCACACCGACGCCGACCGGCCGGTGACGCCCGGCGAGACAGGCCGCCTGGTGTTCTCCACCCACGCCCGGCGCGGCCAGAACCTGGGCCGGTACGTCATCGGCGACCTCGGCCGCGCCCTGCCCGGCCCCTGCCCCTGCGGCAACAAGTCGCCGCGCTTCGAGCTGCTCGGCCGGGGCGGCGACGTGATGCGCGTGGCGTCGTACTTCCTCAACTACCGGCGCTTCGTGGCCATCGCCGAGCAGGACCGCGGCTACAGCGGCGAGCTCCAGGTGGTGCTCACCCGCACCGACCGCCGCGAACGGCTCACCGTCCGCGTCGAGCGCACCGGCACCGCACAGCCGCAGGAGCTGCGGACGGCCTTCCTCGCGGGCTACGAGGAGCTGCGGTCGGCCGTCGACGACCGGCTCCTGGACCTCGACGTGGAGGCCGTGGACGGCGCCGCGTTCGACCGCACGGCCACCAGCGGCAAGCTGCGGGCGGTCGTGGACACCCGGCACGGCTGATGCCGTTGACGCAGGTGGGGCGGCATGCCCGCCCCACCTGCCGTCCCGAAGTCAGGAACGCGTCAACGTCGGGCCGCCGGGCGGCCAACCGGCCGCCGCGCGGTGACGATGGGTCAGGGAACCCCTCACACCGCCGGGCGGCGCGCCGCCGCCCCTGACATAAGGAACACCCATGGCCCAGGCCGGCGATCCGCCTGACACGCCGGGCACCCGTCCCGGCAGACTGAAGGTCTACCTCGGCGCGGCCCCCGGAGTCGGCAAGACCTACCGCATGCTGGACGAGGGATGGCGGCGCGCCCTGCGCGGCACCGACGTCGTCGTCGCCCTCGCCGAGTGCCACCACCGCCCGCACACCGAGGAGATGCTCGACGGCCTGGAGGTCGTGCCCCGCGCCCGCCGTGCGCACCCCGCCGGCGACAGCGCCGAGCTCGACCTCGACGCCGTACGGGCACGCCGACCCGAAGTGGCCCTCATCGACGAGCTGGCCCACACCAACGCCCCCGGTGCCGCCCACCCCAAGCGCTGGCAGGACGTCGAGGAACTCCTCGCCGCCGGCATCGACGTCATCACCACCGTCAACATCCAGCACCTGGAGTCCCTCAACGACGTCGTCGAGAAGATCACCGGCGTGCCGCAGCGCGAGACCGTGCCCGACGAGGTCGTCCGCCGCGCCCACCAGATCGAACTCGTCGACATGGCCCCCGAGGCACTGCGCCGCCGCATGGCCCACGGCAACATCTTCGCGCCCGAGAAGATCGACGCGGCGCTCTCGCACTACTTCCGCGTCGGCAACCTCACCGCCCTGCGCGAACTCGCCCTGCTGTGGGTGGCCGAACGCGTCGACGAGACCCTGCAGCGCTACCGCGCCGAGCACGGCATAGGCGGCGTCTGGGAGACCCGCGAACGCGTCGTCGTCGCCCTGACCGGCGGCCCCGAGGGCGAGACGCTCATCCGCCGCGCCGCCCGCATCGCCGCCCGCTCCTCCGGCGGTGACCTGCTCGCCGTGCACGTCGCCCGCAGCGACGGGCTCGCCGGGGCCTCGCCCGCCGCACTCGCCGGGCAGCGCCGGCTCGTGGAGAGCATGGGCGGCAGCTACCACACCGTCGTCGGCGAGCACGTGCCCGCCGCCCTCCTCGCGTTCGCCCGCGCCGAGAACGCCACCCAGCTCGTCGTCGGCGTCAGCCGCCGCGGCCGGCTCCGGCGCCTGGCCGACGCGCGCGGCGTCGGCGAGACCGTCGTCGGGCAATCCGGCGACATCGACGTCCACATGGTCACCCACGAGCGGGCCGGCCGCGGCCGGAGCCGGCCCCTGCCGGGCAGCGGACTGTCGCCGGCCCGGCGGCTCGGCGGGCCCGTGGCCGGACTCCTCCTGCCCGTCCTGCTCACCCTGCTGCTGCGCCGGCAAGCGGTCGCCGACGCCCTCAGCCTCAACCTCACCAGTGAGGCGCTGCTCTTCCTCGCGGCCGTCGTCGGCGTGGCCTGCATCGGCGGCGTGGTCTCCGCGCTGCTGGCCTCCGTCACCGCCTCGCTGCTGCTCAACTACTACTTCATCCCGCCCGCGGGACGCTTCACCATCGCCGAGGCCAACAACGTCCTCGCGCTCCTGGTCTTCGCGCTCGTCGCCGTCACCGTCGCGGCCGTCGTCGACCGTTCGCTGCGGCTCGGCCGCAGCGCCGCGCACGCCACCGCCGAGGCCGAGACCCTGTCCTCGCTGGCCGGCGGCATCCTCCGCGGCGAGCAGGCCGTCCCGGTGCTGCTGGAGCGCACCCGCCAGACCTTCGGCATGGACTCCGCCGAATTGCGCCCCCGCGAGAGGGAGCCGGTCCACGGGCCCGCCGCGGCCGACGGGACGCCGGCGCCCGCCGTCACCCGGGTGCCCATCGGCGAGGACGACGAGCTGGTGCTGCACGGCCGCGCACTGCCCGCCACCGAACGCCGCGTCCTGACCGCCTTCGCCGCCCATCTGACGGCCGCCGTGGAGCGCGCCCGGCTCGCCGAGGCCGCCGCCGAGATCGAACCCGTCCGCGCCGCCGACCGCATGCGCACCGCGCTGCTCGCCGCCGTCAGCCACGACCTGCGCACCCCGCTCGCCGGCGGCTGGGCGGCCATCAGCTCGCTGCGCAGCCGGGACGTGGACTTCTCCGCGGAGGACAAGGAGGAGCTCCTGGCCACCGCCGAGGAGTCGATGATCAAGCTCAGCCGGCTGGTCGACAACCTCCTCGACATGAGCCGCATCCAGGCGGGCGCCCTGACCCTGCACCTGCAGCCCACCGCGCTCGCCGAGGTGCTGCCCCAGGCCCTGGACAGCCTGCCGGACACCCCCGCCTCGGGCGTCCGCGTCCAGGACGTGGAGGCCGTGCCGTGCGTCCTGGCCGATCCGCCCCTGCTGGAGCGCGTCGTCGCCAACCTGGTGGCCAACGCCACCCGGCACTCCCCGGCCGGCCGGCCGGTCACCGTCGCCGCCAGCACCCTGGCCGCCCGGGTCGAGCTGCGGATCGTCGACCGGGGACCCGGCATACGGCCCGCCGACCGCGAGCGGGCCTTCGCGCCGTTCCAGCGGCTCGGCGACACCGACAACACCACCGGCCTCGGTCTGGGTCTGGCCCTCTCCCGCGGCCTGACCGAGGCGATGGGCGGCACGCTCGTGCCCGAGGAGACCCCCGGCGGCGGCCTGACGATGGTTCTCTCCCTGCCCGCCGCCCCGCCCCCGGCCGCGGACGGGCCGGCGTGAGAGGGGGCCGTTCCCCGCTCAGCGGGGAACGGCCGACGCCCCCGGCTGCGTGCGCGAGGCGTACATCCGGGCGTAGGTCCCGCCGGCGCCGATCAGCTCGTCGTGCGTGCCGCGTTCGACGATCCGGCCGGCGTCCATCACCACGATGACGTCGGCGTCGCGGATGGTGGAGAGCCGGTGGGCGATGACGAAGCTGGTGCGGCCGGCGCGCAGGGAGGTCAGGGCGCGCTGGATGAGCAGCTCGGTACGGGTGTCGACGGAGCTCGTCGCCTCGTCCAGCACCAGGATCGCCGGCCCCGCCAGGAACGCCCTGGCGATCGTGATCAGCTGCTTCTCGCCGGCGCTCACCCCGGACGACTCCTCGTCCAGCACGGTGTCGTAGCCCTCGGGCAGGGTCCGTACGAACCGGTCGACGCAGGTGGCGCGGGCGGCGGCCACGATCTCCTCCCGCGTCGCCAGCGGGGACCCGTAGGCGATGTTCTCGGCGATCGTGCCGCCGAACAGCCAGCTGTCCTGGAGCACGAGCCCGATGTGCCCGCGCAGTTCGTCGCGCCGCATGCGGGTGATGTCCGTGCCGTCCAGCAGCACGCGGCCCTCGCCGGGCTCGTAGAACCGCATGAGGAGATTGCCCAGGGTGGTCTTGCCCGCACCGGTCGGCCCGACGATCGCCACTGTCTGCCCAGGTTCCACGGTGAGCGACAGGTCCTCGATCAGCGGAGTGCCGGGGGAGTAGCGGAATCCCACGCCCTCGAACTCCACCCGGCCCTCGATGCGCGCGGGCCGCTCCGGGCGGTCCGGGTCCGGCCCCTGCTCGTCCGCGTCGAGCAGCGCGAACACCCGGTCGGCCGAGGCGATCGCCGACTGCAGCTGGCCGGCGACGGTGCCCGCCTCGACGATCGGCTGGTTGAACTGGCGGGCGTACATGACGAAGGCCTGCACGTCGCCGATCGACAGCGAGCCGCTCACGACGCGCAGCGCACCGACCACGGACACCACGATGTAGCCGAGGTTGCCGATGAACATCATCGACGGCTCGATCGTGCCGGAGGCGAACTGCGCCTTGGCGCCCGCCCGGTACACGGCGTCGTTGTGCTCGTCGAAGGCGCGCTCCGCCAGCTCGCGCCGGCCGAAGCCCTTGACCAGGGCGTGCCCGCTGTACATCTCCTCGACGTGCCCGCTGAGCGTGCCGGTGGCGGCCCACTGCTCGGCGTACCGCGGCTGGGCGCGCTTGGCGATCACGGACACCAGCACCACCGACACCGGCACGCTCGCCAGCATCACCAGCGCCAGCAGCGGCGAGATCACGAACATCATGGCCAGCAGCGCCAGGAAGGAGAACACCGAGGTGATCAGCTGGGAGAGGGCCTGCTGAAGGGTCTGCTGGAGGTTGTCGACGTCGTTCGTGACCCGGCTCAGCAGCTCGCCCGCCGGATTCCGGTCGAAGTAGCCGATCGGCAGCCGCGCGAGCTTGTCCGCCACCTTCTCGCGCAGGTCGAGGACGACCCTGTTGATGACGAGCGTTGCCAGCCGTCCCTGCAGGAGGGTGAACAGGGACGCCGCCAGGTACAGGGCGAGCAGGACCAGCAGGACGTGCTCCAGGGCGGCGAAGTCGATGCCGCGGCCGGGGTGCACGTCGACCGTGCTGAAGACCTTGGCGAGGGAGCCCTGGCCGTCCGCGCGCAGTTGCTCGATCGCCTCCTGCGGGGACGTCCCGGCGGGCAGCCGCTTGCCGACGACGCCCGCGAAGACCAGGTCCGTGGCCTTGCCCATGAGCACCGGCCCGAACGCGGCCAGGGTGACGCCGGCGATGCCCAGCGCCAGCAGCAGGGCCACCAGCGCCCGGTGGGGCCGCAGGAGCCCCAGCAGCCGGGTGACGGTGCCGTGGGGCTTCTCTCGCGCGGATGTCATGCCGCGGCCTCCTCTTCGGTGAGCTGCGAGAGCGCGATCTCCCGGTAGGTGAGGCTGTCGCGCATGAGTTCCGCGTGGGTCCCCGCGGCGACGACGCGGCCCGCGTCGAGCACCACGATGCGGTCGGCGTCCCGGACCGTGCTGATCCGCTGGGCGACCACGACGACCGTCGCCCCCGCGACCTCGGGCGCGAGGGCGGCCCGCAGCGCGGCGTCCGTGGTGTAGTCGAGCGCCGAGAGGCAGTCGTCGAAGAGGTAGATGCCGGGTTTGCGCAGCAGCGTGCGCGCGATGGCCAGGCGCTGGCGCTGGCCGCCCGAGAGGTTCGTGCCGCCTTGGGCGACGACGGACTCCAGGCCCTGCGGCATCCGCTCGACGAAGTCGCGGGCCTGGGCCGTCTCCAGGGCCTGCCACAGCTCCTCGTCGGTGGCGTCCGGATCGCCGAAGCGCAGATTGCTCGCGACGGTGCCGGAGAACAGCAGGGGCTTCTGCGGTACGAAGCCCACCGCGCGGGAGAGCGCGCCGGGATCGTAGGAGCGGACGTCGACGCCGTCGACGAGCACCGTGCCCCCCGTGGCGTCGAACTGCCGCAGGACCAGGTTCAGCAGCGTCGTCTTGCCGCTGCCGGTGCTGCCCAGGATGGCGACCGTCTGGCCCGGCCGGGCCGTCAGGTCGACGTCGCTCAGCACGGGCTCCTCCGCCCCGGGATAGCGGAACTCCACGGCCCGCAGCTCCAGATGGCCGGCCGCGCCGGGGACCGGGGCAGCGACGGGCTCCCGCGGCGCCACGACGGACGGCTCGGTCCCGAGCACCTCCTGGATGCGCTGCGCCGAGGTCTTCGCGCGCGGCGCGGCCACGAACACCAGCGTCAGCAGGACGACCGACATCACGATCAGGCCCAGATAGCCGAGGAAGGCGGTCAGGGCGCCCAGCCGCATGCTGCCGTCGTCGACGCGGTGGCCGCCGAACCAGAGCAGGAACACGATGAACGCGTTCATCACCAGCGTCATCACCGGGAACAGCAGGGCCATGAGCCGGGCCACGCGCAGGGACAGGGCCGCGAGCTCGGCGTTGGTGCGGGCGAACCGCTCGCGCTCGTGCGCCTCCCGGACGAAGGCCCGCACCACGCGGACCCCGGTGATCTGCTCGCGCAGCAGCTGGTTGACGCGGTCCACCCGCGACTGCATCCGGTCGTACCAGGGGCCCATCCGGCTCAGCCCGACCCCGAAGACGGCCGAGATCACCACGACGAGGGCCACCAGCAGCAGCGACAGCGGCACATCCTGGGACAGCGCCAGCACCACGCTGCCCACGCACAGCACCGGCGCCGCCACCGCGACGCCGAGCGCCTGCAGGACCAGCGTCTGCACCTGCTGCACGTCGTTGACGGTCCGGGTGATCAGCGACGGGGTGCCGAAGCGGCCCAGCTCGCGGGCCGAGAAGTCCAGGACCCGGCGGAAGACCGCGGAGCGCAGGTCCCGCCCCAGGCCCATCGCCGTACGGGACGCCAGCAGCGCCGCGCCGATCGCGGCGGCCACCTGCGCGAGCGCCACGGCGAGCATGAAGGCGCCGACGCCGCGGACGTAGCCGGCGTCGGCCTTGAGCACGCCGTTGTCGATCACCGCCGCGCCCAGGGTCGGCAGCACCAACACGCCCATGATCTGCACCAGTTGCAGGGCGAGAAGAAGAGCGACGGCGCGGCCGTAGGGCCGTAGACGGGCACGCAGCAGTCTGATCAGCACGCTGACGAGTCCAGCGCACAACGGGCTGGGGAATCCCTAGTGTTCCCCGGCTGCCACCGACCGGAACCGGCCACGAAATCCGCAAATTCCCTAGTCTATCAGGATTTTGTTGACATCGTTCCGAGCCGACTGCGAGCGTGCGTTCGCAATATCGGCCGGACAGCGGAGGGCGGTCGGTCCGTGGTAGAGGAAGGGAAGGCGATGGGATGTCCAAGCGCGCACTGATCACTGGTATCACCGGACAGGACGGTTCTTATCTTGCCGAACACCTGTTGTCGCAGGGGTACCAGGTCTGGGGGCTGATCAGGGGGCAGGCGAATCCGAGGAAGTCGCGCGTCAGCCGCCTTGTCTCCGACCTGTCCTTCGTCGACGGCGACCTCATGGACCAGGCGAGCCTCGTGTCCGCCGTGGACACGGTACAGCCCGACGAGGTCTACAACCTCGGCGCGATCTCCTTCGTGCCCATGTCATGGCAGCAGTCCGAACTGGTCACCGAGGTCAACGGCATGGGCGTCCTGCGGATGCTCGAGGCCATCCGCATGGTGAGCGGGCTCAACGGCTCCCGCAACGCGGGCACCGCCGGTCAGATCCGCTTCTACCAGGCGTCCTCCTCCGAGATGTTCGGCAAGGCGGCCGAGACCCCGCAGAGCGAGACCACCCTGTTCCACCCGCGCAGCCCCTACGGCGTCGCGAAGACCTACGGGCACTACATCACCCGCAACTACCGTGAGTCCTTCGGCATGTACGCGGTGTCCGGGATGCTCTTCAACCACGAGTCCCCCCGGCGCGGCGCCGAGTTCGTGACCCGCAAGATCTCGCTGGCCGCCGCCCGCATCAAGCTCGGCTACCAGAAGCGGCTGGACCTCGGAAACCTCGACGCCGTGCGCGACTGGGGCTTCGCCGGCGACTACGTACGCGCCATGCACCTCATGCTCCAGCAGGACGAGCCGACCGACTACGTCGTGGGCACCGGGCAGATGCACTCGGTGCGCGACGCGGTCCGCTACGCCTTCGAGTGCGTGGGCCTGGACTGGACGGACTACGTCGTCATCGATCCGGCCCTCGTCCGCCCCGCCGAGGTGGAGGTCCTGTGCGCCGACACCCGTCGTGTACGGACCGAACTCGGCTGGGAACCGACCGTCGACTTCCCGCAACTGATGCGCATGATGGTGGAGTCCGACCTGGAGCAGGCGTCCCGTGAGCACCAGTACGGCGACCTGCTGCTCGCCGCCAGCTGGTAGGACGGCACGCCAGCAGCCGTACCAGTGGCCCGGCCGGGGATTTCCCGGCCGGGCCACTGGCGTGTTCCCGCCCCCTCCGACTGGTCCGAACCCGACCGAACCGAAGTACCGAAACCGCAAGGCCGGTCAACCGAACCATCCGGAAGGGCAAACCGCAGGTTTAGCCGCGTCGGGTCGGGATGTCGTTGACTCGCCTCCGCGGAACTATCTACTGTTCCAATCAGTTGGTCAGAAACCGGGCCATTCGGTTCGAGGCCCGGAAATCGCAATTCTTGACGCATTACTAGCGCGCGGTTCCGAACGTTTAGCGGGATCCGAAAGGTTGGCAGTCTCGTGGCCACTTCCGTACTTGCAGATGACCAGGCCGGCATGCGTCCGCAGTTCGAGCAGCCGGGCATGTGTATGGCATACCTGGACCCCGCTCTGACGATCCGGCAGGCGAACCATGAGTTCTTCCGCCAGTTCGGAGCCACCTCCGAGGACGTCTGCGGACGCAGGTTCCAGGAGCTGGTGCACCCCAGCGTCCAGCAGCCGCTGCTGCGGCAGTTCTCCGGCCTCGTCGAGGGCAGGCGCCAGCGGTTCGCCACGCACGTGGTCGCCCTGCGGCAGGAGGAGTCCCGCGAGGACTCGGCGTTCTCCAGTACCCTGACGGCCGTCTCGGTGCGCGGCGGCACCCCCGGCGACGCCGCGATCCTCGTCATGATGCCGCCGACCCAGGCAACCGCCGAAGAGGCCGGCGTCGTCACCAACCGCAAGAAGATCCTCACCGAGATCGACGCCCGCATCCTCGAGGGCATAGCCGCCGGCATCTCCACCATCCCCCTCGCCTCACGCCTTTACCTCAGCCGGCAGGGCGTCGAATACCACGTCACCGGCCTGCTCCGGAAACTGAAAGTCCCCAATCGCGCCGCCCTGGTCTCCCGTGCCTACTCCATGGGCGTGCTCAAGGTCGGCATGTGGCCGCCGAAGGTCGTCGAAGAATTCATCAAGTAGTCATCGACCGCGACGGAGTCCAGGGAAACACCTAGACTTTATGTGCCGCTCCACCGGCTCGATCGGAATTCAAGAACCCATCGGCAAGCGGAATCGTCGGCCGGGAAAATGAACGGCCCGTGGACCCGATACGGGGCGGCCGCGCGGCACACCCCGCCGCGGTGCCGGTCCACCGCCCTGCGGAAGATCCCCCGCGGCACGGGGGTTCGGAAGGAACTCTTCCGGGAACCTGCCCGCTGTACACGGTGAAGCAGCGAAGCCCGTGCCGTCCGCGGCACACGGCGATGGGGGTTACCCATGCGAACCCGTACCACGTCCACCGCGTCCGAAGGACCGGACGCGACCGTCCCCCCGGTGCACGAGGGGAGCCCGTCCTCGGCGACGGACCGCGTGGCCGCCTTCTACGGCGCCTACGTCGACGCCCGCAGCGGCACGCCCGACACGGTCCTGGCCGACGCCCTGCGGTCGCACTTCCTCACCGGGGAGTTCCGCGACCGCCTGGCGGCCTGGGAGCGCGGCAACGACGCCGACGGGGTCTTCCTGGCCCAGAACGCCCCGCGGGCCTGGCGGGTCACGTACGACAACAGCGGGGCCGGGCACACCTGGACGCGGGTGAGGCTCACGTGGGGTGACGAGAAGAAGCCCACGTACACCCACCTGAGCGTCCAGTCGGACACGAGCAGCAAGCTCATATCCGACATCAAGGAGGTCGAGGCCCCCGCCGGCGGCTGAGGCGACCGGACGGGGGACCCGAGGGCCCGTCAGCCCTTGGCCGCGTAACGGTGGCGGGCCCACAGCGGCAGGCCGAACCAGCACAGCACGAGCCAGGTGACGAGCCCGCCCACCACCCACGGCACGGCCGCGTTGCGCATGGCGATGCGCAGGATGAGGGTGAGGGCCGAGGCCACGGTCGCCAGCAGCAGCACCACTCCCAGCAGCGTCAGGCGCGACGCCCAGGTGACGGTCTGGGGCTTCAGCCGGTGCCCGGTGACGAGCCGGTGGAAGGAGACGGGACCCACGAGGGCACCGGTGGTGGCGGCGCCGAGGAGCACGGTGACCACATAGATCGCCTTGTCCGTCGACCCCAGCATCGGGAACTGCGGCGTGAACACGACGGTCAGCAGGAAACCGAAGAGGATCTGGACGCCGGTCTGGGCGACCCGCACCTCCTGCAGCAGCTCGTTCCAGCGCCGGTCGGCCCGCTCCTCGGGCGATTCGTCCCGGCCTTCGCGCAGTGCCTTGCCCGACGCCATACCGTCCCGTCCTTCACGTCCGCCCGGTACGGACGCGCCTACCGGGCTCCGAGGCTAACCGGGCAAGGGCGTCCGGCGGATGAAGGACATGCCGCAGGGGCCGCCCTGCCGGGTGCTCTCGCCCGTCACATAGGCCGCGTTGTGGCCGTGCCAGTACAGGGAGTCGATCCACAGCGGCTCCCGCCGCTCCCAGTACGGCTTCATCCACACCCCCGCCAGCGGGTTGCGCTGCCGGTCGTGGCTCCAGCGCCGGACCTCGGACTCGGTCAGCCGGGCGTACCACTCGATCCGCCGCTCGAGGTCGCCGAGCCGGAACGTCATCCGGCGCTCGCTGCCCGCGTACGAGCAGTCGACGTCCAGCCGCGCGCCGCGCCCGTCGAGGCTGCCGAGGTAGCGGCCCTGTCCCACGGGGAGCCCGCACCAGTCGTCGAAGCCCCGGAACGGCCTGTTGTGCACGCGGGAGGGGGCCGCGGTGGAGCGGTAGAACACCATCGGATGCCGGCGCCCGCCCGGATCGGCGGTGCCGGACAGGATGTCGGTGTCCCGGGTGTGGATGAGGAGGGTGGGCCAGGACAGGAGGGCGGGGCCGCCCAGCGTGATGGCGGCGATGGCCCGGGTGCCCGGGGGGACGTTCCGGCGGCTGCCGGTGTACGTCTCGTCCCGGTCCAGGTCGGTGAAGGTGAAGTAGACGGTGGCGAGCATGGCGGGCGGCTCCTGCGCCACGGCGATCGTCAGATGGGCCCTGCGCCCGTCGTACGCCCCTTCCCAGCTGCCGTGGAAGTCGCGGACATCGCGGAAGACGCCACCTGCCGCGGTGGCGGGGGCGCCCGCGGCGCGCGCCGCGGCGGCCGCGGGCACCGTGCCGCCCAGGGTGAGTCCCCCGGCGGCGAGGGCGGTGCCCACGGCGGATCTCAGGGCGGTACGGCGGGACATCGAGCGGTGCATCATCGAACCTCCCGGCTCTCCCAGCTCTCCCGGCACGTTCTGCACTCGCGGCTCTTCCGTGCGGCGAGGCACGTCTCATCATGTGGGGGAGCGGGCGGGCGGCACAGTGCCCAATTGAGCCGCCTAGAGGGCGACCTGGCCCGCGGGGTGGGCGCGCAGGCCGGCGCCGTAGCGGCGCAGGAGCAGGATCGCGGTGGTGGCGAGGCCGGTGAGCAGGCCCAGCCAGATGCCGAGGGTGTCGAGGCCCGCGCCGTAGCCCAGGAGCCCGGCGGCGGGCAGTCCGACGGCCCAGTAGCCGACGAGGGTGATGCGGAAGCCGCTCCGGGTGTCGTCGAGGCCGCGCAGGAGGCCGACGCCGATGTTCTGGGCGCAGTCGAAGAACTGGAGCACGGCGATGACCAGCAGCAGCCGCGTCGCGATGTCCACGGCCCGGGCGTCGCCGGTGCCGCCGGCGTCGAAGAACGGGCGCAGCACGAGGCCGGGCAGGGTGACGTACACCGCGGCGACGGTGGTCATGACGACGGCGGCGCAGGCCAGGGCCGTGTTCTTGATGCGCCGGGCGGCGTCGATACGGCCGAGGGCGAGCTCGCGGCTGACGTTGATGGAGGCGGCGTGGGAGAGGCCGACGGCGACCTGGAAGACGATGTAGACGAGCTGGTTGACGGCGGTGTGGGCGGCCAGGGCCGCGCTGCCGAAGGAGCCGGCCATCAGGGCCGTGACGGAGAAGAATCCGGCTTCCGAACCGTAGGTGGCGGCGATGGGCACGCCCAGGCGCAGCAGCTCGCGCATCGTGGCGCGGTCGGCCCTGAGGACGTCGAGGCCGAGCAGCGGGGCGAGGACCCGGTCCCTCTTCGCCGAGGCGTACAGGGCGAGGAAGGAGAGGAGGTGGACCGCCGAGGTGGCCACGCCGATGCCGGGCAGGCCCAGCTCGGGCAGGCCCCAGGTGCCGTGGATCAGCAGCCAGTTGAGGCCGGCGTTGACCGCGACGGAGGCGAGGGTGATCCGCAGCAGGGCCTGGGGGCGGCGCATGCCGACGGTGAACTGGCGGACCGCCTGGAACCACAGGCACGGCAGCAGGCCGGGGGCCAGCGCCAGCAGCATCGTCTGCGCGCGGGCGGCGACGGCGGCCTCCTGGCCGAGCCGGGTGAGGCTCTGGCCGATGAGGAGCATGAGGACGGCCCCGGCCAGGCCGGCGAGCGTGGCCACCGCCATGCTCGCGCGGACGATCCGGCGGACCTCCTCGTCGGCCTGCGCGGCGGCGTGGTCCGCGAGCTCGGCCCGGGCGGCGGCCGCCGCGATGCGGTTGCCCACGGAGGTGACGAGGCCGACGCCCATGGTGCGGAGCTGGTTGAAGATGACGATGGCCAGGCCGCCCGCCGCCAGGTCCCGGGTGCCCAGCAGGCCCATCATCACCGTGTCGGTGGTGGTCAGGGCCACCTGGGCGAGCTGGATGAGGACGAGGGGGACGGCGAGGACAGCCAGCGCGCGGCTGTCGCGCAGGAGGGCGGTCGGCTGCGGGATGGGCATCAGATCGTGCGGAGCTTGGAGAGGGTCTCGTCGACCTCGCGCTCCACGGCGGGGTCGAGCAAGTTCCGGGCGGTCATCCAGTCGTCGTCGAAGACGGTGTCCAGGTACTTCTCGCCGCCGTCGTTGACGAGCGCGACCATCGTGGTCGCAGGCGGCAGCGACGGCAAGCGCGTCAGCGCCTCGTATACGACGCCGCCCGCGGACCCGCCGATGAGCAGGCCCGTACGGGCGACGGCGCGGGCGGTGGCGAACGCCTCGACGTCGCCGACCTTCACGCCCTCGTCGATCAGGTCGAAGTCGACCAGCGCGCCGATCGTGGCGCCTTCGGGGGTGCCGGTGCCGGACTGGTAGTAGTCGTGGGCGGGGCCGCCGAAGGCGATCGACCCCTTGGGCTCGACGCCGATGGTCCGCACACCGGGGACGAGCCTGCGCAGCTCCCGTGCGGTGCCGCACAGCGCGCCGCCGGTGCCGACGGCGGCGATGAGGATGTCGAGGCCTGCGCCGAGGGCCTGGTGGAGTTCATGGGCGAGGAGGTGGTAGCCGACGCCGTTGCTGGGGTTGTTGTGCTGCTCGGTGAAGAAGGTGTTGTCCCGGCCGTGGGCCATGTCCTCGGCGAGTTCCTCGCGGGCGGCCGTGGCGAGCTCCCCGGTGCCGTCGTCGGCGACGTGGACGAGTTCGGTGCCCAGCGCCCGCATGACGCGCAGCTTGTCGGCGCAGGCGTGGTGGTCGACGACGGCGGTGAAGGCGTAGCCGCGCTCGGCGGCGATGACGGCCAGGCCGAGGCCGGTGTTGCCGGAGGTGGACTCGATGATGCGGCCGCCGGGGCGCAGCGCGCCGCGGTCCTCGGCGTCGAGGACCATCTGGCGCGCCATGCGGATCTTCGCGCTGCCGGTGGGGTTGTACATCTCCAGCTTCAGGAGCAGACGGCTGCCGTTGCCGGTGCGGCACAGCTCGAACAGCGGGGTGCGGCCGATGAGGTCGGAGATGCGGGAGACCACGGCGGGGCGCGTCAGTGCCTCGTACATGGGAGGGCTCCTGTGACAGGCGGGAAGCGGCGGGGAGAAGGGGTCAGCGGGCGGAGTGGCGGTCCAGGCGCCAGCGCGGCCGGCCTTCACGGGGTTCCACGACGACCTTGGGCGGCAGCGGCAGTTCGTGGAACGGGGACTCGTTGGAGTCCATCTGGTAGCCCGCCGTGTTGGGGTAGACCAGCAGGTCGCCCGGCGCGGGGCGGGCGGGGAAGGGGATCTTGCGCCAGGTGAGCAGGTCCGTCTCCAGGCAGGACGCACCCCCTACGCACGCGGGGTGGACGCCCCGGCCCCGGGCGCGGCCGGCCGGGGTGACCAGCACGGGGTCGGGGAGGTATTCGCTGTTGAACCACTGCTCCGACACGCTCAGGCTCGTCCCGTCGACGGTGAGGATGGCGTAGCTGTCGCGGTCCTTGACGCCCCGGACGCGGAAGACGGAGGCGCCGGCCCGGTCCAGCAGCGCGCGGCCGGGCTCCAGCAGCAGGAGGGTCCCGGTCCCCCGGAGCCGGTCGCCGAGACGGTCCCGGCCGCCCGTGGGAACGGCCGCCAGGACAGCGCGGAGGGCGCCGGCTCCGGCGACCGGTGAGTGGTACGGGTAGAAATCGGCGGCCGAGAAGGTCTTGCGGGCGTGGTAGTGGCCGGGGTGCTGGGCCGCGAGGAAGGCGTGCCAGTCGCCGGCCGCCGCGTAGTCGACGGCGAAACCGCCGCCGATGCCGATCCGGTCGGCCCGCAGTCCCGCGGCGCGGGCCTTGAGGCAGAGGTCGACGAGGTGTCCGGCGAGGTCGGCGCGCGGCTGGACGGCGTAGCCGCAGAGGTGGAAGCAGAATCCCTCCATCCGGACGGCGTCGCCGGCCCGTACGCACCTCGTCAGTGCCGCTTGGAGCTCGGGTGCGGTCATGCCGAAGCGGCTGTGCGGCTGCGCCGGGGGGAGCCGGCGCAGCAGCAGCCGGGCCGGGCGGACCGTGCCCGTCCGGGCCAGGGCGAGGAGGCGGTCGAGTTCGTCGAGGGAGTCGACCGAGATCAGGGCGCCCTGCAGGACCGCGACGCGCAGCAGTTCCTCGTGCTTGGCCGGGCCGGTGACCACGATGTCCTCGCCGCGCACTCCGTGGCCCAGGGCCTCGCGGAGTTCGCCGGAACTGGCGACGTCGGCCCCGGCCCCGCCGGCGGCGCAGCGCTCCATCCAGACGGCCGCCTTGTTGGCCTTCTTCGCGTAGTACACCTGTCCGTTCACCCCGGCGTCGGCCAGCGCCGCGCGGAAGGCGGCGAGGTTGGCGTCGAAGCGCTGCGGGAGCAGGAAGTGGAAGGGGCCGCCGAAGGCGTGGGCCAGCTCGTGGAGCAGCCCGCTGTCGAGCACGGCGTCTGTCCGGGGGTCGGCATACGCCGGGAGGGTGGGCGGGGGAGCGCCGGTCACTGCCACAGTGGCACCCGCGTTCCCAGGCCCTGCTCGATGGCGAGCTGGGCGAAGCGGTGGCCGAGGGCGATGTCGGTGACGACCAGGCCGCTGTTGTAGGCGAAGACGCGCTCGTGCGGGGTGGTGCGGCCGGCCGCGGTGCCGGCGAGGACCGGCGGGAACTCGGTGTCGACGGCGGGGAGCCGGCCGTCGGCGTCGGCCATGTCGGTGCCGGTGACGTTCATCTGGGCCTCGCTGGTGGCCACGACGCGGTCGGCGCGGTGGAGGGTGGAGGGGGCGAGGCCGTGGCCGACGAGGATCGCCAGCGCGCCGGGCCTGAGCACGTCGGCCTCGACGGCGGCGGGGGTGTGGGGGCCGGCGGTGGCCACGATGACGTCGGCCTCCGCGGCGGCGGCCCGCACGTCGGTGACGACCTCCACGTCGCGGCCGGGGAAGTGGGCCCGCAGCCGGTCCCGTACGGCAGCGATTCCCTCCCGGTGGGTGCCGAAGAGCATCAGCCGGTCCAGTTCCGGCAGGGTGGTCAGCAGGAACGGCAGCGCCAGCCGTCCTTGCGTGCCGGTGCCGATCACCAGCGCGCTGCGGGCTCCGGGGGCGGCGCACTCGCGGGCCAGCAGGGCGGAGACGGCCGGGGTGCGCAGGGAGCCGATGCGGCCGCAGTCCATCATCGCCACGGGCAGGCCGGTGACGTCGTCGTAGAGGGTGAGGGCGGTGTAGTAGTGCTGCTCCTCGCGCCCCTTGTCCAGGCCGTGCTTGTACGAGGTCTTGATGGCGACGACGTCGCGGGAGCCGTCGCGGCCGAGCATGGCGTACGAGACGGAGTGGCCGTCGCGCGGTTTGACGGTCAGTTTGCGGGGGTTGTCGGACAGGCCCGCGGCGAGGGTGCGGTAGGCGTTCTCGACCGTCTCGACGACGTCGGCCAGGGATATCTCGATACCGGCCAGGTCGCTGGTGGACAGGGCGCGTACGGCGGTGCCGTCGGCGGGTGTGCGGGGGGCGGCGGGGGGCGGGGCGGTGTGGGTCATATCAGTTCCTCGCTGGAGAGGCGGGACGCCGTGGTCAGGTGCGCCGAACGCTCGGTGCGGCGGCGGGCGGGGCCGGGGCGGCCGGCGCTGGGGAAGGGGGAGTAGGCCTCGACGGCCTTCTGCCCGTAGCCGTGCTCGCCGGTTTCGGCCGGTGGGCGGGTGCGGCGCCCGGGGATGCGCACGGAGGCGCGCTTGAGCCAGCGGTCGGTGCCGTCGTAGCGGGCCTGGAACGGGACGCGTCCGTGCACGACCAGGTCGTTGTCGACGACCAGCACTTCTCCCGGGGCGAGGGTCACCGCCCGGGAGACGCGGGTGAGTTCGCGCTCCAGTCGGGCGTAGGCCGCGCGGTAGCCGGGGGAGGCCTCCTCCAGCGGGGTGTAGGCCGGGTCGAAGCGCAGGGTGAGGCCGGCCTCGCCCGCCCACACGGTGGGCACGGGCTGGGGCTGCCAGACGAGGCCGTGGGTCTGGAAGTAGGTGTCGTCGGGGAGGATCGGCAGGGCGGGACGTGAGAGTTCGGCGATGTCGGCCCGCGTCAGGCGCACTTCGCGGATGCTGGCGGCCGTGGTGGCGACCTTGTCGTGGTTGCGCATGCAGCCGAGCATCAGCACGTGGGCGCGGCCCGGGTGGAAGGCGTCCTCGGTGTGCGGGCTGAGCAGCACCGTGCTGCTGGATCCGGTCTGGGCCTGCTCGTGGCCGGGCGACGGGACGATGTTGTGGACGAACCGCCCGTCCTGCTGTCCTTCCCAGGCGATGGGGTTGCCCATGAGGGTGGCCAGCAGCAGGAGGGCGACGTCATGGACCGCGGCGCTGTCGTCCGCCGTGGCCCAGTCGGCCGGCGTGGGGCCGATCGCCGCGTCGTCGATCTGAAGTCCGCTCAGGACGAACAGTCCCTCGGCGGTGTCGACGGGACGGCAGTGGTGGCGGACGCCGTCGCTGAGGCCCATGGCGGCGCGGGCCACGTGGCGCAGGACTTCGGGCGAGGCGGCGGAGGTTCCCGAGGCGGTCAGGACCTCTTCGGCGGTCCGGCGCAGTTCACCGGCCGCGGCGGAGTCGAGCTGGCGGAGGGGGGCGGCTCCCGTGGACATGGCGAAGTCATCCGTTTCGTTGAGGGGCGTAACGGGTGTCTTGCGGGTGGTGCGGATCCCCGGGTCGCGTGCGGTTGCTGATGGAGCGTCAGATGAGCATCCGGAGCGCGCACGGCCCGAAGCGCGAAGTGGAGAAGGCGAGAGGGCAAAGGGGCTCATGGGGCTGCATGGTTGAGCCCTGAGCCGACAGTGCAAGAGGGGACTCGGCCGACATGGGCGGCTGGCCAATAACGTACCACCGGAATTAGGTAAGGCAAACCTTACCGATCGGTCGTCCCTTACTTCCGATTCGCCAACTCCGCCCGGGTGGTGCTGTTTTGTATTGCGCGGATATGCGTACATCCTGTCCGGATGCTTGCGGAGGTGAGCGAAAGCAGGGTAGGCAAACCTAAGTGACCCCACTGCGACGTGGAACAAGGAATGACGTGAAACTGACCAGGCGGCAGGCAATGTGGGCGGGTGCCGGCATCGGCGTGGCCGCGCTGCTCGCCGCCTGTGGCAACGGCAATGACAAGGCGACCTCCCCGGCGGCCACGGACGGCAAGCCGAAGAAGGGCGGCACCCTGCGCATCGGTGCCCTTGGCCGGACTTCGGCCACCACCCGTGACCCGCACGGGGTCCAGGGCAACGAGAGCGACTACCTGATCATCGCCCTCGCCTACGACACCCTCACCGCACCGGGCCTCAAGGACAACACCGTCGGCCGCCTCGCGTCCGGCTGGAAGTCCTCCGCCGACCTCAGGACCTGGCGCTTCACGATCGCCAAGGGCGCCGCCTTCCACGACGGTTCGCCGGTCACCGCCGACGACGTGGCGTGGTCGCTGCGCAGACTGCGCAACACCCCCGCCGGTGCGGGCCGGTTGCCGGGCATCAAGGCCGACAGCATCACCGCCGACGGCAGGGACACCGTCGTCCTGGTCTCCGACGAACCCAACGCCGCCCTGCCCCTGCTCACCCGCCTGGCCACGTTCGTCCTCAAGAAGGACACCCCCGACAAGGAGGTGGCCAAGGCCCCCGGCACGGGCCCGTTCAAGCTCGACTGGTACCGGGGCGGCAACGCCCGCCTGATACGCAACGACAAGTGGCATGGCGGACCGGTCCACCTCGACGCCATCGAAGTGACCATGTTCGAAAGCCCCCAGGGCATGGCCAACGCCCTGCTGGGCGGCCAGATCGACCTCGCCTCCAACGTGGGCGCCGTCGCGGCCCGTACCGCCGCCTCCCGCAAGGACATCCAGCTCGTCCGCCGCCCCAACGACATGGCCATGCCCATCGTCATGCGCACCGCCGACGGCCCGTTCGCCGACGCCAGGGTCCGCGAGGCCATGAAGCTCCTCGTCGACCGGGAGGCCATGGTCAAACAGGTGCTCTCCGGCTACGGCACCGTCGCCAACGACATCCTCGGCACCGGCGACCCCGGCTACGCCAAGGACATCCCCCAGCGGGCCCGCGACCTCGCCAAGGCGAAGAAGCTCCTCACCGAGGCCGGCTTCGACCTCTCCAGGACCTACGAGCTCATCACCACCGAGGACGTCCCGGGCCTGGCCGAGTCCGCGACCCTGTTCGCCACCCAGGCCCGCGAGGCCGACGTCAAGATCAAGGTCGTCAAGCAGGAGTCCGGCGCCTTCTACGACAAGACCTGGCTCAAGGGCACCTTCTACACCAACTACTGGGGCACCAACGACTCCGTGGTGTTCTTCGCCTCCAAGACCATGACCACCGGCGCCGGACAGAACGAAGCCGGCTGGTCGGAGCCGACGTTCGACGCCACGTACCGCAAGGTCGTCGGCACCGCCGACGACAAGGCCCGCACCACCGCCCTGCGCGAACTCCAGCGGATCGAGCACGAGAAGTCCGGCTATCTGCTGTGGGGCATGGCCGACGGCATCGACCTCGCCGCACCCAGGGTGCGCAACCTGCCCAGGCTGCCCGGCTACGGACGGGTCCAGCTCGAGAACGTCTGGCTGTCGCGTTGAGCGGGACGGCGACGCAGCGGACCGAGGCCGCCACCCCCGCGGGGGCGGCGGCCTCGGCCCCGCGCCGCGCCGCGACGGCCGCCGCCCGCGCCGGCGTGGTGCTCGCCAAGCGGGCCCTGATGCTGTGCGTGCTGCTCACCGTCGTCTTCGGCGCGATCGAGGTACTGCCCGGCGACGCGGCGAGTGCCACCGCCGAGCGCGGCGAGAGCGCCGCGGACGTCGCGGCCCGCCGTCATCTGCTCGGCCTGGACCGGCCGCTGTGGCAGCGGTTCGGGGACTGGATGACCGCCCTTCCCTCCGGCGACCTGGGCACCTCCGCGCGCGGAGAGCGCGTCACCGACCTGCTCGCCGCCCCCTTCCCCAACACCCTCCTCCTCGGCGGCACCGCCTTCGCGGTCACCCTCGCGGCCGCCCTCGTCCTCGGCTGCTGGGCCGCGGCGCGCCCGGGCGGCGCGGTGGACCGCGTCGTCGCCTTCACCTCCGGCATCACCCTCGCCCTGCCCGAATTCGTCGTCGCCGTCGGCCTGTTGCTGGTCCTGTCCCTATGGGCCGGCTGGCTGCCCGCCGTCACGCTCACCACCCCCGACGGCGCACCCGCCTCCTGGACGATGCTGGTCATGCCCGTCCTGGCCCTCGTCATCCCCCAGGCCGGCTGGAACGCCCGCATCGTCCGCGGCGCCCTGGCCGACCAGGCCGCGGCCCCGCACGTGACGGCCGCCCGGCTCGACGGCCTGTCCCCCCGGCGCGTACTGCTGCGCCACGCCCTGCCCGGCGCCTGGCCCGCCATCGCCACCGGAGCCGCCACCTCCACCGGCATGCTGCTGGGGGGCGCGGTCGTCGTCGAGACCCTCTTCAACTTCCCCGGCCTGGGCACCGTCCTGGCCGGTGCCGTCGCCGACCGCGACACCCCGGTCATCGCCGGGGTCGTGGCCTGCACCGGAGCCGTCATCAGCCTCGTCCTGCTCTGCGCCGACCTCATCCGCGCCCGGACCCTGGGAGCACACCCGTGAGCTCCGCAGCCCTGCCCCCGCCCCGCCCCCGGCGGCCCCGGACCCGCGTGCTCCTCGCGGTGGCCCCCGGACTCCTGCTGACGCTGCTCGCCCTGCTCGGCCCGCTGATCGCCCCGCACCCCGTCGACCTCCCCGTCACCGCCCCCTACGCCCCGCCCGGCGCGGCCGCGCCGCTGGGCGGCGACCAGCTCGGCCGCGACGTCCTGAGCCGGATGCTGCACGGCGGCGGCCCACTGATCGGCGGCGCCCTGGCCGTCGCCGTCGCCGTCACCGCCCTGGCCACCGTGCTGGGCTGCTTCGCCGTCCTCACCCCCACCCTGGGCCGGCTCGTCGAGCGCAGCGCGGACATCGCCATCCTCCTGCCGCCGGTGCTGGGCATGATGCTGCTCGCCCTGGCCTGGCCCGGCGGCGGACGCCTCGCGGTCATGGCCGCCGCCACCGGGCTGGGCGTGCCGTACGCGGTGCGCGTCGTCGCGAGCGCGGCCGCACCCGTCGCCGCCTGCGGATTCATCGAGGCGGCCACCGCGAGCGGCGAACGGCTGTGGCACCTGGCGCTGCGCGAGATCCTGCCCAACCTGCGCGCCACGGTCCTGGCCCTGTTCGGCCTGCGCTTCGTCGCCGCCGTCTACGTCATCTCCATGGCCGGGTTCCTCCAGCTCGGACCCCAGCCACCCGCCGCCGACTGGGCGCTGATGATCCGCGAGAACGCCCCCGGCGCCCTCCTCAACCCCTGGGCCGTCGTCGCGCCCAGCATCGCCATCGGCTTCCTGGCCGTCGGCGTCGGCCTCGCGGCCGACGCCCTCGCCCCCACCGCACGCCGCGCGACGGCGGGCACCCGATGACCCCCGACGGCCCCGAGCGGCGACCGGCCCCCACGCCCCGACCGGCAGCGGAACCCCCCGCGGCCATGACCGGCACCCCGACAGTGGTCGGCGTCACCGACCTCGAGATACGCGTCCCCGACGGGCCCGTCCTGCTGGCCAGGACCAGCCTCACCCTCCGGCGCGGCCGCGTCACCGCCCTCACCGGCCCCTCCGGCTCGGGCAAGTCCACGCTGCTGCGCGCCGTCATCGGCGACCTGCCCGCCGGCGCCCGCGTCACCTCGGGCACCGTCGACGTCCTCGGCCACGACGTCCTCGCCCTCCCCGCCGAGCGGCTGCGTCGGCTGCGCCGCCACCACGTCGCCTACGTCGGCCAGGACCCCGCCTCCGCCCTCGACCCCCGCATGCGCGTGCGCCGCATCGTCGCCGAGACCGCCGACGACCCCTCGGCCCGGGCCGTCCGGGACCTGCTCGCCGAGTGCCGACTGCCGGTCGACGACGGGCTGGCCGACTGCCGCCCGGGAACCCTCTCCGGCGGGCAGCAGCGCAGAGTGGCCCTGGCCCGCGCCCTCGCCCGCCGGCCCGACGTCCTCCTGCTGGACGAACCCACCGCGGGGCTCGACACCGCCCTGCGCGACGACATCGGCGACCTCCTGCGCCATCTGGCCACCACCCGCCGGATCGCGGTCGTCCTCGCCTGCCACGACCCGGAACTCGTCGCCCGCTGCTCCGACGACGTCGTCGACCTCGGCACGACGGCCCGCCCGCGGCCACGGCCGGCCGTCCCCGCGACGGCGACCGACGTCCGCCCCCTATCCGTCGCCGCGGGCTCCGGCCTGGCCGCCGACGGCCTCGATGTGACCTTCACCCAGCAGGGGCGCTCATACCGGGCCCTGGCCGGCGTCGGCTTCTCGGCGGCTCCCGGCAGCGCCACCGGCGTCGTCGGCCCCTCGGGTTCCGGAAAGACCACCTTGCTGCGCGTCCTCGCGGGCCTGCAGCGGCCGGATGCCGGCACCCTCACGCTGGACGGCCGCCCCCTGCCGGCCGTGGCCCGCCGCCGCGACCGCACCCAGCAGCGCCGCATCCAACTGGTCCCCCAGAACCCGCTCGGCGCCCTCAACCCCGCCCGCACCGTCGGGGCCACCCTCACGCGTCCGCTCCGCCTCCACCGGGCGGCACCGAAGGGGGACGTCGCCGACCGGGTCGCCGAGCTCCTGGACGACGTGGGCCTGCCCGCCGGTTTCGCCCGCCGCTACCCCCACGAACTCTCCGGCGGACAACGCCAACGGGTCTCCATCGCCCGGGCGCTGGCCCCCGGCCCCGACGTCCTGCTCTGCGACGAGGTCACCTCCGCCCTCGACGCCGACACGGCCACCACCGTGATGGAACTCCTCACCCGGCTGAAAGCCGAACGCCGGCTGACGCTCGTCCTCGTCAGCCATGAACTCCACCTCGTCGGCGCGTACACCGACACGGTCCACATCCTCGAAGCCGGCCGGGTCGCCGGGAGCGGACCCACCCGGCTCCTGATACCGGCGACGAGCTGAGGGCTTCCGAACGGCCTGAAACCAGCCAATTCACCTACTGGTATGGGTGATTCGGCCATTCGGCAATGACTCGGTAGAAGTGGGTCATCGGCGCGGCCTAGTTTCGGGTGCCGAGTCGCAAAGCAGAGGGTATCGGCAGCTTCGCCCCGCACCATGCGACTCGCCGGAAGAGGTAGCTTTTCACACAATATGCTCGATTGGGGGAGACGTGTGAACATCGCCAGGGCGTGGAAGGACGCCGCCTACCGGGAATCCCTGACCGCCGAAGAACGTGCCGCACTCCCTGCCAACCCGGCCGGAGTCGTCGAGCTGGACGACCAGGACCTCATGGAACTCGGCGGGGGCACGACCGGGTTGCCGTGTGCCGTCACCATTTCGATCTGCGCCACCAGCGCCTACGGCTGCATGACCGTCAACAAGACGGTCTGCAACGGCACATGCGCCAGTGGCGGCACGTCGGGCTGCTGCCCCGCGTAGCGGCGTCGAAAGGACAAGGCCATGGACGTCGTCCGTTTCTGGAAGGACCCCGAGTACCGGTCCTCCCTCTCAGCCGACCAGACGCGCGCCCTGCCGGAGCACCCGTGCGGGCCGGTGGAGCTCACCGACGAAGCACTGGTCGGTGTGCTCGGCGCCAGTACCGAACAGAACAACACCGCGGGGTGCTGCGGCGGAACGAGCACCAACACCAACTGTGCCGGCCGTGACACCTGCTGCCGCATGACGCAGGCCTGTTACACCTGCAGCGGCGCCGCTTGTAAGTAAGTGAGGTGGTGTTCGCGCCGACACCGGCTCGAACACCATCTCCTCGCGAACGTGAGCACGTCGGTTCCCCGGGGGAGGACTCACCTTGACCAACGACAGCGCGGTACGCCACCAGACCCTCGTCGACGTCGACGTCGACGCACCGGCCTGGCACCTCGCGGCCTCACTGGAGGAGCGCCTCGGCCGCGGCGGGCACGATCCCGTCGTGGACCGGTCCCGGGGGCGGCGACGGCTGGACAACTGGAAGGCGGAGAAGTTCTTCACCTTCACCCCCGGGCAGCTGGCCGACTGGCTGGCCGCCCTCGGCCTGGACGAGCCCGGCCTCGTGGAGCTCCTCGGCGAGACCCCGGAATCGGTCGCCGCCCGGTCCGACGGGAGGCCCGACTACGTTCGCGCCATCGAACGCGCCTGGGCCGAGGCCGATGAGCGTGACGAGTCACTGGAAGACGAAGGCTTCGCCGCGCTCGCCGCCCCTCTCGTCGAGGACGGAAAGAAAAGAATCCGGGCCGAACTGGTACGCCTCCTCCAGCAGTTCCCGACCGGCCACATCGCCTACGAGCCGTTCGCCGAGCAGCTCTGCCTGCCGCCCGGCAACACACTCCTGGGCGTGCTGAGCCGCACCATGGTGCTCGAGCTCAACGTCCTGCGCGTCGAGGGCGGGCTCCAGGGCGACTCGCCCTGCGAGCGCTACCGCGACTTCCTCAGGAGACTGCGGGACCCCGCGTACGCGCTCGGCCTGCTGCGGGAGTACCCGGTGCTGGCCCGCGACCTCGTCCGCGTCGTCGACAACTGGGTCGCCGCGCGCACCGAGTTCGCCCGGCGGCTGCTCGTCGACCTCCCCGACCTGCTCGCCCACTTCGACGACGCGCCCTCGCCGGGACAGGTGAGCCACGTCGCCTTCGACGCCGGCGACTCCCACCGGGGCGGCCGGTCCGTGGGGATCGTGCACTTCTCGGACGGCCGGAAGGTGGTCTACAAACCTCGGTCCCTGTCGGTCGACGTCCACTTCCAGGCGCTGCTGCGATGGCTCGACGACCGCGGCGTGGAGCCCGGCCTGCGGCCGCTGTGGATCGTCGACCGTGTCGACCACGGCTGGACCGAGTTCGTGACGGCGTCCGGCTGCGCCGACCGGACGGAGGTCGCACGCTTCTACGAGCGGCAGGGCGCCTACCTGGCGGTGCTGTACTGCCTCGCCGCGACGGACTTCCACTACGAGAACCTGATCGCGTCCGGCGAGCACCCCGTCCTGGTCGACCTGGAGGCGCTGTTCCACCCACGCACCCCCGACCAGCAGATCCCCCCGTACGTCCCCCCGCACGCCGTCCACGCCATGAGCGAGTCCGTGCTGAGTGTGGGCCTGTTGCCCACGCCGATCATCTCGTTCGAGGACGAACAGGCCGACGGCCTCGACCTGAGCGGCCTGTCCAGCCCGTCCGGGCAGCTCACTCCCACGCCGGTGCCCACCTGGAGCGACCCCGGCACCGACCGGATGCGCCTCGTCCGCCGACGCCTGGAGCTGAAGGGCGCGCAGAACATGCCCAGCCTCGCCGACGACGCGTTCACGGCCCTGGACTACCAGGACGAGATCATCGCCGGGTTCCGGCGGACCTACCGGCTGCTGCTGGCGCACCGCGAGGCCCTGCTCGCGCCGGGCGGCCCCATCGACGCGTTCGCGACCGACCAGGTACGCGTCGTGCTCCGCGGCACCCGCGTCTACGGACGCATCCTGCAGGAGGGTTACCACCCCGATCTGCTGCGCGACGGACTCGACCGCGACCGCTTCTACAGCCTGCTGTGGGGCGAGGAACACTCACCCGTGCGCAACACCGCCGTCTCGGCCGCGGAGCTGGCGCAGCTCAGCGCGGGCGACATCCCCATCTTCTCCGCGGCCGCCTCGTCGCGGGACCTCCTGGCGGGCAACGGAACGCTCATCCCCGAGGTACTGGAACACAGCGGCATGGACCGCGCCCGCGCCCGGATCGAGGCCCTCTCGGAGGAACACCTGGCGCGGCAGACCTGGTTCCTGCGGGCCTCGCTCACCGGGCTCGCCATGGGCACCACCGGTGCGCACTGGCCCGGCTACGAAGTGGCCGCCGCGACCGCTCCCGCGCCCGAGGAGGCGTTCACCGACGCCGCCCGCCGCATCGGCGACCGGCTCCTGGAGCTGGCGGTCGTGGACGAGGACAGGATCTGCTGGCTGGGCCTGACCCTGGTGCAGGAGAAGATGTGGCAGGTCGGGCCGGCGTCCGTCGACCTGTACAACGGGATCTCCGGGATCTCCCTGTTCCTGGCCCACTTGGCCGAGCACACCGGCGAGGCGGGGTACCGCGCGGCCGCCGAGGCCGGCGCCCGGGTGCTGGCCGAGCAGTTCGCCCGGCTCCGGGAGATGGACGAGGACACGATCCGCCTGCTCGGCATGGGGGCGTGCGCGGAGCTGGGCGGTCCGGTGTACGCGCTGAGCCACCTCGGTGCGCTCTGGAACCGGCCGGACCTGCTGGACACCGCCGCCCTGGCGATCCCGCACCTGCGCACGCTCGCCCCCGCCGACCGGGCCCTGGACATCGTCTCCGGCTCGGCCGGCGCCCTGCTGTCGGTGCTGGCCCTGCACTCCGTGCGGCCGGACCGGGAGACGCTCGAAGTGGCCCGCCTCCTCGCCGGACACCTGGTGGGGGCCGGCGAGAGGGTGGGCGACGGCATCGCATGGCCCTGCTCGATCAATCCGGACGGGCCGCTGACCGGCTTCTCCCACGGGGCGTCGGGAATCGCCGTCGCCCTGGCCCGGCTCGACGCGGTGACCGGCCGGAACGACCACGCCGACGTGATCCGGGGCGCCTTGCGCTTCGAGAGGGCCACCTTCGATCCGGCCGGGGGGAGCTGGCCCGATCTGCGGAACCTCTCCGCCCCCGGCGATTCGATGGTCGCCTGGTGCCACGGCGCGGCCGGCATCGGCATGGCGCGTGCCGCGCTGCACCGGCACTTCCCCGACGACGCGCCGCTCCGCGAGGACCTGGACCATGCGGTGCGGGCGACGCTCGGTGCCGGCTTCACCGGCGAGAAGCTCACCGGCCGGGGCAACCACAGCATCTGTCACGGAGACCTCGGCAACCTCGAAACCCTGCTGCTGGCGGCGCAGGTGACCGGTGACGCCTCCCTCGCGGGACAGGTGGACCTGCTCGCGGCGGGTCTGCTGGCCGGCATCGCCCAGGAGGGCCCGCTGTGCGGTGTCCCCCTGGGCGTGGAGACCCCCGGCCTGATGGCAGGGCTGGCCGGCATCGGCTACAACCTGCTGCGGTTCGCGAAGCCCGGCGCGGTGCCCTCGGTACTGCTGCTCGAAGGCCCGGAGCGGCCGTGACGGAGGGCGCCTCACGCGTGCGCTTCCGGGCGGAGGCACTCGCGGCCCATGCCGGCGGCCGGCGGCATCCTGCCACGGGCGGGCCGCTGCGCGTCCCCCGCTGGCCCGCGATCGCGCTGACCGTCCTCGCGGTGGCCGTGGCCCTCGCCGCGGCCACGGTCCGGGTGCCCCGCCATGTGAACGCGACCGTGGTGGCGGCGGACGCGAGGACCATCCGCTGCCTGGTGCCGGCCTCGGTGCCGGCACGGCGCCTGCTCGGGCGGCCGGCCAGGATCGTGCGGGGACACCACACGACCGGGAAGCCGACGGTCACCGCGGCCGAGCGCGTCGAGACCGCCGGGGCTCTGGCCGAGCGGGGAATCCCGCCGGACACCCCGACTCCGGTGGTCGTGGTGGTGCTGGACCGCGGGAGGCCCCCCGCGACGGCCGCGGACCCCGGCCGTTCCCCGGTGGAGCGCGTGGCGATCGAGACCTCGCACCCGCCCTTGCTGACCGTCCTGCTGAGTCGTGGGGAGTGATTGCCGGTGCGGCTGTCCGGCCTGCGCCCGTCGCACGGAACGAAGACCCGCCCCCGGGTACCGGTACTGCTGCAGATGAGTGCGGCGGAATGCGGCGCCGCCTGTCTGGCGATGATCCTGAGCGCCCATGGACGCCACACCAAGGTCGCCGAATGCCGGGAAGCGCTGCACGTCGGCCGGGACGGCGCGAACGCGCTGCAGCTCGTGCGGCTCGCCCGCCGGTGGGGGATGCGGGTGCGGGCGCTCAGCGTCGACCTCGACGCCTTGAAGGAGGTGCGCGGGCCGGCGATCGTCCACTGGAACTTCAACCACTACCTCGTGCTCGAGCACTGGGACGGCACGAGGGCCGTGGTGGTCGACCCGGCTTCCGGGCGCAGGGTCGTCCCGCTGGAGGAGTTCTCGGAGGGCTTCACCGGCGTCGTCCTCGAGTTCGCCCCGGCCGAGGACTTCCGGCCGCGCCGCTCCCACCGTCGGACCGAGTCGTTCCGCTTCGCCCGCAGCCTGCTGTCGGTCTCCCGCGGCATGCTGTGCGCCGTCCTGCTCGCTTCACTCCTTCTGCAGGTCCTGCTGCTCATCCCCTCGGCCGTCACCAAATTCCTGGTGGACGAGGTGCTCGGCTACGGCCAGGACGACCTGCTCGGCGCGGTCGTCGCGGGCAGCCTGTTGTTCCTGCTGACCCACGCGACGGCCACGTACACGCGCGGGACCGTGCTCAACCACTTCGAGAACCGCATGGACGGCGCTCTCATGCGGCGGTTCTTCGGCCACCTGCTGGACCTGCCCTACCGGTACTTCGTGCTGCGCGGCAGCGGCGACCTGCTCATGAGACTCTCCAGCAACGCCCTCATCCGCGAGGTCGTCACCGGGCAGACCGTCTCCTTCGTCCTGGACGGCGCGTTCGTGTTCGCGTACGTCACCCTGTTCCTGATCGTCGCCCCGCTGTACGGCTGGGTGGTGCTCGGCCTCGGCCTCGCCCAGCTCTTGATCATGCTGGCGAACTTCCGCACGCTGCGCGGCCTGGCGCAACGCGACATCGGCGCGCAGGCGGAGGCGCAGAGCTGTGCGGTCGAGGTCCTGGCCGGCATCGAGACGGTCAAGGCCATGGGTGTGGAGCGGCAGGCGTACGCACGATGGTCGGCCCTGTTCGAACGGCAGCTCCGGGCCGCCTTCCGGCGCCGCCGGCTCGACTCCGTCCTGGAAGCCACCATGGGCACGTTCCGGATCGGTGCGCCGATCCTCCTGCTGCTGATCGGCGTTCGCGAGGTCATGGCGGGGCGGATGTCCGTCGGCTCGATGCTCGCCCTCAACGCGCTGACGAACTCCTTGCTCGGCCCGATGGCCACCCTGATCGGTGCGGCCCGCCAACTGCAGTCCGTGGCCGTCACCGTCGACCGGCTCCGGGACGTCCTCGACGAAGAGGTCGAGCAGGACAGGACGGCGGTGCGTTCACCGGGACGGATCACGGGAAGGGTGGAGCTGGCCGGTGCCGGTCTGCGCTACGGCGGGGACGGCCCCTGGGCGGTCCGCGACGTGAACCTCACCCTGCCGGCCGGTGCGAAGGTGGCGCTCGTGGGACGCACGGGCTCGGGGAAGACCACTCTGGCCCGGCTGGTCCTCGGACTGCACGTACCCACCGAGGGAGAGGTGCGCTTCGACGGGCGACCGCTCGTCGAGCTCGACTACGGCGGGCTGCGCCGGCAGTGCGGCGTGGTCACCCAGGAGCCCGCGCTGTTCGCCTGCTCCGTACGGGAGAACATCGCCTTCGGCCATGAGGAAGCCTCCCTCGAGGACATCGTCCGGGCCGCCCGGCACGCCCGGATCCACGACGAGATCACGGCCATGCCCATGGGCTATGAAACGGTCCTGACGGAAGGCGGCGGCGGGCTGTCGGGCGGCCAGCGCCAGCGCCTGGCGCTGGCCAGGGCGCTGGTGCGCGAGCCGGCGCTGCTGGTCCTGGACGAGGCCACCAGCCATCTCGACGCCGTCACGGAACAGCGGGTCGACGATGTGCTGTCGCGCCTGGACTGCACCCGGGTGGTCATCGCCCACCGGCTGAGCACCGTCATCAACGCGGACCTCATCGTGGTGCTTGAGGACGGGGCCGTCGCCGAGACGGGAACGCACGCGGAACTGCTGGCCCTGCGCGGCCACTACGCCGAGCTGGTCGAAGGACAGCTCCCGGCACCGTCGACCGGTGCTGTCCCCGCCGTGTCGTCGGGTGGTGCCCCGAAGCGCGCCACGTAGTGCCACACCCGCTTCACGGCCTGGGGGTCGTGCAGTCCGCTGCGCGCGGCGTCGCCGACGATCCGGGGATCGAGGTGACCGTCCCGGGCCATCTCCGCGCCCAGGGCGACGTACTCCCGGCCGCGGTAGTCCGGGTGCCGCCGGAGCTCCTCGACGGTGAGGCGGAAGCCGGGGTGCCATTCCACGGGGCAGGGCAGGCGGCGGGCGGCGGCCTCCACGGCCGTGCCGCGATGGCTCGGGTCCAGGACCAGGGCCTCCACGTCGCGGCCCAGCACGACCGGCCCGTGCACCTGCGCCTCGATGTAGTCGTCCAGGGCGTCCTTGTCGTCGGCCCGGGCGAGCTCGACGAGGGACATGCGGTCCGCGACGCCGAAGGCCGACGGCTCGAAGACGCTGTCCGGGTAGCAGAACGTCGTCCGGGCGAGCGCCCCCGCGGCCAGCCGGAAGTGCGCGGAGCCGAACCGCGGCGCCCCGCCGGCCGGCTTGCGGCGGAAGTTCAGCGCACCGTAGACGGGCCGCTCGTGGGCGGGCGCGGTGTCGTAGGCGCCGGCGAAGATCCGGCTCTCCCAGCGCCACCGGTCACCGCCGGGGTGTGCGGTCAGCCCGCCGTTGCCCGTCCCCGTGACGAACTGCGAGCGGTAGACGCCGTCCTCGGCCAGCGCCCGCAGGATCGGTGTGCCGCGCACGTGCCGGTCGGGGTGGAAGTTGAGGGTGACGCGCAGCGCCGGGTCCACCGGGGCGCCGGACGACAGCGAGGCGACATGCCGCAGGGCTCGTTCCATGGCATGTGCATGTTAGTGGCTTGCCGGCGGCCCTTCCGGCGGGTCTTGCCCCGTCCTGCGAAAACGCCGGATCAACTGCCCGAAGTGGGACGGCAGTTGAACGCCGCCGAAACGAGCGTCCGCCAGAATGAACAGGCAACCCCCCTTCCTGGCGCCCCCGTTCGCCACCGTTGACTGGCCGGTCAGTACTGTGCGATATTACGGACGATCGGCCAGTATAAGTAACGGCCCAGTGGTCCGGCCCTGCGGCGGGCGGGGCGGCCCTTTCCTTGAGCGTCGCGCGGAGCGCTTGCCCCGCGCAGGAATGCCGTTGGATGTTAAAAGGGGGATTGATGCAGGCAGATCTCAAGACCCGGTGCCCCGACCCGTTACGGGAGACCGAGGATCTCGAAGAGCTCTACCAGTTAGCGATACGGTTCCAGGTCCTGTGCGTGTCGCAGGCGGCCGAAAAGCTCGACTGGGACGACTCCCGGATGGCCCGGGCGGTGCGGCTGCTGGTGGAGGGGGAGTTGCTGCGGCCCCTGGCCGGCGACCCCAACGCGCTCGTGCCCGTCGCGCCCCGCACGGCGGCCTCCCGCAGGCTGGCGCCGCTGCACTCGCAGATCGCGCGGATGGAGCGGGAGTCGGAGGAGATCCGTGCGGAGCTGGCGGTCTTTCAGGAGCTGCACGAGCAGGCGCTGCGCGAGGCGCGCCTCGCGGAGCCGTTCCAGACGATCGCCGGCGCCGACGCCATCGCCGCCGAAATCGCCGCGGCCTCGGAGGACTGCCGCTCCGAGGTGCTGATCGCGCGCCCCGGAGGCGGCCGCAGCGCCGCCGACGTCCTGCAGATCGCATGGGAGCCGCCCGAGTCGATGCTCGCCCGCCGCGTCAGGACGCGGACCCTGTTCCAGCACGCCACCCGCTTCGACGGCCCCACCAGGAAGCACGTCGAGCGGATCGTGGCCGCCGGGGGAGAGGTGCGGACGCTCGGCGACTCCTTCGAGCAAATGATCATCTTTGACCGCGAGGTCGCCATCATCCCCGCCGACGGCAATCGCGACGTGGCGGTGGTCATCCGTCAGCCCGGCGTCGTCGGCTTCCTGCTGGGGGTCTTCGAGCGCGCCTGGGTGAACGCCAGGCCGTTCGAGAGCCACAACCGCGCCGCCGACGTCAGCGAGTTGATCTCCAGTGTCCGGATGTCGATCATCCAGCTCCTCGCGGAGGGGGAGACCGACGAGGCCATCGCCCGCCGCATCGGGGTGAGCGTGCGCACCTGCCGCAGCCACGTCGCCAAGATCTACCAGGAGCTCGGGGCGCGCAGCCGGTGCCAGCTGGGCGTCCTCATCGCCCAGTCCGGCCTCCTCGGGCAAGGGTAGTGGGCCCGCGTTGGAGGGGTGGGCGCCAGCATCTAGGATGCGGTCATGGCTGACCCGGACCCCTCCACCGATACCACTGTCTCGCGGGATCCGGAACTCGGTTTCCCGCCACCGGGCGAAGTGCTGCACCGGCTGCGGACGCACAAGGGCATGTCCCTGCGCCAAGTGGCCGCGGAGTGCGGGCTGTCGGTGTCCTTCCTGGCCGCGCTGGAGCGGGGTGAGACCGACATCGCCCTGGAGCGGCTCGGCCGCCTCGCCAAGGTCTTCGACCATGACGTCGGCTCGTTCCTGGGCTTCTCCCGGGGGCGCGCCACCCCCTCGCTCTTCCCCCGGGAGAAGCAGGAGGTCCTCAACCGGGCCCCGGGCGTCGTCTACCGCGTGCTGCGCTCGCCGCAGTTCGGATACCAGGTGGTCACCGGGGACTTCGAACCGCACTGCGGCCTCTCCGAGGACCTTCAGCACGAGGGCTCCGACCTCATCATGGTGACCCGGGGCACGCTGGTGGCCCGTTACAACGGGCTGGACCACGTGCTGCGCACCGGGGACTGCATCCAGTGGTCGGCCGGCCACCCGCACAGCTTCCGCAACGACACCGACGAGCCGGCCCAGCTGGTGGCCATCCTGTTCTCCTCCCTCTACTGACCGCCTCGGCATCCGACCTTCCAACTGCCCCACGGACAACGGTCCGTGGGGCTTTTCGCTGTCCGCCTCCGGGTCCCGCTTCCCGGGCCGGAGACTCTCGCTCTGAACGATATTTTGCTCTACAGTGCTTTTTATTGAACACGAAGGGGAGTGTCACCGGTGACGAGTCCGAACCCGCCCGTCAAGAGTTCCCAGCGGCCCGCGGCCCCCAGCGGCACGCCGGTCCCCGCAGGAAAGCCCGCGGCGCGCGCGGCCGATCTGCCCGCGCGCGTGGCGCTCGTGGTGGTCTGGAGCTCGGGCTTCATCTCCGGCAAGCTCGGCCTGCGCCACGCGGCGCCCTACACCTTCGCGGCGTTACGCTTCGCCATCGCGGGCCTGGTCCTGCTGGCCATCGCCGCCCTGCGCCGCGAACGGCTGCCCAGGGGGCGCCGGCTGGCGCACCTGGCCGTCGCCGGAGTGCTCGTCCAGGGCGTGCAGTTCTCCAGCATCTACGTGGGCATGGACCTCGGCGTGCCCTCCGGGCTCGCGGCCCTGATCATCGCCCTCTACCCGCTGACCGCTTCGCTGCTGGCCGTCCCGCTGCTGCACGAGCGGGTCACGGCGGGCCAGTACCTCGGCCTCGTCCTCGGCCTCGGCGGTGTGGCCCTGGCGGTCGCCGAGGGGATCGAGCTGTCCGGCGGCTATCTGCTGGGCCTGGGCTTCCTCGCCCTGGGGCTGCTGGGCATCTCCGTCGGCACCGTCTACCAGAAACGGTTCTGCGGACAGATGGAGCCGGTGATCGGCAACGCCGTCCAACTGCTGGCCGCCTCGGCGGTGGTGCTCGTACCCGCCCTCCTCGCCGAGGGCTGGGACGTGGAGCTCACCGCCTCCTACTGGCCGGTGCTGCTGTGGAGCGCGCTGATCAACTCCATCGTCGGAGTGGGCCTGCTCTACCACCTGTTGCAGCGTCACGGCACGAGCCAGGTCAGCAGCCTATTCTACCTGGTCCCGATGAGCACGGCCGGGCTCGGTGCCCTGGTGCTGGGGCAGCACCTCGGCCCGCTCACCCTCGGCGGGCTCGTCCTGGCCACGGCCGGCACCCTCCTCGCCAACCGTGTCCGCCGCTGAACGCCCGGAGAGCCGGGCCTTCGGCCCGGCTCTCCCTTCCCGTCATGCCGACCGCGATCAGTGGGGCGCGGTGCGCAGGGCGGTCCGCTCCTGGTGGTCGGCTATCACGTCCTCGACGTCGTCGGCGCAGTCGCCGCACCCGGTGTTCGCACCGGTGGCCTCGCGAACGGCCGGCAGGTCGAGCGCGCCGCGCTCGACAGCCGCGACGACCTCGCCCTCAGTGACCCGCGCGCACAGGCACAGCAGCGGGCCCGACTCCTCCATGTGCTTCTCCATCACTGTCCCCTTCCCAGGTGTTCGGCAGCCGGTGGACCATGCCCGGCGTCTCCGGGCGGTCCCGGAGCTCGGCCCGGCGGATCTTGCCGGAGGGCGTCAGCGGCAGGTCGTCGACGAACTCCAGGACGCGCACCCACTTCTCGCGGGGCAGCTCCTCGACCGCACAGCGGAAGACGGCCTCGGCGCCGACGGCGTCCGGCGCATGGTCCTGGGCCGGCACGACGAACGCCTTCGGCTCCCACAGCCCCACCGGGTGCGGGATCGCCACGACCGCGGCGTCGGCGACCAACGGACTGTGCAGCAGGGCGCGTTCGAGCTCCAGCGGCGAGATCCGGTGGTCGAACGACTTGAACATGTCGTCGGTGCGGCTGATGTAGCTGAAGCTGCCGTCGTCGTTGCGCACCACCAGGTCGCCCGTGTGGTAGACGCCGTTCTCGAAGGCCCGGGCGGTGCGCTCGGCGTCGCCCGCGTAGCCCGTCATCATGCCGGCGGGGCGTGGCGACAGCCGGACGCACAGCTCGCCGGGGGTGCCGTCGGGCACCTCCAGCCCCGTCTCCCGGTCGATCAGCACCAGGTCGTAGCCCGGCAGGGCCCACCCCATGCGCCCCGGCCGGATCTCCCGGCCCGGGGGGTTGCCGATCTGGGCGGTCGTCTCGGTCTGGCCGAAGCCGTCCCGGACCGGCATGCCCCAGGCCCGGTGCACGGCGTGGAACAGCGCCGGCTCCAGCGACTCGCCGACGGCCGCGGCCTCCCTCAGCCGCTCGGGCCGCTCGCCCAGGCCCTGCTGGACCATGCCGCGCCACACGGTCGGCGGCGCGCAGAGCGTGGTGATCTCCCTGGTGCGCAGCGCGTGGAGGACCGTGGCGGGACCCGGGCGCGGGTCGGCCAGGGCCACCACCGTGGCCTCGGCGTTCCACGGCACGAAGAACGAGCTCCAGGCGTGCTTGGCCCAGCCCGGCGCCGAGACGTTCAGATGGAGGTCGCCGGGGCGCACCCCGTTCCAGTACATCCCCGACAGGTGGCCGACCGGGTAGCTGAGGTGGGTGTGCGCCACCATCTTCGGCCGGGAGGTGGTGCCGGAGGTGAAGTAGCAGAACAGCGGGTCCTCGGCCAGCGACCACCCCTGCGGGACGAACTCCTGTGCGGCACCGAGGGAGTCGGTGTACGGCAGCCAGCCGGCCCGCTCCGCGCCGACCGCGATGCGCGTGAAGTCGCCGGCGATTCCGTCGAAGCGCTCCACCAGATCGGCGGCGGCCACGACGTGCCGGATGCCCGCCCGTTCGACGCGGTCGGCGAGATCGGCCGGGGTGGTCGTGGTGTACGTCGGGACGATCACCGCCCCCAGCTTGATGGCGGCGAGCATCACCTCCCACAGCTCGACCCGGTTGTCGAGCAGGAGCAGCAGGGGGTCCTTGCGGCGCACGCCCAGCCCCTGGAGCCAGGACGCGACCTGGTCGCTGCGGCGGGCCATGGTGTCGTAGGAGAAGTCCGTGTCGCCCTGGGGTCCCACGACCCGCAGCGCGGGACGGGAGTTGCCGCGGGCCACCACGTCGAACCAGTCGAGCGCCCAGTTGAAGCGCTCCAGGCGCGGCCACCGGAAGGCGCCGCGCGCCGCGTCCAGGTCGTCGCGGTGGTTCAGCAGGACGTCGCGCGCCTCCCGGAACGCGCGCGTGGCATCGGTGTCATGGACAGTCATCGCAGGTGGTGCCTTTCGTGGGGAACGGTGTGCGGTCTAGCCGTGCGAACGGGCGTCGTGGCCCACGAGGACGGCCTCCGCGGCGAGCGTGCGGCGCTCCTGGGGGCCCTGCCCGGCGGCGAGCGGGGCGAGAAGCTCCCGGGCGACGGTGTCCGCCACCTTCATGAAGTCGGTGGCCACGCCCGGGCGGCCGTTGCCGATCTGGGTGAACCAGCGCACGTGCTCGGTGGGAATGCCCAGCGCGTACAGGCCCGGGTGCGCCCGTCCCGCGCCGTCGCGGACCCGGAAGGAGCCCTGGACGATGTCGAGCCCGCCGGTGGCGTACTCGGTGCCGGACGCGGCGTCGGAGTTGACGAACTCGCGGATCACCTTCTCGTCCAGGAGCTGACGGGTCAGGGGAGAGCTGTCGCGCGGCAGCGCCGGGGTGGGGATGCGCGCGTCGATGAGCACCTCGGCCGTGCGCTCGGAGCCCGCCACCTGGGGGGAGTGGACCACGAAGCGGCCGCTCGCCCCGTCGGCGGCGAAGCGGGTGTCCGGGCCCACGATCTCGACCAGGCCCTGCTCCATGAGCGCCATGAGCTGCTCGGTACGGACCATCGGCGGGCCCGCGGAGAGCAGGGCGTTGACGGGCGCGTAGTCGCGCAGGAACGCGTCGCGGTGGGACTCGGGCAGCAGCCCGCCGTAGTCGATGGCCGACCGCACCACGCCGCGCAGGTCCCGCAGGGCGTCCAGCGCCGCCTTTAGCGGGCCGTCCAGCGTGCCCAGCACGGCCTCGTCGAGGTCGCGCCGCATGACGGCGAAGAGGCGCTCGTGCCAGGCCTCGTGGCTGGGGAAGGCCTCGCCGGTGAAGGGGCGGGCCAGCGCCCGCAGGTCCAGCGCCGGGACGTCCTCGAGCCCCGCCTCCTTCAGCAGGACGGAGGTGTCGTCGTCGCACGCCAGCATCCCGGCGTGCTGACGGGCGAACTCCTCTGCCGCCGCGGCCCCGGCGCGCGCCCGCACATGGGTGGTGCGGTAGACGTGCTCGACCTCCTTGAGCAGCAGCGGGAGGATGTCCTCGGCGAAGTCGAGCAGTGCGCTGCCGGTGGCCGACAGACGACGGGCGCGGGCCGCCGCGACGGCCTCCTGGGTCAGGAACAGCGCCGGGTGGACGTAGCCGGGGTCCTTCTGGTTGCGCCCGCGCACCGGGATCGGCAGGCCGCTGCGGGAACCGGCGACGACGCGGGGCTCGCGGCCGCCGGGCACGTACCGCAGCCGGCCGTCCTCGCCGCGGACGAACTCGCCGCCGCGGCCGACGGTCAGCGACAGCAGGACGTCGTAGAAGGAGAGCCCCAGCCCGCGGATCGCGACGGTGGCTCCGGGGCGCACGGCGCCCTCGAGGTCCATGTCCGCGGCCGAGTCGCCGCCCAGGTAGCGCACCGTGGGCCGGCCCTCGGCGAAGCGCAGCATGGCCCGGTCGAAGTCCCCGGGTTCGTTGCGGGGATGCCCGGTCGCCAGCACGACCTTGTCCGCGGTGAGCGTGCGGGAGTCGTCCAGGGTCACCTCGTAGTCGCCCAGCGGCCCCGGCCGGACCGCGGTGACCTGCGCCCGCACGGGGATCAGACGGACGTGGGAGGGCAGCTCGTCGGTGATGGTGCGGTAGACGAACCGCAGATAGCGCCCGTAGTCGCGGCGGGAGGCGAAGTCGTCGGGGCCGAGCTCCGGCCGGCGCTCGTCGGCCGGCGCGTAGTCCTCCAGCCACTGGCCGAGCGAGGGGCCGGCGCCGGGCCGCGGGCGGCCGCCGTCGGGCTCGCCGGAGAACATGGTGACCTGGCCGATGACGGTGTTCATCGTGTACCAGTCGTCCTGGTCGGTCCGCCAGACGCGGCCGGCCCCGACCTCCACGGCGTCGACGGCGTAGATGTGGACCGGGTGCGGGTCGCCGCCGCCGTCGCGCAGGAGGACGGCGAGGCGCTCCAGCACGGAGATGCCCCGCGGTCCCGTGCCGACCACGGCCACGGTGTAGGGGATGCGCGGCTGTATGGGGATGTTCACTGCGATTCTCCTTGTGCCACGTGCGATGGGGGGAACCAAGAGGAGAGGGGGGTGAGGAGGGAGGGGAACGCGCGCACGGCCGCCTCAGGCGCAGGCGAGCGCGGCGCAGTCGAACGCCGACTGGACGTGGGAGAGCATGGCGAGGAGGTCGTCCGCGCGGAGCCGGGAGCTGCCGGGCGGCGCCGCGGCACGGATCGGCATGGAGCCCACCGAGAACCACCGCAGCCGGCCGTCGCCGTCGATGTAGCTGCGCGAGCGCTGGGCGTTGTCCGCGTGCAGGCAGTACGGGACGTCCAGATAGCCGCGGGCGAAGGCCGTGGTGAGCGCCCGCCCCACGTCCGGGTGGAGCTCGAGCACCGCCTCCACCAGCGTCCGGGCCTCCTCGTACACCCCGTCGTCGGGCGCCTCGCCCGACGGTGCGCCGGCCTGCCGCGCGGCCCGGGCCGCCTCCCGCAGCGCCAGGACGTTGTCCTCGACGGTGGGGATCCGGTGGGCCTCCGCGGGGGTCTTGACGATCAGGCGCTCCACACCGGTGCGGGCGGCCAGCGAGGCGCTGTGCCGCAGCAGGCCCAGCGCGCCCTCCTCGGTCCGGGGGAAGACGCCCATGTAGGTGTAGAGGACGATGTGCCAGGAGGACTCGGTCAGCAGTTCCCCGGCCAGCCGGCGCAGCGCCGCGACGGCCGCCACGTCCTGGTCGAAGTCGGTCTGCTGGGCGTAGCTGAGGGAGATGTCGCGCAGCCCGTGCTGCTCGAAGAACATGCCTTCCAGCACGGTCATCGCCACCAGCAGGCCCGGCGGGCACAGCTGGCCGAGCAGACAGCCGCCGAAGCTCTCGAGGTGGGCGGACGGCGAGCGGGCGGCCAGCAGTTCGCAGCAGCGCGCCCAGGCGTCCACCGACCGTGCCAGCGGCGTGCGGCTGTAGGGCAGGCAGTACGAGACCGGGCCGCCCTCGGTGGCGTCGAGCCCGGAGTCGAGCAGGACGTGGAAGATGTCCAGCGGCAGCGAGGAGCCGTGCCGCACCTGGACGGCGAAGTGCCGCCCGCCCAGGCCGGCGGTCAACTCCCGGTTGGCGTCGGGCCCGTGCGCGACGAGGGGGTAGCCGTTGAGGCTCTCGCCGCCCTCGAGCGCGCGCCGCGCGGAGTCGTGGTCGCCGACCCTGGTGTAGCTGTCCAGCGTGACGGTGCCGACGGTGCGCACCGGCACGTCCCGGACGGCCTCCAGGCCGCGCCGCATGGCCGGCCGGGTGGGAAAGCCCATCCGGGGCTGTACGACCAGTTCGCCCGCCGCCTTGGCCGCCGCGACCGCCGCGCCGAAGGGCGGCGCGGCCGGCACGAAGGCCCTCTCGCCGACAGGGGCGCTTCTCACGCGGCCGCTCCCGCCAGGGCCGGCGGCGCCGCCGGCGCGAGCGGGCCCCGCGGGCCCACGTACGCCCGGAAGTCCTCGATGGCCGCGTCGCCCTCGAAGACGGCGGTGAAGCCGGCGGCCAGGAGTTCGGGCCCGTACGTTCCGCCGGCCGCGCCCTCGGTGCCGAGCTTGCCGCCGATGACGACGGGCAGGTCGGCGAGGTCCGCCTCCCGGCGCAGCCGGGTGACCAGGCGGCGCCCGTCGAGGAAGCCGTGGCCGTTGACGCTGCTGACGACCACCAGATCGGGGCGGTGGCGGCGGCACTCCCGCATCAGGAGGTCGTCCGGCACACAGGCGCCGACGTTGTGCACCTGGTGGCCCATCTCCTCCAGCAGCAGCTGGAGGTACACCAGATTCCAGGTGTGGGAATCGGAGGAAACGCTCGAGACGAGGACGCGGAGCCCCCGGCTGGACAGGGTGAATTCCCGGTCGGATATGACCGCAGAAGAAGACATGCAGGTTCGCTCCCGTGGAATGAAGGGGGTAGGCGGTGCTGCGTGCGGATGAGTGGCCGAAGTGCCCCGGGCGGGCGGTGAGTTCACCGCTGGGCAAATCCCGTGGTCCGGCAACGTGAGGATATGCCCGAAGCCCCTGCTCTCCGCTCCTTCAGCAAGCTGCAATGCAGCTTCATGACCATGATCCGGTCTGGATACGGAACCCGCGGGCGGCTCAGAATCGAGTCGACACCGACCGAAGAGGGAGCTTTGAACGATGAGTTCGACAGAAGCAGCACCCGGTGTGAAGCCGTTCGAGGCGGACGCGAACGGCATGCGTCCGGTGGAGGTGCACTGCCATGGATTCGGGGACGTGGACTTCTCCGACTTCACCCGCGTGGACCTGACCCGCCTCGACAAGTGGTGTGAGAGCGAGGGCGTGCTCGCCCTGCCGACGATGTACCTGCACCGCGACCGCCTCGCCGAGTTCGAGGACTTCATGCGCCGCTACGCGAGCATGCGCAAGGACGGGCTGCTTGCGCACGTGCCGGGAGTGGCGCTCGAGGGCCCGCTCCTGTCGCACCGCGGCGGCACCCCCACCTCCACCGTGTGGGCGCCGAGCCGGCAGGAGTGGGAGCGGCTGGCGGCCCTGGGCGACCACGGCCTGGTCTACACGGTCGTCTCGCCCGACGCCTACTCCCCGGAGTCCGTCCTGCAGGATGATGCGAACCTGCGCACCAGCGACTTCTCCTGGATCGTGCCGACGCTGCTGGCCCACGGAGTGCGCCCGGCGCTCGGCCACTTCACCCGCGACGACCCGCAGCGCAGCGCGGACACCGTCGACGCGATCGTGGAGACGGCCTACCGGTCGGAGTGGAACGGCACCGGGGTGCGGGTGACGACCGACCACCTCTTCAACGACATGCCGCTGAACATACGGCACGCCTTCCGCACGGAGCGGGCCCGCAAGGAGCGCGACCGGATCATCGAGTCCTACGACGTGCCCAACTGGACGCTCGACAACATCAGCGAGATGGCCGGCCCCGTGCCCGGCGCCATCATCCGGCAGGCGGTCAACTGCCGCATCGCCGCCTGCATCAACTTCGACGGCGAGCACGTGGACCTGGCCCTGGCCACCCGCGCCGTCCAGCTGATGGGCCCGCGCAACGCGATGATCATGACCGACCGGTGCGACTCCGCCCGGCTCGGCGGCCGTCCGCTGCACCACACCGGCGACAACGGCCTGTGGTACGAGGAGAACGGCGTCGTAGCCGCCGGCTCGCAGCCGCTGGCCCTGCACATCGCCAACGCCAAGGCCAACGGCCTGTCCGACGAGGACATCCGTTTCCTCACCACCCGTACCGCGCACCGTACCTTCGGAATCGCCGCCGAATCCGCCGCGGTTCCCGCGGCCGCCTGACCGGCGGCCCCTTTAAAGCGGGCGCGGCCGGCGTTCCCCCGGCGCCGGCCGCGTCACCGCCCCGTGCGAACGGGGTGAATTCCCCGGAACCGTGCACGGGAGACCCCCATTTTCTCTTGTGCACGGTCCGGCGGAATCCATGGTGAATTCCGCTTCCGTGTTTTCCGGGAAACGTCGGTCAGTGCTTTTTCGACAGAACAGGATGGGGACGTGTTTGATCACATCGCGGACGCGATGAAGCAGCCGGATGTGGTCCGGCTGGACCGCAACATGTATGTCCTGCGCTTCGAGATGATGAAGATCTACTCGGCGCTCGAAGCCGTCCGGCACCTCCTGGCGACCGGCGTCGTCCAGCCCGGCGACACGCTCATGGACAGCTCCAGCGGCACCTACGGATACTCGCTCGCACTGGCCTGCCACAAGTACGGCATGAAGTGCCGCATCGTCTGCTCGACCAAGCTCGACGACCACGTGCGCCGGCAGTTCGAGATGCTCGGCGCCCAGGTCGACCGGGTCGAGATCCCCCCGGGGCCGATGGTCGACAAGATGGACCAGGGCGCCCGGCTCAGGCGCGTCGCCCAGATCCTCGACACCGAGCACAACGTCCACTGGATGCAGCAGTACCACGACGAGGTGCACTACCTCGGCTACCGCGAGTGCGCCGAGATGCTGCAGAAGGAGTTCGGCGGCGAGCCCCTCACCCTCGTCGGCGGCGTCGGCACCGGCGCCTCCACCGGCGGCCTGACCACCTACCTGCGCGAACTCAACGACGACGTCGAACTCGTGGGCGTCCAGCCCTTCGAGAGCGTCACCTTCGGCAGCGACCCCGTCGAGGACCCGGTCGCCAGCATCTCCGGCATCGGCAGCCCCATCGTCATGCGCAACGTGCGCTACGAGCTCTACGACCGGGTGCACTGGGTCGGCTACGACAGCGCGGTCACCGCCACGACCGACCTGTTCCGCCGGCACGCCCTCTACGCCGGGATGTCCTCGGGCTGCAACTACCTCGCCGCCCGCTGGGAGGCCGCCCGCGACCCCGGCCGCCCCTGCCTCTTCATCGCCGCGGACACCGGACACCGCTACACCGACACCGTCTACTCCCGGCCCCAGGGCGAGGCGCGCGTCGAGGAACTGGCGCCCCGGTGCATCGACTCCCTGGACCAACTGGCCTTCCCCTGGTCGGTCATGGACTGGGGCCGCCGGCCCTTCCACCCCGTCAGCAAGGAGAACCCCTCGTGAACACGCCCTCGGGCCGGAACCTCATCGCCCTGGAGTGGCTGCAGTTCGGACTGGGCCGGCTCGTGACCGCGGCCGCGGAAGAGGGACTGACCGTCCACCTCCTGACCTGTGACCGGCCGGAGTACACGCACGAGATGTCCACGCTGGACAGCCCCCACCTGGTCGTCCACGACGTGAACACCCACGACGTGGCGGAGGTCGTCGCCACGATCCGGGGGATCGGCGACGTGGCGGGCCTGATCAGCACCACCGACACCTGGAGCCTGGTCTCCCTCGCCGTCCGCGAGGAACTGGGCCTCGCCGGACAGGACCCCGCCTGCGTACGCCTGGTCCGCGACAAGACCCGGCTGCGCCGGCGCCTGTACGAGCACGGGCTCTCCCGCGCCGACGGCTCCCCCCTCGCCGCCGGGGACGACGCCGCCGCCGTCGCCGCCCGGGTCGGCCTGCCCCTGATCGTCAAGGACGGCGCCGGCACGGGCAGCAAGCACGTCTGGATGGCCTGTACCCCCGACGAGCTCACCACCGTGCTGCACGAGGCCCGGCGCTCCACGCTGCGCGGACAACTGACCGTCGAGCCCTACTTCCTGGGACCGCTCTACAGCGTCGAGACCCTCACCTGGGAGGGCCGCACCCGGGTGCTCGGCGTCAGCAGCCGCGTCCTCTCCGCGCCCCCCGTCTTCCGCGAGGAGGCGCTCGCCTTCCCCGTCGCGCTGCCCCCGGCCCTGGCGGCGGACGCCGAGCAGTGGATCGAGCAGGTCCTCAAGGCCGTCGGGTACACCGAGGGCTTCGCCCACACCGAGTTCATCCTGACCGACGACGGCTTCGAGGTCGTCGAGATCAACCCCCGGCTCGGCGGCGGCCTGGTCGGCGAGGAGATCTCGCGGACCATGGGCGTCAACCTCTACGAGACGTTCGTCGACCTCGCGCTGCGCCGGCGCCCCGCCCTCATGGACGCCCCGCTCACCCCCCGCCACGCCGCCGCCCACGCACGGCTCTACGCCCCGCGCACGGGCGTCTTCCTCGAGTGCCGGGGACAGGAGATGCTGGCCGGCCACCCGGGCGCCCCCGCCCTCTACGCGGCGATGCCCCCCGGCGCCACCGTGCGCACCGTCACCCACCAGGACGGCTGCGTCGCCGTGGTGTTCGCCACGGGCGCCACCTCCGAACTCGCCCTGCAGAACGTGCTGTCCGCCGCCGGCGAACTGCGCGTACGGATGGAGGGCGACCGTGTCTGAGCGCGCCCCCCACCTCCTCGTCCTCAGCGGCTGGGCCGGAGTCGTGGAGACGGCCCTGTCCCTGGGCTTCGACGTCAGCTTCATCGGCAACACCGCCGACTTCTCCCCGCAGGACATGGACGTCCTCGGCCGCTGCCGGTACGTGCGGGCGATCCCCGCCGAGCAGGTCGTCGCCTGCCTGGAGGCCGCCCACCACATCCACGACCGGCATCCGCTCGACGCCAGCATCTCGTTCGGCGAGTTCGGCATGGAGAGCTCCGCCGTCATCGCCGACGCCCTCGGCATCCGGGGCATCCCCCTGGCCTCCGTCGCGGCCACCCGTTACAAGGACCGGATGCGCGACATCCTCGCCGACCACCCGCACCTCGCGCTCGGCTGGGCCCGGGTCGAGAGCGCCGAGGACCTGGAGAAGTTCCACGCCCGCTACGGGCTCCCGCTGATCGTCAAGCCCGTCGCCGGCTCCGGAAGCGTCGGCGTACGCCAGCTCACCACCCCCGACGAACTGCGGCACACGCTCGACGACGCCCGCTTCTGGCTCCAGGGCTCCTACCTGGCCGAGGAGCTCGTCGAGGGCGACGAGCTCTACAGCGTCGAGACCGTGACCCTCGACGGCCGGCACGCCATCGCCGGGATCTCGCTGTGCCGCCTCGCCCGCCACCCCAACATCGCGATCACCGAGATCACGGTGCCGCCGCCGGCCCCCTACGACCGCCACACCGAGAACATCAGCCGCACGGTACGGGCCTTCCTCGACGCCATCGGGCACACCTGGGGACTGACCCACACCGAGGTCAAGGTGGCCCCCGACGGGCGACCGGTGATCATCGAGTCCCAGACCCGCATCGGCGGCTACCGCATCTTCAAGATGGTCGAACACGCCGGCGGCGTCGACGAGATCGCCACCGTCCTGCGCAGCCTGCTGCCCGGGGGCGAGAGCGTGACCTCGCCCCACCTGCCGCCGACCACCGCGGTGGGCATGGTCGTCTCGCTCATCCCGCCGTCGAAGCGGGTCCGCCGCACCGCCGACGCCGAACTCCTGCGCGCCGTCGAGGGAGTGGAGGACTTCGAGATCGCCATCCGGCCCGGCGAGATACCGCTGCCCGTCGCCGCCAACACCAAGCGGCCCGGGCTGATCTGGCTGCGCGTGGCGGACCACGCCGCGGCGGAGCGGACGAAGCGGGAGATCACGCGCACGTACTGGGTCGAGTTCGAGGACGGCGATGTCTGGCACCCGTCGTTCTGAGCTCTGGGCGGGGCTGGCCGGCCTCCCCCTGAGCCTGCGCTTCCTGCTCGCCACCTCCTTCTTCATGCCGCTCGCCAGCTTCATGGTCCTGCCCTTCCTGGCCATCCTGCTGCACGAGCGCCTGGGGATGTCGATGGGCTTCGTCGGGCTGCTGCTGGGCGCGACGTCCATCCTGCAGTTCTCCGGTGCCCTCGGCGGCGGCCTCGTCGCCGAGCGGATCGGCCTCAAGAAGGCCATGCTCATCGGGCTCACCATCCGTACCGGCGGCTTCGCCCTGTTCACGGCGGGCCTGTCCGCGCCGAAGCTGGCCGTCGCCGCGGTGCTGCTCACCGCCTGCGGCGACGCCCTGTACTCGCCCGCCAACAAGGCCTACCTCGTGGGCCAAGTGGCCGACGAACACCGACCGGTGCTGCTGTCGGTGAACAACTCGGCCCTGAGCACCGGGATGGCCCTGGGCACCCTGGTCTCCGGGCTGCTCATCGTGCGGATGCCGTTCCTGGTGTTCGCGGTGGTGACCGTGATGTTCACGGCGCTGACGCTGATGCACGCGGTGATGCTGCCGCGGGACGGCGCCGCCGCACCCACCGGCGAGGACCGCAAGGGCGACTGGGTGAAGGCGTTCCTCACCCCGCCCGCCCTGGTCGCCCTGATGACCGCCTACATCTTCTGGTTCTTCCAGAACTACCTGGGCGTCTTCATCACCTCCGGCCACCCGACGTTCGTCTACAGCCTGGCCCTCGTGCTCAACAGCGCGCTGGTCATCCTCGGACAGCCCCCGGCCGCGCGGTGGATCGGCCAGGTGCGCTACTCCACCGCCGCCCTCATCGCCTTCCCCGCCCTCGTCCTCGGGCTGCTGGCCTTCTCCCAGCCCGGGGTGCTCTTCATCCTCGTGGGCACAGTGCTCATCAGCGTCGGCGAGGGCGTCATCTTCCTCAAGAACGAGCTCGAGGCCCTCCGGGCCGTCCCCGGCCGCCCGACGCTCGCCATCGGCAGCCAGCGCCTGGCGCTGGGCATCGGCTCCTTCACCAGCGGAGTCGTCGGCGGCCAGCTGTACGCGTTCGCCCAGTCCGACGGCGGTGCCGAGGACTTCTGGCTCTACGCCGCCCTGCAGGGCCTGCTCGCCGCGGCCCTCGTCGTCCTGGTGACCCGCGCCCGCCCGGCCCGCCGCCGGGCCGCCGTCCCGGCGCTCACCGAAACCCCGTCCGAGTGGAGTGGACCGTGACCCAGACCGCCGACCTCCCCGTGACCGCCCCCCGGGCCGGCCACCCCGACGCGGCCCCCGCCTACCGGGAACCCTCCGTCAGCGGCCCCCTCCCCGGGCCGCGCAGCGCCGAACTCCTCGACCGGCAGAGCCGGCGCGAGTCCAACGCCCGCACCTACCCGCGCAAGCTGCCCATCGCCATCCGGCGCGGGGCGGGCAGCTTCGTCGAGGACCTCGACGGCAACGTCTTCCTGGACTTCCTCACCGGGGCCGGGGTCCTCTCGCTGGGCCACAACCCGCCCGAGCCGCTCGCCGCGGCCCACCGCCAGCTCGACGAACTCGTCCACGGCCTGGACTTCCCCACGCCGGTCAAGGACGAGTTCACCGACCTGACGCTCGGCATGCTCCCCGACGCGATGCGCGACCGCACGAAGATCCACTTCTGTGGGCCGACCGGGGCCAACGCCGTCGAGGCGGCCCTGAAGCTGTGCAAGACGGCCACCGGCCGCGAAGAGGTGATCTCCTTCCAGGGCGGCTTCCACGGCAGCACCCTGGCCACCCTCTCCGTGACCGGACTCGTCGAGCAGAAGGCCCCCGTCCGCGGCCGCATGCCCGGGGTGCACTTCTTCCCGTACTCCAGCTGCCACCGCTGCCCGCTGGGCATGGAACGGGGCTCGTGCGCCGTCAACTGCGCCGGCTACCTCGAGCGTTCCCTCACCGACCCCAACGGCGGCATCCCGCTCCCGGCCGCGGTCATCCTGGAACTCGTCCAGGGCGAAGGCGGAGTGATTCCGGCCGACAAGGAGTTCGTCCGGCGCCTGCGCGAGATCACCCGCGCCCTGGACATCCCGCTGATCGTCGACGAGGTCCAGAGCGGCTGCGGCCGCACCGGAACCTGGTTCGCCTTCGAGCAGTACGGCATCGAGCCCGACGTCGTCGTCGCCTCCAAGGCCCTGTCCGGCCTGGGCCTGCCGGCCGCGGTCATCCTCTACGACGAGCGGCTGGACGTCTGGCTGCCCGGATCGCACAGCGGCACCTTCCGCGGCAACCAGGCCGCGTTCGCCGCCGGCGTGGCGACCATGAAGGTCGTCCGGCGCGACGGCGTCCTGGCCAACGTACGCGCCCGCGCCGAACAGCTCATGCGCCACCTCCAGGGCCTGCGCGAGGTGACCGACCGCGTCCTGGACGTCCGCGGCCTGGGCCTCATGGCCGGCGTGGAGCTCGCCGACCCCGCCACCGGCCGCCCCGCCTGCGCCCTGGCCCTGCGCGTCCAGAAAGAGGCCCTGCGGCGCGGGCTGATCCTCGAGCTGGGCGGCCGCGACGACGGCGTGGTGCGCCTGCTGCCGCCCCTGAACTGCACCGCCGAAGAGATCGACATCGCCGGACGGATCCTGCACCAGGCCCTCGCCGCCGCCCTCACCACCGAAACGCCCCACGGAAACGGCTGAGCCCATGGACCAGCTCACGGACACCGGCCGGACAAGCCCGGCCACCAACCCCCCGCCCGTGGCCGGGCTGCGCCTGGCGATCAGCCTCTTCTTCGCCCTCGACGGCTTCCTGTTCGCCGGATGGGTCGTGCGCATCCCCGCCATCAAGGAACAGATCGACGCCTCGGCCGGGGCGCTCGGGCTGGCCCTGCTGGGGGTGTCGGTGGGCTCGGTCACCACGATGCTGCTGACCGGGCGGCTGTGCCGGCGCTACGGCAACCACCCGGTGACGGTGGTGACGGCGGCCCTGCTGTCGCTGTCGATCGCCCTGCCCCCGCTGACCCACTCCGCCCTGCAACTCGGCCTCGTCCTCCTGCTCTTCGGCGCCGCCTACGGAGGGCTCAACGTCGCCTTCAACGCGGCGGCCGTGGACCTGGCCGAGGCCGTCCGCCGCCCGATCCTCCCCTCGTTCCACGCCGCCTTCAGCGCGGGCGGACTGGTGGGCGCCGGCCTCGGCGGAATCCTCGCCCCGCACCTGGGCCCACTGCCGCACCTGCTGCTCCTGACGGCGATCGGACTCCTCGTCACCGCCGGCGCGGGCCGCGTACTGCTGCGCACGCCCGCACCCACGGCCGGCGGCGGCCCGCACCGCGACCGGGCAGGCGCGGCGCCGGGCCGCGGCCGGCCGCCGGCGGGCCGGGTGCGGCTGTTCGTCACCGTCTACGGACTGATCACGCTGTGCACGGCCTACGGCGAGGGCGCACTGGCCGACTGGGGCTCGCTGCACCTGAGCGAGGACCTCCACACCGGACCGGGCGTGGCCGCGGCCGGGTACGCCATGTTCGCCCTGCTGATGACCCTCACCCGGGCGTCGGGCACCTGGCTCCTGGAACGCCTCGGCGACACCCCCGTCCTGGTCGCCGGCGGCCTCCTCGCGGCGGCGGGCATGCTGCTGGGCGCCCTGGCCCCGAACCTGTGGCTGGTCTTCCTGGGCTACGGGCTGACCGGACTGGGACTGGCCAACGTCTTCCCCATCGCGGTCGGCAGCGCCGGTTCCCTCGGCGGCTCCCAGGGCGTCGCGGTGGCCTCGACCCTCGGCTACACCGGCATCCTGCTCGGCCCGCCGTCCATCGGGTTCCTCACCGAGGGCTTCGGGCTGCCGACGGCCCTGACCACGATCGCCGCGCTGGCCGCCGTCGCGGCGCTGCTCGGCCACCTGATCCACCGCGGCCGGACCCGGGCCGCGGCCTGACCGCCCGGCACCCCGCCCACGCGAGCGCGACGCACACCGCGCCACGAACGAAGGAGGCCGCATGGCCGTCAAAGGATGCATGTTCGACTTCTCCAGCACGCTCTTCCACCTCGAGGACGCGGAGAGCTGGCTGCGCGCCGTCGCCGGGGACGCCCACCTGGCCGTCGGCGAGGACGACGTGCTCCTGTGGGCCGGGCGGCTGCGGGACTTCGGCGCCGTCCCCGGCGGCCCCGCCCCCACGGACGCCGGCCCCGAGCTGATGCGCCTGTGGCAGGAGCGGGACCTGGACGTCGTACGGCACCGGGCCGCGTACACCGGACTCCTGCGCGCCGCCGGGCTGCCCTGGCCCGAGCTGATCGACGCCCTCTACGAGCGCCACATGACCGCCCCCGCCTGGCAGCCCTACCCGGACACCCGGGAGGTGCTGAGCACGCTCCACGGCAACGGCGTGGGCGTGGTCGTCGTGAGCAACATCGGCTACGACCTGCGGCCCATCTTCCGCCACCACGGCATGGACGCCTACGTCGACGCCTTCGTGCTCTCCTTCGAGCACGAGATCCAAAAGCCCGACCCGCGCCTGTTCCGGATCGCCTACGACCACCTGGGCCTCAGCGGCGCGGACGTGGCGATGGTCGGCGACGACCGCGTGGCCGACGCCGGCGCGGCCGCCCTGGGCTCGCCCGTCCACTTCGTGGACCCCCTGCCCGTCACCGAGCGGCCCGACGCCCTGCGCCGGCTCCTGCCGCACCTGCTGTGACAGAGCGGGTGCCCGCCCGCACCCGCCCCGGACCCCCGGGCCACCACCAGAACGGATGGGAAAGAAGGACATGCCCCTCACCCCCAGCGAGACCGCCCCCCGCATCGCCCTGGTCGGCGCCACCGGTGCCGTCGGCACCACCTTGATCGAGCTCATCGAGGAGCGCGGCTTCCCCTACCGGGAGATCCACCTCGTCGCCTCCGCACGCTCGGCCGGCCGCGAACTGACCGTCGACGGCCGCTCCTGCACGGTGGCGGCCCTGGACACCTTCGACTTCTCCACCGTCGACCTCGCCTTCTTCTCCGCGGGCGGCTCGGTCAGCAGGAAGTGGGCGCCCTCGGCCGTGGCGCAGGGGGCCCTGGTCATCGACAACACCAACGCCTTCCGGATGGACCCCGCCACGCCCCTGGTCGTCCCGCAGGTCAACGCGCACGAACTCGACCGGCGCCCGGACAGCGGCATCATCGCCAACCCCAACTGCTCCACCATCCCCCTGGTACGGCTCCTGCGGCCCATCGAGGACCGGTGGGGCATCCGGCAGGCCGTGGTGAGCACCTATCAGGCCGCCTCCGGACGCGGCCACTCGGGCATAGCCGAGCTGCACGAGGCCAGCCGCGTCACCCTGGACAACCCCGGGGGCCAGGCCCCCGCCGAGGAGTTCACCCCCACCCTCGCCTTCAACGTCATCCCCTTCATCGACGAGCTGCTGGAGAGCGGATTCACCCTGGAGGAGCAGAAGATGCTCCAGGAGTCCCGCAAGATCCTCGGCGTTCCCCACCTCGACGTGACCACCACCTGCGTCCGCGTCCCCGTGGTCAACAGCCACTCCGAAGCCGCCTGGATCGAGTGCGCCGACGTCGTCGACCGCGACGAGCTCGTCCGGCTGCTCGCCGCGCAGAGCGAGGTCACCGTCCACGACCGGGACGCCATCGGCGGCTTTCCCACCCCGCGCACCGCCGGCGACCCCGACCACGTCCACGTCGGCCGCATCCGCGTCGCCCCGCACAACCCCCGCGGCTTCTGGCTGTGGCTCGTCTCCGACAACCTGCGCATCGGCGCGGCCCTGAACGCCATCCAGATCGCCGAAGCCCTCACCGAGCGGGGGGTGCTGTGAGCCGCGCCGTACCCGCCGTCCCGGCCGTGCCCGCCGTGCTGAAGTTCGGCGGTTCGAGCTTCGCCTCTCCCGACGCCTACGGGGAGCTGGCCCGGTCCCTGTCCGCGCGCGTCGAGGCCGAGGGACGGCCGCTGGCCGTCGTGGTCAGCGCCATGCCGGGGGAGACCGAGAAGCTGCGCGGACGGCTGCACGAGGTCGACCCCCACCCCTCGGACGACCGCGTGGCCGGCCTGCTCACCCTCGCCGACACCGTCAGCGCCCACCTGCTCACCGCGGCCCTGCACCGCCTCGGCCGGTCCGCCACCGTGCTGGCCGGGCACGAGAGCGGATTCACCACCGACGAGACCTTCATGTGGGCCCGGCTGGAGCACATCGACCCCGACCCCCTGTGGTACGCGCTCGCCCGGCACGACGTGGTCGTCGTCCCCGGCGGGCAGGCCGTCGACGGCCGCGGCCGGCCCACCTGGCTCGGCAAGAACAGCTCCGACCTGTCGGCGGTCGCCGTGGCCGTCGCCCTCGGCGCCGGCCACTGCGAGATCCACTCCGACGTCGAGGGCATCCACAGCTGCGACCCCAACAAGGTCACCGGCACCCGGTTGCTGGAGCACGTCTCCTACGAGGACGCCGCCACCATGTCCCGGCAGGGCGCCAAGGTGCTGCACCGCCGTTCCGTACGCCTCGCCGAACAGCACGGCGTCACCATCGTCTGCCGGCACAACAAGGAGCCGTTCACCACCGGCACCCTCATCGGCGGCACGGGCGCCCGGGCCGACGCGGTGGTCCTCAACCTCCGCTCCACCGTGCTCGGCTACCCCGACCACACGGCGGCCGACCGGGCCCACCAGGCCTTCCGCGCCGACGGAGTGGACGCCGTCCGGCTGGAGGACGGCCCGCACGTCGCGGTCATCGGCGGCTACGTGGACCAGGAGGAGACCCAGCGCCGCCACGGCCTCGTCCCCGGACGGGCCGTCGGCATCCCCGTGACCGAGATCAGGGGCGGCCGCCCGGTCGTCCACATCGCCGCCGACGAGGACGAGGCGGTACGGCTCGCCCAGAAGCTCCACGACAACCTCGCCGTCCCCGCCTCCACCACCGCCCTTTCGACCCTCTGACTGCAGCAGGAGTACGCACGTGACTGCCTCCGCCTCCGCGGTTGCCGCGGACCCCACCCTCATCGGGATCGACCTGCCGGACGACGTCCGCGACCGCCTCGGCGCGGAACTGGCCGCCGCCCCCGACCCGGCGCGCGACATCGACTGGTCGATGGCCCGCTACCTGCAGATCTTCGCCCAGCTGCCCACCGGGACCCTCCAGCGGATCCTGGACTTCGGCCGGCACCCCGACACCCCCGGCGTCGGCTACGTCCGCAACGCGCCCGTCGACGAGCACCTGCCCGCGACCCCGGGCGACGGCAACCCCAGCCCGGACAAGAAGACCTTCGTGGCCGAGGGAGTGCTGCTCGGACTGAGCGGCCTGCTCGGGGAGCCGGTCGGCTTCACCACCGAGAAGAACGGCCGGCTGGTGCACGACGTCATCCCCGTCGAGGGCGGCGCCATGACCCAGACCAACCAGGGGTCCTCCGTCTTCCTCAACTTCCACAACGACATCGTCCACGACGAGCGGGGCCGCTACGACCTCGCCAGCCCCGACTTCCTCGTCCTCAGCTGCCTGCGCGCCGACCACGACGGAGTGGCCGGCACGTACTACGCCGACGCCCGTGACATCTGCCGCGCCGTCGACGAGCGGACCCTGCGCACGCTGCGCAGCCCCGTCTTCCGCATGAACGCCCCCGGCAGCTACGTCCGTGACGTCGCGGGCGGGGCCGAGGTGCTCTCCGAGCCCGTACCCATGATCAGCGGCCCCGAGGCCTGCCCCGAGGTCTCCGCGGCCGCCAACGGCGTCCACGCGATGACCGACGAGGCGCGGTCCGCCCTCGACCGCCTCCAGGCCGCCTGCCGGGAAGTCGCCCACGAGGTGTTCCTGCGCCCCGGAGAGGCACTGCTGATCAACAACCGCAAGGGCCTGCACGCCCGTTCGCGGTTCACCGCGCGCTACGACGGGCAGGATCGCTGGCTGCAGCGGACCTATGTGCGCCGCAACCAGTGGGACATCCGCTACCGGGCCACCCCCGGCATCCGGCGCCTCCACTGACCTCCACGTCCTGGCAGTCCCCCTACGACCCCCCCTTCACCCCCATGCGAGGCCGACGCCCATGACCAACGTCGCAGTGATCAACTACGGCCCCAAGCTCGACTACCCCGCCATGTTCCCCGACGCGGCCGGGCACCTGCAGGTCTTCAGCCACCACGAGCTGCGGAACACCGAAGGCCTGGGCCGATACGAATACGTCAAGGACTGCGAGGCCGTCCCGTACGCCGAACTGATGATCCGCCGGCTGGCGCGCGAGAAGCCGTTCACCCACATCATCACGGACAACGAGTACGACCTCGAACGCTGCGCCCGCATGCGGGAGGACCTCGGCATCCCCGGCCAGTCCTCGGCCAGCGCCCTGTCCTTCCGCGACAAGGTGGTCATGAAGGAGGTCGCGAGCCGCACCGTCGCCACGGCCCGCTTCGCCCGCCTCGAGGCGTTCACCGACCTCACCGACTTCATCGAGGAATGCGACTACCCGGTCGTCGTCAAGCCGGTGAAGCAGGGCGGTTCGCGCGACATCGTCGTCCTGCGGGGCGAGGACGACCTCCTCGCCTTCAGCCGCCGGCTCTGGCGCGAGGACCTCATGGTCGAGGAGTTCATCGAGGGGCAGATGTACCACGTCGACGCGGTGCTGGCCGACGGCTACCGCTTCGTGGCCTCCTCCCGCTATCTGCGCAGCTGCCTCGGGGTCTTCTCCGGCCACAACAACGGCTCCCTGCAGCTGCGGCCGGAGGAGAAGTTCGCCCGCAGGCTCGAGGAGTTCTTCGACCGCGTCCTCGAAGCCTTCGACACCCCCGAGGCCAGCGCGTACCACCTCGAGGTGTTCCACACCCCCGAGGACGAGCTGGTGCTGTGCGAGATCGCCTCGCGCGTCGGCGGCGACCGCATCCCCGCCCTCACCCGCGCCACCTATGGCGTGGACCTGCACACCGCCGTGCTGCGCCAGTCGTGCGGCCTGCCCGTCGACCCGCCGCCGGCCGAGCCCCCGGCCGAGGTGCACGGCTCGGTCTCCATCCTGCCGCAGGGCCGCCCGGTGCGGGCGCCCGGCAGGCCGCCGTTCGACTGGGTGCACCACTACGAGGTGAACGAGCAGCTCGCGCCCGACGCGGTGACGTTCTACAGCGCGTCGCACCTGTGCTTCGTCATCGTGCGCGGCGCCGACAGCGCACAGGTGGAGGAGCGCCTGTACGAGGCGGAGGCCTGGCTCATGGAGAACCTGGAAGAGATCCCGGCCTCCTGACGCCCCTTCTGACGCCCCTTCTTTGACTGAGAAAGGTGAGTTCGTTGCCCTACAAAATCCTGGTCCTGGTGTCGGAAGCGTACAAATTCAAGCTCGACAACCACTCGATCATCCCCAGCGCCCTGTACCGCGAGGGCCATGAGGTGTACATCGGCGACATCGACACGCTCTGCGTGCACGACTCCGTCGTCGTGTGCGACCGGATGAAGCTGTCCGAGGAATTCACCGCCGGCGGCGACTTCCCGACGCTGAGCGAGTCCTATGCCTCCGCCGAGGACTTCGACCTGGTGTGGGCGCTGGCGGGCACGCACCCCGAGGCGAAGACCGACTACTTCCAGCTGCTGTGGCTGCTCAACCAGCGGGTGCCGTTCGTCAACGACGCCTCCGCGCTGTTCTACCTCAATTCGAAGATCAACCTCGGTGCCATCGTGCCTGCCGAGCACCTGCCCGTGTCGTACGTCTCGAACGACTACGACGTCCTGAACGGGCTCGTCGAGTCCGACACCGACCGCTCCTGGGTCGTCAAGCCGACCAACGAGGGCTGCGGCGCGGACGTCTACGTCGTCAACGGAAAGGACCGCAACAGCTCGGCGCTGCTGAGCTCCGCGACCGGCAACGCCAACTCCCGCTACGTCAGTTACGGCCGCGACATCATCGGCATGGCCAAGCGCTACGCCGCGGTCCAGGAGTACATCCCCAACATCCGCACCAACGAGAAGCGCGTGATCCTCGCGGGCGACACTCCCGTGTCCGGCTTTCTCCGCTTCCCCCGCGAGAACGACAACCGCGCCAACGCCACCGTCGGCGCCCGGTACGAGCCGCTCGAACTCACCCCGGAGGAGGACGAGTTCGTCCGCCGCCTCGGAAAGCAGATGATGGGCTACGGCATTTTCTACGTGGGCATCGACCTCGCCTTCCCGTACGTGATCGAGGTCAACATGGAGAATCCGGGCGGCCTGAACTACCACCAGCGCGCCACCGGAGAGGACCGGTCCTCCGAGGCCGTCAATACGGTACTGGCCGCCCTGCGCACCGCCGGAAAGCTGCGGTAGGGGCCCGCAGGCAAATCCCGGGAAACGCGGGGCCCGGCCCTTACGGTGGGCGCATGGTCTCGGGCGTGGTGCTGGCGTTCTGTGCGGCGATCTGCATGGGCGCGGCGACGGTTCTGCAGGCGATGGGGGCCCGCAGGACCGCCGCCGGAGCGCTGATGCCGGCCCTGCGCCAGTGGCCGTTCCTGGCCGGCGTCGCCCTGGACACCCTGGGCTTCGTGGCCGAGCTGGCGGCCCTGCGCTCGGTACCGCTGTTCGTGGTGGAGGCGGCGCTGGCCTCGTCCCTGGCGGTCACCGCGGTGGTCGGGGCGGCCGTCCTGGGCATCAGACTGCGCCCCGCGGAGTGGTGCGCCGTCGCCGCGGTCTGCGCCGGCCTCGCCCTCCTGGCGATCGCCGCGGGCCGCGAGGGCAGGGGCACCGGCGACGAACAGCTGCGCCTGGTCGCCCTCGGCGCCTCCCTCGCCCTGGCCCTGCTGGGCCGGGCGGCCACCCACCGCGTCCACCACCACCGCGCGGCCCTCCTGGGCGGCCTGGCGGGCCTGAGCTTCGGCCTGGTCGCCGTAGCCGTCCGCCTCCTGCCGGACCTCGCCCTCCCCGCGATCCTCACCGCCCCGACCACCTACGCCGTGGTCGTCTCCGGCCTCGGCGGCTACCTCCTGCTGATCGAGGCCCTGCGCTCCGGCTCGGTCACGGCGGCCACGGCGGCCATGGTGATCGGCGAAACCGTCTGGCCCGCCCTCTTCGGCGTCCTCTGGCTCGGCGACACCACCCGCCCCGGCTTCGCCCCCCTGGCCGCCACGGGCTTCGCGGCCTCGATCGCGGGGGCGCTGGCGTTGGCACGGTTCGGGGAGGCGGAGGGGTAGCGACCCGCGTCGGCGCGTTCGGCCGGATGACCCGCTGGGGCACCCGGCCGACGGAGTCATGACACGGCGGAACGCGGGCGGCGCTCGAGCTGCGTCAGATGGGTGACCACGGCCGCGTAGAAGCGGTCCACGGCGTCGTCGACGCTGCGGATGAAGCCGGACTCGGCGCTGCCCCGCGTGCTTCCCATGCTCTTGAACAGCGACAGCCGGAAGCCGGCTATCCGGGCGCCGTCCTTAGGCAGGAGGTCGGCCGGTTCGGGACGCAGCCGTTCCAGGGTGCCGCGCGGTCCGCTCGCGCCCTCGACCAGGGTTTCGACGTGGAGATCAGCCGGTGCTTCGGCGAGCTGACGGATCAGGCGCTTGGCCCAGGCGAGGGGATAGCCCTGCTCGGGTGCCGGCACCTCGACCGACGTCCGCAGCCTTCCCGTGCGCAGGTCGGCGGTGACGGCGAGGACGCCGGGCGTGCCGTCGATACGCAGCGCGGCGGACAGCCGGCCCTCCTCGCACAGCCGGTCGGCGAGCTCGGCGCGTCGGGAGTGCGGGTCGGTGCCGCGCTTGGCGCGCTGGACGGGCAGGACCTTCTGGCCGATCTCACCGCCCAGCCGCAGGCAGACCTGCCGGATGAGCCGTTCCCAGCTTTCGACGACATCCACCGCCCGCTGGTCACCCTGGCAGAGCGTTTCCGCGTCGATGCTGTTGCGCACCGGCACCCAGGCGGGGCCCATGTTCTGGAAGCCGTGGCAGCCGGAGTTCTCGTGCTGGAGGTAATGGAGCAACTCCTGCAGCAACCAGGCATGCGTGGCATTGCCGACGCCCTCGTGCCGTATCAGCATTTGCGCCTGGTGGGCCACTTCCACCCAGGACAGGTGCCACAGCGTGACCTTGTGCTTGCGGCGGCCGTCGATCTTCACCTCGACCAGCGGACTGCCCTCCAGGGCCACGTCGTTGGACAAGGTGATGACGGCTTCGTAGCCCCGTCGGGCGGCTATGTCCATGTAGCCCTGGATCTGCTCGGACTTGAGCGCGTTGCCGTTCGTCTTCGTCTCGACCAGCGCCGTCCACAGCTTGCCCGCACGCTCCACCCGGATCACACCGTCCGGACGCAGGGGGGAGTCGCCGTGCGGCAGCGAGACCTCGGTGAACGTCTGCATGCGGCCTGCGGGTGCGCCGAAGGCCGCGGTGAGCCGGCGTCCGAACTCCGGTACCTGTGCCATCACCGACAGGAGGACGGAGGTGGCCCGCATCTCGCGTTCCCGGTCGCTCTTGAGCGACGGAACGGGGAAGAGCCGGGCTTCCTTCCAGGAGTCGTTCTCGGCGAGTGTCTTCTTGGCCGCCTTCGGCAGCGTGATCTTCTTCTTGGCCGTACGGGGGCCGCGGGCCCGTGGTGTTGTCGGTGCGGTCCCGGCGTCCTGACCAGCTGCCGGTTCGGAAGCGGCCTGTGCCGGTGCGGCGTCCGCCGCCAGGAGCTGCTTCGCCTCGGCCTCTTGCGGTGTGGGCTGCGCCGTGAGGTCGTCGGCGACTTGCTCGTCGCTCTCCTCGACGACGTTGATGCCGAAGTCCGTCGCCAGGCCCGCCAGGCCGCTGCGATACCCCTGCCCGACCGCCCGGAACTTCCACTCCGCGGCCCTGCGGTAGAGCTCGCCGAAAATGAAGGCGGTCTCCGCGCCGGCGTCGTGGATGGAGAAGCCGAGCAACGTCTCGCCGGTCCGGTCGGCGATCGTCATCCGCAGGTCGTCCAAATCGCCGAAGCGGGCACCGCCGTACTGGCTCGCCGCTATGACGATGCGCTCCACATCCTGCGGCACGGCGGTCAGGTCGAGGCTGATCCGGTCTTCGCTGCCGTTGGCGGTCGGCGTCTTGCCCAGAAGCTGGACGCTGCCGTCGGGCGAGGCCGGGTTGTTGTAGAAGAAGAAGTCCTCGTCGCCGCGTACCTTGCCGTTGTCGTCCAGCAGCAGCACCGACACGTCCGCGTCGCCGTCCCCGTCCGCGCTGCTCCAACTCAGGCTCACGATCACGGCTCCGGCGTCCTCGCTCAGCGCTGCCAGGCCGACGTTGGCTCCCTTGGTCATCTCATGCATGGATCCCCCCAGATGCGCAGCCGCCTCGGCGCGCGGGCGGGCGGCTGTCACGTGATGAACTGAGATGCGGCGCTAGTCCGTCCGCATGAGGGGAACCCTAGCGTCGCAGGGGGTGCCAGCGGCCGGAACGCTTGAAGAAAGTGCCGGTCAAGCGCGCGGGCGTGGCCGGTGGGGGAGGGGCGTGTGGGCCCCAGGCCTCACCGGCCGGGTGCTCGGCGGGTGGTCTGGGTTGGGGTCAGCCGAAGAAGACCGACGAGATGGTGTTGTCGAAGCCGATGGTGGCCAGGTCCGCGACGTCGCCGTTGACGACCTTGGACTTGCCCTTGCAATTGGCCTCGGACCAGATCTTGAGGGTTCCGGTGGTGGTGAGGGAGGAGGCGACGTCGTCGCGGAAGACGTTCTGGCAGCCCTTGCCCGCCAGGCCCTGGGCGCCGTTGTCCGCGAAGTTCTTGTCGTCGAAGAGGACCACGCTGCTGGCCGGTGACGCCGGCGGGCGGCCGGCCTCGGAGGCGGGCGGGCGGTTGGCGGAGCCCTGGCCGGCCTTCTTGCCGTCGGGTGTCACGCCGAACCATGTGCCGCCGACGCCCTGGCCGTTGGTGTCACCGGGCCTGGTGTCCTTGCTGAACCGGTAGACCGGCCAGCCCCCTACGGTGACCTGGTGCGTACCGTCGGCCCGCTTGATCACGCCCACCGCGGACTTCTTCACCCCCTCGGTGAAGATCTTGCTGCCGGGCGCGACGAGCACCGGCGGCCACGTGGTCGCGCAGGCGCCGTCGCAGGTGGACTTCGAGGGTGAGGCGGTGTCCTTGTCGAAGCGGTAGAGGGTGAACCCGGCCCCGTTGACGACGACGGGGTTCAGCGCGCCCGCCTTCGACGCGGAGAGCTGGACCCATGAGCGGGCCGCGGGCGTCGAGGCCTGTGCGCCCGCGGCGGTGGCCCAGTCGCCGGTGCCGGCCTGGGCGCCGTGCTGCTTGGCGGAGCCGCTGAGGAAGGTCAGGTCGCCCACGCCCGCCCGGTCGCCCTCCCCGGCGACGGCCTTGGCGCCGGGGCCGGACGCGGCGGGCGACGAGGTGGCACCGCCACTGCCTGCGGCGTCGTCGTTCGAGCCGCACGCCGTCAGCGTGAGGGCGCCGGCCGCGGCGAGGGCGGCCACTACGGCAACGCGCTTGTGAAACATGGTTTCCCCCAGGTCATTCGGTCCCGGTCGGCCGGGACGGTCGCCAGGGGGTACGGCGACCGGTCGTCGGTGGACTCAGCCCGTTGCCGGTCCGAGACGAAACGCAGACATGTTCGGAACAATGCCGATCGGTTCCGGCCAGCCGCCGTCAGGAGTTCATGTGCCGGCCCACGACCAGTCCGCTACCTCCGGCATGTCGGTGCCGTGCTCCCGGATCCAGGCGTGGTGGCGGGTGCGGGCGTCCTCCATGGCCTGGCGTACGGGCGCGGCGCGGACGGCGAGGGTGGGGACGCGGTCGATGACGTCCATGACGAGGCGGTAGCGGTCGAGGTCGTTGCGGACGACCATGTCGAAGGGCGTGGTCGTGGTGCCGATCTCCTTGTAGCCGCGTACGTGCAGGTGGGCGTGGCCGGTGCGGCGGTAGGCGAGGCGGTGGATGAGCCAGGGGTAGCCGTGGTAGGCGAAGATCACCGGCTTGTCGGGGGTGAACAGGGCGTCGTATTCGGCGTCGGTCATGCCATGGGGGTGTTCGCCGGCCGGCAGGAGCCGGGCCAGGTCGACGACGTTGACGACGCGCAGGGTGAGGTCCGGCAGGTGCCGGCGGACGAGCTGGGCGGCGGCCAGGACCTCCTGGGTGGGGACGTCGCCCGCGCAGGCGAGGACGACGTCGGGTTCCCGGCCGCCGTTCTCGGTGCCGGCCCAGGGCCAGATGCCGGCGCCGCGGGCGCAGTGGGCGCGGGCCCGGTCCAGGTCGAGCCAGTCGAAGCAGGGCTGCTTGCCGGCGACGATGACGTTGACGTAGTCGCGGCTGCGCAGCGCGTGGTCGGCGACGGACAGCAGGGTGTTGGCGTCCGGCGGCAGATAGACCCGTACGGCTTCGGGGCTCTTGTTGAGGATGTGGTCGATGAAGCCGGGGTCCTGGTGGGAGAAGCCGTTGTGGTCCTGACGCCAGACGTGGGAGGTGAGGAGGTAGTTGAGGGAGGCGATGGGACGGCGCCAGGGCAGCCGGCGGGAGACGCGCAGCCATTTGACGTGCTGGTTGACCATGGAGTCGACGATGTGCACGAACGCCTCGTAGCAGGAGAACAGGCCGTGCCGGCCGGTGAGGAGGTATCCCTCCAGCCAGCCCTGGCAGGTGTGCTCGGAGAGGATCTCCATGACGCGTCCGTGCCGGTCGAGGTGCTCGTCGGTGGTGAGGGTCGTGGCCTGCCAGGCCTTGCCGCTGGCCCGGTAGACGGCCTGGAGGCGGTTGGAGGCGGTCTCGTCCGGGCCGACGAGCCGGAAGTCGCGGCGCTCGCCGGTCGCCTCCATGACGTTCTCGAGCAGCCCGCCCAGGACGGCGGTGGGCTCGTGCAGGCTCGCGCCGGGCTTGTCGACCGGCACGGCGAAGCGCTCCAGCGGCGGAAGCGGCAGGTCGCGCAGCAGCAGACCGCCGTTGGCGTGCGGCGTCGCCCCCAGCCTGCGGGCGCCGTCCGGAACGCAGGCCAGCACCTCGGGCCGCGGCCGGCCCTGCTCGTCGAAGAGCCCTTCCGGCCGGTACGAGCGCAGCCACGCCTCCAGCTGGCGCAGGTGCTCGGGATTGTCGCGCACGGCCGCCAGCGGCACCTGATGGGCGCGCCACGTGCCCTCGACCGGGAGACCGTCGACCTCTCGGGGCCCGGTCCAGCCTTTGGGCGTACGCAGCACGATCACGGGCCAGCGCGGGCGCTCGGTGACATCGGCCCGCCGGGCGGCGCGCTGGATGCCGGCGATGCGGTCCAGGGCCGTGTCCAGGGCGGCGGCCATCGCCCGGTGGACGGTTCCCGGGTCGTCGCCCGTCACGTGCAGGGGTTCGTGGCCGTAGCCGCGCAGCAGCTCGTCCAGCTCGGCCTCGGGGAGGCGGGCGAGGACCGCCGGGTTGGCGATCTTGTAGCCGTTGAGGTGGAGGATCGGCAGGACGGCGCCGTCGTGGACCGGGTCGAGGAACTTGTTGGAGTGCCAGGACGTCGCCAGCGGACCGGTCTCGGCCTCTCCGTCGCCGACGACGCAGGCGACGAGGAGGCCGGGGTTGTCGAAGGCGGCCCCGTAGGCGTGGGAGAGGGAGTAGCCCAGCTCCCCGCCCTCGTGGATCGAGCCGGGCGTCTCGGGAGCGACGTGGCTGGGCACGCCGCCGGGGAAGGAGAACTGCCGGAACAGCCGCTCCATGCCCGCCGCGTCCCTGCTGACGTCGGGGTACGTCTCGGAGTACGACCCCTCCAGCCAGGAGTTCGCCAGCACCGCCGGCCCGCCGTGCCCGGGACCCCAGACGCACAGGGCGTCCAGCCCCCGCGCCTTGATGACCCGGTTGAGGTGGGTGTGGACGAGGTTGAGGCCGGGCGAGGTGCCCCAGTGGCCGAGCAGGCGGGGCTTGATGTGCTCGGGGTGGAGCGGCTGCGTCAGCAGGGGGTTGGCGAGCAGGTAGATCTGCCCCACGGCCAAGTAGTTCGCGGCACGCCAGTGGGCGTCCAGCTCCCGCAGCTCCTCGTCGGTGAGACCGGTGGCCGAGGCCCGGGCCGGTGTCGTGACGTCCCGCATGACTGCCTCCGCAACGCTCGGGGACCGTTTCCGCGACCTGATGCGCGGCTCCGCAGTCACCACGCCTTCCCGCTGGCCGTCGCTTCACCCCAGCCTGCCCCGGCCGTGGTCCCGCCGCCAGGGGACCGACGGGGCCCGACGGGGGACCGATGGGCCCCGGCCGTCGTGCGCGGGCGGGGCGGGGGCGGGAGACTCGTCGGTGCCGGGCGGTACGGGGCCCGGACGGACCCGATGGAAGGGCCATGGACCTGGAGAGCGTGACCGACGAGCTCTTCCGGCTGCGGCCGGAGGAGTTCACGGCCGCCCGCGACCGGCGGGCGGCCGAGGCCGTACGGGCCGGCGACCGGGAACTGGCCCGCCGCGTCAAGGCGCTGCGCCGGCCCACGCTCGCGGCGTGGGTGAGCAATCTCCTGGCACGGGAGAGACCGGACGAGGCCGGTGCGCTGATCAGCCTCGGCGAGGGGCTGCGGGACGCCCACCGGACCCTGGACGGCGGTCGGCTGCGTGAGCTCGGCCGCGCACAGAGGACCCTCGTGGCCTCCCTCTCCCGGCAGGCCGGCCTGCTCGCGGACGAGGCCGGGCACCCCGTCGGCGAGGACGTGCTGCGCGAGGTCGAGGAGACCCTCCACGCCGTCCTGGCGGATCCCGGTGCGGCACAGGAGTGGGCCACCGGCCGGCTGACCAGACCACTGGCGGCGGTGACCGGTTTCCCCGGGCTGGCCCCGGACGCCGCGGACCGCCTCGCGGCGCCGCCCACGCCCTCCGCACCCGGGCCGGCGCGCGAGCGGGGCGGCGGGGCACGTGTCACCGATCTGGCCGAGGCCCGCGAACGCCGTCGGCGCGAACAGCGGCGGGAAGGCCTCGACCGTGCGCGACGGAAGGCGGAGCGGGCCGGTGAGGAACTGCGCGCCCGCGAGGAGGAACTGACCCGCGTCAGGGCGGAGGCGGAACGGGCGGAGGAAGCCGAGGGCGCGGCGCGGCAGCGGCTGGAGGAACTGGCCGCCGAGGTGGCCGCCGCCGAGGACCGCGGGCGTGCCGCCCGCGAGGCCGTGCGCGAGGTCCACGTCCGGCTGCGCGGGGCGGACCGTGCGTGGCAGGCGGCACGGCGCGCGGCCGAGACGGCGGAGGCGGAGGCCAGGGCCGCGGCGGAGGCGGACGACGACGGGGGCTGAGCCGGTGCCCCCGGCCGGGCCGTGTCCGGCGGATCAGTGCCGCCCGTGGCCGCCGCGCGGGGAGAAGTGAGCCCCGGCCCCGCCCTTTCTCCCCCAGCTACCGCTGGGAGGTGCCCCCAGTTTCCCGGGGCTCCGCCCCGGACCCCGGTCCTCAAGCGCCGGACGGGCTGAAATTCGCGGCGCCGGCTCAGGCCGCATCGGCGTCACGGCCCGAGTCGCCGGGCGGGGGCGGCTCGCGCGACGGCGGGCCGGGCACGGCACGCAGGTGCCGGACGGGCAGCGCGTGCCGTGGCCTGCCGGATCCTTTCTTCAGTAGGCGCTCCTCGTACTGGTCCAGCGCGAGCACCAGGCACAGCAGCGCGGGGGGCAGGAGGAGGGCGACAGCGATCACGGGGGCTCCCTTCGGGAACGGACGCGGTACCGGAGAGCCCCCGGAGTGAGCCAAGACCCGCCGGTCGGCCGTAGTCGCAGCCTCCCGCGGCGTCGCCAGGTCGTGCCTGCTCGG